>NZ_AFWF01000101.1 GCF_000222605.1 Vibrio ichthyoenteri ATCC 700023 | reverse complement strand
GGTACGTATCGTTAACTGGCATGGCAGCCAATCTTTTTTACTTCGTATCCTTGATTCTAGTGACAAACGACCATTTTTAAGCAGTGTTTTTAGTTGTTTAGTTCGATCAAATTCGTGTTCAAATGTGAGATCGGAAAGTGAATCTAGTTGACCAAACCATTGATAGCTTTGTTGGTTTTGCATTTCTACTGTCATGTTGCGAGACACAACCAAAACCGCATCTTGGTTTTGTTCAAACATTAATTCGACTAATTTACGACGGTGCTCTGCCAAGTGACGTTCGGTGATGTCTTCAAGTTGTAACAATACGTGTTTGTTTTCATCCATTGGATGGCAACTGACTTGATAGTGGCGCAAGGTTTGAATCGCACGCATTTCGATGGCAGGTAATGGCTGCTGGTTTTCGATCGCCGCGAGCACTTCTTCAATTGCACTGCGTGGTTCAAAGTAGCGTTCTAGAACGTTGCGTGTGTTGTTCTCCTGATCAATATCTTGCAACTCTCTGGCTGCCGCTGGGTTGCAGTAAGTGATTTTATCTCCGGGAGAGACAACCACGATGCCACGTTTCATCACATCAAGCGCACGAAAGATGTAGCGGTTTTTTTGTTCGACGCTATCGAGCGCAGAGTGTAACTGTAGCTCCCTTTCACGTAGGCTACTTACCATTTCGTTGAAGCAGGCCGTGAGCTTTCCGAGCTCATCATCATGCATTATCGGCAGCTCTTTTTTTAGTACCCCGTCACGCGTCATTTTTTCCATTGAATGGTGCAGTGTACTTAATGGTGTGATGATCAAGCGGTGCAGCGAGCGTGCAAATAACCAAGCAAGCACTGAAAGCGATAGTGTAATCACCAATAGCCAAGTCCACAGTTTTTGTGCCATGGCTTTGAGATACTCTAAAGAAACCCACACCTTCAATGTGCCGATTTGTTCTCCACCCAACAAAATTGGGGTGCTATGTACCTCAAACTCTTTGGTTTGACATTGCACAACCCCTTTATTCCATGCGCAGCCACGTGGAATGCGTTGAATATTAATAAATTCTTGTTGTTCACTATTAAGAACCTGCGCGGCAATAATATCCGGGTCAAAGCTTAAATTATTGATTTGCTCTTGTGCCGATAGAGCATCATCAAAGGTTAGAGCCGCTGGTAGTGTGTTTGCGACCGCTTTGGTCAGGACACTGATGCGATGATCGAGGTTCACTTTTTGTGAACTGACATTAAATTGAATCGCTAATGCGCCAATGCCGCCAATAATAAAGGTGACCATTAACCATGTTGGTAGGATCATTTTATAGCGAAGAGGTAGGCCGGCCATTAAAGTTGTGATCATGGTTAGGCCTCACTTGCTAAGATGGCGACACTGAGCAGTTGTGCACGCAATTTGATTTGACTGGGTTCCACGTTTTCACGGGAAATCATGGGTTTGATGCGGTTGTTTACTTTGACAAACGCAATCATGCCACCGCATTGAATAAAGGCTTTATTGGAGCCGACAAGCAGTGCGTGAGGGTAATCAAGCTTAAGTTGAGTAACTTGTTGCTCATCCACGCCTTCGACATACAGTATGTGGCAAATTGAACTGGTCGGGTTTTGCGAAATATTGTCATAAGTTGCCGTCTCGGGTTTGCTTAACACTATATCTCGTAGCCGAAGTGCGACATCAGACTCCTCAGTAACGCAGAACTCTAATGGTTGAGTTGAGACGCCCGTTTCTTGCCAATCAGACAGCAGCGCAAAGCGGTATAAATAGACCGCCATAAGATCTTCATCGCTGTATTTAGCGAGTGCACTACAAGAGAAAATTATCAGCCCCAAGGTCAGTATGGAGCGGCGGCTTAGGCGCTGAAACAAACGTAGAATCATAGAATCTCACTCATATATCTTGCGCTACGGCCCATTCAATCGTTACCCAATATTGGGTTCCATTTTGAAACGGCGTCATGTTTTCAGCAAATTCTGTATTTTGATCGGCGCCAACACCTTCGACGGTGGCGGTGATTCTTGGGGCGTCGCTAGAGCCGCAAATAGACCCAGAACAGTGGCCAATAATACGCTTATAGCTGTAGTTAGCATTGAGTTGCAGTTGTTCTGCCGGCTGCCATTTTATTGCCAGTTCAGCCCCATAGGTTTCTGTCCATAATGGGTCGACATATTGATTGTTATAATTTTCTATTACAGTACCAATAGTGCCATCTGAAGAGCCGCCAGGAATCACTACTTGTGAAGCATTGAGGCGAACTAAAGCTCGAATATTATGATGCTGACTGTAGTAACTGCTTAAACTCACCTGCAGCTGCTCTTTATTCCAAAAGCGATATCCTAGTTCATAGGTTTCAATGCTCTCGGTTTTGAGTTCTTCATTTCCCCAATCAACAACAGAGTAATAATAGTCATAGTGATTACCGTCATTAAATAGAGCATTTTCTATTAGGGTATTACGTCGAAAAGCGGTTTCTCGCTCTAATCGAGAAGGGGTGACAATGGCTTTACCCCAACCCGCCCAGAGTTGCTGCTGATCAGACAGTGCGTAACTTAGACGTACTTGTGGCTGAGAGTCGACCTCATCAGTAATGTTATTGTATTGCCAGCGGTTACCAAAGGTGGCGGTAATATTATCGGTGATTGGCAGGTTCCAATTTCCATAAATACCGTAACTTTGGTTTAAAAATTTGGGCTCATCCGTTATTCGTAAATACGGCATAGTATAGAAATCTAGAGCGTCGTAAATTCCGAGTTCTTCATCAATTAGACGAAGATTGCCACCTAGTGTTAACTGGGTTCCCCAAAGGTTGTCCCAAACCATTCGTGTATCGATATCGGCTCTGAAAAAATTTGCGTTCCGGTGGGTACTATCATTGGCACTATAGGTTAGCCAAACATCATTTTCTAAACGCTGTTCTGGCGACATTTCGTAAATATGCTGGATACCAGCAAAGTACTCTTCCATGGTCATTTCGGTCTCATACATATGAGTGCCGGAATTATCGGGAAAGAAAATAGTGGGGCGGTAGTTAGCCCATAAATAGTCTTCACGTGAGCGAATACCACCTGCTTGCACACTCAATGTATGCGCTAGCTTTTGATAGTCATAACGGCCACCAAAACGCTCTGTATAGACGGTAAAGTGATCATTGGGTTGAACGCGCTCCTCATCACTTGTCCATGGGGGATGTTCAACAAATTCAAAGTAGCCACTAAGGTAGGCATAGTCACTAACTTGAGCTGCATGGCGCATTTGGTATTCACTGTAACCCCAGTTACCTGTTTTAACGGTAAGCTGTGCTTCAAGTGCGCTATCGGCTTCAAGGGTGATGATGTTAATCACAGCCGCTGCGGCGTTGCCACCCCATGTAGTCCCTACTGGGCCTAAAACGATTTCAATTTGTTCGATGTTATCAATGCTAACCGGAATAAGATCCCAGTCCACACCGGAAAACATCGGGTTAAAGACACTGCGACCATCAACCATCACCAACATGGTATTACTCATCACCTTATTATTACCACGAGCACTAATGCCCCAATCGTAATTGGAGTATTTGGCAACATGTAATCCAGGCGCGAGTGCGAGTGCGTCAGCGACAGAGCGAGCTCCGGAACGGTTAATCTCTTTGGCGGTAATCACGTATACCGCAGCAGGGGTATCAGCTAAGCTTTGTGAACTGCGCGTGGCTGAAGTGACCTTGGTTTCCGCTAAGGAGGTTAATGACATATTTAACAAGTCATCAAGAGAATCCGCCGCCAAAGTGGGTAGCGCAAGTATGGTAGAGGTAAGCAGTGGCGTTATTTTTATAAGATTCATTGTAAACGTTTGCCTAGCAGCGTTTTTTTTTAGTTATTACTGTTAACCGCACAGGATAAGGTTGTGTTTTAATAAAAATGTAACACTAATCGAGTTTTAAGCCAGCAATATAAGGAACGAGATGCTCTAATTATAATTGTCCTATCGATTATTTTAATTTATTGATTGTGTTTGATATTTATACTGTTAAAAGAAACCAATCGGTAAGAAGAAATCCAATTCAAAATATTCAGTGTCGTTTAAGAAATGGTTCTGGTGATAATGTACATAAGCTGAGGTTGATCGCATTTTAAACCCAGAATTAGGTAGCCACTTTTCTAATATCAGCGTGATCTGTGGAAGCAGTTCGCCATAATGTCCTTTTAAACGAAATACAGCATGTAGCCCTCCCGGAATCACCATTTGATTCACCATGCCACGAACCTTTACGGGCTTATCAACCGTCATACAGGCGACGTAGCGGCATTGATTTAGTTCAACCCATGCAGGATTAGAATGGTGTAGGCCAAATTGCTCAGTGACGTTGCGTCCTTCTGATTCTGCCCAAGCATTAAGAATCAACCACGCCTGACGGATAGAGCGGTTATAGCCCACATGTCGTACATAAGCAGTAATGCGAGCGGGCACTTCTAAGACTTTGGCTTGAGGTGTTGGGCGCTGTGCGACTCGGCGATAGGCGGCGGCAATTTCAGGATCTTTTAGATACGATTTTTCCGTTGTTTGGAAATCATGCTGGCGCCATTGTCCCGGAGCCATATGAAAAGTGTCTTTAAAAGCACGACTGAATGAGGACAGAGAGACAAATCCACACTTGTTGGCAATTTCAATGATGGGGGAGCGAGTGTCGAACATCAGTTGATTCGCTGCATATTCCATTCGAGTTCGCCGGATATATTGGTGGATTGACTCTCCGACAACCTGTTTAAAAATACGGTGAAAATGTTGTTCCGAATAGGCGGCAATTTTAGCGAGATCTCTCCCCGTCAATTCTTGGCTGATATCTTGATGAATGTAAAAAAGCACATCATTGATTCGGGAAACGTGTTGTGGGTTCACAAAGAAAATTCGCATAAATGGACATATTAGACAGCATAAATGGACAAATTATTTGATGCAACAGGCAGTATTATCATTAGACACAACAAATTGTACACCGCTTCGCAAAATAGGCTCTCAAGTCACAGAAGTCGGTATTTATGACTAAGTCCTAAAGATGGCTTGGCAATGAAAAATACAATCAGACAGGTACATCATGGAAATTGCGCAATCATTACAAAATGTTAAGTCCTCTTATATTCGGGAGATCCTAGCTGCCGCGTGTGATAAGAATGTCATTTCACTTGCAGGAGGCTTGCCGGATGAAGCGACCTTCCCGATTGATTTGATGAAGCCGATGTTAAACAATTTGGCCAATATGCCAGAGGTGTTTCAGTACGGCTCAACGGCGGGTTATGCGCCACTACTGAATTTCTTAAATGATTACTATCATTTACCAGATACACATCAAGCGATGGTGACGACAGGCTCTCAGCAGGGGCTTGATCTGATCGCCCGTGCTTACATTAATCCGGGTGATACCGTGGTGATGGAAGCTCCGAGTTATCTTGGTGCTATGCAAGTGTTTGGGTTAGTTCAGGCTGATATTGTCACCGTTTCACAAACCGAGTTCGGCCCAAATCTCGAAGAGCTTGAGCAAAGCTTTGCTCGCTACCAACCAAAAATGTTTTACGCCGTGCCGGATTTTCATAATCCGACAGGTGTCTGCTGGACGTTAGACACGCGACAGAAAGTGGCTGCGTTATGCCAACAATACCAAGTGACGTTTATTGAAGATGCGCCCTATCGCGAACTGCGTTTTACAGGCGAAGCTTTACCTATGGTATCTGAGTTCTGTCCACAACATTCCATCGTGCTGCGTTCGTTCTCTAAAATTGCCTCACCGGGTCTGCGTATAGGCGTCGTGAGCGGTAAGCAAAGCTTTATTGAGCCACTAATCAAGATCAAGCAAGGCGCGGATCTCCACTCTAGTGTGCCGATGCAAGCGTTATTGTTAGGTTTGTTGCAGCATGTCGAGTTTCCAGCTCATATTGACGCGATTCGGGCGCTTTACAAAGTTCGCTATGAAACGCTTTATCGTGAACTTAAACAACAATTGCCTGAGCTGTGCGAGATAAAGGCGGTGGATGGCGGTATGTTCATTTGGGTTTCGCTTCCACAATGTGACACTTTTGAGTTGGCAAAGCAGTTACTCGCAACGGGGGTTGCTGTGGTGCCAAGCCCAGTATTTTACCCTGAGGCAGAAAGTGCTCCTGCGGCGTTGCGTCTAAACTTCACTAACGCAAATCAACAAGAGCTTATCGAAGCGGTAACTCGCTTAGCGCAGGGCTTAAAATCGTTCTTATAGAAGACGAAGCATCACGTTTGAATTATAAAAAAGGGGCGTTTAAAGCCCCTTAACTACATCTGTCGATATTTATTCTTTATTACGCCACCAGTGAATATAGTGCAGTAGTGCCATACCACCATGTGCGTAGAAGTAAGTTTCGATTAAACCAACACTGGTTTTGTGTATTTCGAGAAGTTGTGGTGCGGTGCCGGAGTTACTAGCGACGAGATACCATATCGCCCCCGTCAATAATGCGAGCACTAAAGCAAGTAGACCTAAACCTTCAACGGTCGCCGCTAAACCTGCTGGTTGTGATTCGGGTAGGCGTAACGTGCTAATGACTTTTATGTCTTGTTTAATTTGGTTGATGTTACCAGATAACCAAGGGTACATATCGGCAATGGTACGGCGTTTAATGACTCGGTAGACAAACACCAATGTGATAAGCAGTAAGCAAAGTCCACCATAAGCGTGCAACTTAGCTGTGAGGTTGATGCTTCCCCACAGTGTATTCGCATGAACATGCATGAAATTCGAGGTAATGATCTGCGCTAAGACCCAAACAAGAATTAAAGCGTGCAGCACTTTTTCTGATTTTGGTAGAGCAGCGAACAGCTCATCCACTCCTTCCTTTACACGTGATAAGGCCATAATGTGATCTTCTATGCTGACTTATAAACTTATGAATAAAGACAGTATAGCGGCTGTCTTATTTTATTGAGTCTACGCCGTTTATCACGTTAGGCTATGTTTTTGCCTACAACATAAGTGCTCATTTCTGATCGTGGTGAAATAGAGGATAGATAGAGTTAGAAAGTTAAAATTACAAGTCTTTGGGGCTTTGCTTTGTCGATAATACAAGAGCAAAGCCCTAGAAGCCTATTGACGAAGACGTGCTATCTCTCCCACTTGAGGAGCTGCCAATTTGGTTGGCTGGCATGCTCGCACAAACGTGGGCATGGATTGACTAGATAGGTGAAATCGGCGTACTGACACAGCGGTAGGTCGTTAATCGAATCACTATAGAAGTGAATCGGAGAAAATCGCTGTTGTTGGGCGAGTCGCCATGCTTCAAGGCGAGTGATTTTGCCTTCACGATAGCTTGGTACGCCGAGAATATCACTGCTGTAACAGCCGTTATTTTGGAGAAGATCAATGCCTAATGCATGGAGAATCCCGATCCGCTTTACGACGGCTTCGACCAAAAAAGTGACGCTGGCAGAGATCACCAACATATCGCAGCCATCATGGGCGAGTTGCTCGATAAGTTGTGTTGCTTGTGGGTATAGCCTAGGTAGAATGTCGCGATCAACACACTCGTCGGCGAGCGCGTGAACCTGTTCAATAGGTATATCAGCCAGTGGTGCCATGGAAAACTGCAGGTAGTCTTCCATATCCATTTCCCCAGCGGCGTAGAGTGCCATTAAACGACGATCTTCAATCAGAAAATCCGGCTGTGTTGCGACGCCTTTTTCCACTAAGAACGCATTCCAAATCATCGCGCAATCACCATCGATAAGTGTGTCATCCATATCAAATACATAGAGGGGTTTCGACATCGTTATGCTCTCACTGGCTGAATTTCGTTGAGGTTAAATAGGAGTTCAAGTTGGCTGCCGTTGGCGAGCAGCCGCTCTGATGAACGGTTTAATAAATCGACGGTTAACTCACACTGGTCAACGTCTACTTGATAGCGAATTACATTGCCAAGTAGCTGATGATTTTTAATCGTGGCGGTTTGAGGAGCAGAAATATGGCTGCCATAGTGGCGACCTTGCTCTTTGACGTAAATAGACTCAGGGCGAATGGCCACTTTCCATCCAGTATCGATATTAAATAGTCGCTTGGCGTTATGCGCTTCCACGAGATTGTAATGGCCCATAAAGCCGGCAACGAACTCATTAGCTGGTTGAGTGTAAATCTCCTCAGGTGTACCCGCTTGAACGATCTCACCTTTATTCATTAAGAAGATTCGGTCTGACATGATCATCGCTTCTTCCTGATCATGGGTGACAAAAATGGTGGTCAAATTCATCTCTTTTTGAATGTCGCGGATCTGTTGACGCAAGTGTTTACGTATCTTGGCATCAAGGGCAGATAGGGGCTCATCCAACAACAGGATACGGGGCTTAACTACCAAGGCGCGAGCGAGCGCGACGCGTTGGCGTTGCCCGCCAGAAAGCTCATGTGGGTACTGCTTTTCTTTGCCTTTGAGATCGACCAAGTCAATCACTTTAGCCACCTCACGTTGGATATCAGCACTGGCCAGTTTCTTCATTTTTAGGCCGAAGGCGATGTTGCCTTCCACCGTCATATTAGGAAATAGCGCATAGGATTGAAACACCATGCCGATGCCGCGTTGTTGTGGCGTTTGCTGCGTGATCTCTTCGTTGTTCACCCAGATTTCGCCACCATCGACCGGATTTAGGCCAGCAAGGCTGCGCAGTAGGGTGGATTTACCACAGCCACTTGGGCCAAGTAGGGTAATAAATTCGCCTTGTTCGATGCTAAATTGGATGTTTTCGAACACGGTGTTGTCACCAAAACGTTTGGTTAGGTTTTTTGCTGTTACGTAGCTCATTATTTGGCTCCTTGGCTGAAACGACTGGCTAGCCAAGTCAGTAAGAAAATAAACAGGAAGTAGGTCATCACGAGTGCTGATGTAAAGTGTCCACTGGTCTGACGCATATTAAATAGATAGATCTGTAGGGTTTCATAGCGAGTGCCGACTAAGATATTCGCGAATACAAACTCACCGAGTAAAAACGAGAAAGAGAGAAACAGTGATGCCATCAAGCCTTTCTTTAAATTGGGTAAAATGATCAGCAAGAAGGCTTTGCTGGTGCTCGCGCCTAACAAATGCGCCGCATCCATCAGGTCATGCAAATTAATCGCCTCAAAGCTGTTTGAAAGCGCACGATACATAAAAGGCAGCGCGATGGTGAAATAGGTGCCAATCAAGATCCATGGCGTGCCGATTAAGGCAATTTCGCTATCGGCATAAAGCTGTAGCAAGCCAACGGATGAGACAACGGGTGGCACGGCAAACGGCAATAAAATGAAAATGTTCATTAGTTTGTCGAGCTTAGGGAAATAGTAAAACACCACAAAAATGGTTGGTAAAACCAGAACCACACTCAAAGCCAGCGAAGCGATACAAATAAACAATGATCGCGCAAAAGCCTGCAAAAAGCGCGGGTCGGTGAGTAAGTTGGTATACCAATCAAGCGTAAAACCATCGGGTAATATGGTCGCACCCCAACTGGATGAGAGCGAGTAAATCAGTGTCGCCACAATCGGGATCAGCATGATGGTGACAATCGAATAGACCACGGATTGATGAAAGCGAGGATTAACGTTTTGCATGCGATTGTTTCCCTGCGTAGCTTTTTGAAATCAGCCATTGGTTGATCACAGTAATAAAGGCCAGCATGGCCATTAGCACCACAGAAATTGCCGCCGCGAGGTTGGGCTCGAGGAACAAGTCACCCGACACTAAACTCGCAATACGAATGGTGATCACGTTGTAGTTTCCAGAAGTTAAGGCATACACGCTGGCATAGGCGCCAATCGCATTGGCCACCAAGATGATAAAGGTGCCAAGCAAAGCGGGAGAAAGCACGGGCAGT
This sequence comes from Vibrio ichthyoenteri ATCC 700023, assembly GCF_000222605.1. Classification (GTDB taxonomy): domain Bacteria; phylum Pseudomonadota; class Gammaproteobacteria; order Enterobacterales; family Vibrionaceae; genus Vibrio; species Vibrio ichthyoenteri. Next base: position 28,126 of record NZ_AFWF01000101.1, on the reverse strand, counting down.
GCCACTTTGCACCAGTATTGCCACGTTTTTGCGCCAAGCAATGACGCGGCCGCTTGCCAATCGTCGCTTAGAGCATCAAAGGCAGGGTAGAGCAGTAGCACTGCTAATGGAATTTGGAAGTAAATGTAGATTACCAGCAACCCCCATTGGCCATAGAGGTCAAAGCTGCCGAGCAAACCGTATTGCTTTAATAGCAATGTGATGGCGCCATTGGTACCGAGGATGATGATGAAAGCAAATGCGAGCGGCACTCCGGAGAAGTTACTGCTCATATTGGTAAACGCAATCACGGCATCGCGCAGTTTGGAGTTAATTCGGCGCAGAGAAGAGACCAGTAAAGTGGCAATCGCAAGGCCAAATAAGCTTGACCAAACGGCTAGCCACAAACTGTTGCCGAAAGCTTGCATCATAAAAGCAGAATCGAGCACTTCGATGTAATTATCTAATGCAAACTCACCTTCATAGATGAAGCTATTGATAAACACCCAACCCATCGGGGCGAGTTGAAACAAATAGAAAAATAGCGCGAAGGGTGCAATCCATAGCGCCGGTTTTAAGCGTTTCGCTTGGCGAACGACACGCAATGACATCGAGGGTGAGGCAGTATTTGACTGCGCAATAACAGTGCTACTCATAAGGCCAACAATTCCTGCGTATATGGTTTGTTATGCTCAATACCAAGCAGTTGGCAAACCGTGCCGCATATCTCGGTTTGTTTCACCGTGATGGTGTTTTGAGACGATGATGGCAGAGGCTGATGAGTGAACTTGTTGCCAATCACAAACATCGGCACTTCACGTTCTTCTGGTAAAATACCACCATGGGAAAGGTCGTTATTCATACCGTGATCACTGGTGATGATCACTTGGTAGTCATCGGCCAACCATCGATCGATATAATCAGACAAGAGGATGTCAGCGTGACGGGCACTGTTACGATATTGGCGTGAATCGACACCAAACTTGTGCCCCAAGTCATCAATATTCATCGGATGAATCAGCAAGAAATCTGGATTGTGGGTTTGACGTAAATGTTCGGCATCTAAAAAGAGTGCTTCATCCGGATAGTGATCCCAGTGATAGAAGCAGCCATGCTGAATGTTGAGTGCTTCATCATTAGTGAATCGGTCACGCACCGCGTCATAAGGCGCGCGGTTGTATAGCTCGCTCACCCAGTGATACGCCGCCGCAGCGGTGGTTTTACCTTGTTGTGTCGCGAGACTAAATATCGATTGATGATGGGATAAGCGCACAATGTGATTGTTAACAATGCCGCTGTCGACGGGGCGAACCCCAGTCAGAATGCACTCATACAAAGGGCGCGACATCGATGGCAATTCACATTGCAGCGAGTACAGCGTTGCGCGTTGTTGTTCTAGCAGACCATTCAGGTAACCCATGCAATCACGGGCTACCTGATAATTCAGTCCATCTAGAACCACAAGGATGACCTTGTTGTTCATGGTGTGTTCTCTCGTACTTCTTAGTGTGACGACGTCTTACTGTTGGTGGATCAGCACGCTTTCTTGCCATTGACGTGGCAGTTTACGCGATGATTTTTCCCAAGCAGAGAAGTCCGAAACTGGGTGCACGTTACTGTATTGGTCGTTTTCCAGAAGTTTGTCTTGGATTGCTTTTGGCAGCGTGATGCTGGTGCGAATTGGGCGAGCATAGCCTTCAGCAAGGTTAATCTGCCCTTGGTCGCTGAAGATGTATTCACGAGCTAGCTTTGCTGCATTCGGGTTTTTGGCGTATTTGTTGATGATGGTGGTGTAACCTGAAATCACCGAACCATCTTGTGGAATCGTGACGGTAAAGCGCTCACGATCAATTTTGTCACGGTAATTCAGCGCGTTGAAATCCCACATGATCGCCACTTCCACTTCGCCTTTTTCTAACGTCGCCATGTTTGGGTCAGTAAAAGAAAGTCGGCCTTGTTTTGCCAGTTCCGCGAAGAATTTGATGGCCGGTTTTAAGTTTGACTCATCACCCCCGTTGGCAAAGGCGGCCGCAAGAATGGCGTTGTTGGCTTGCGCGGCAACGCCCACATCACCAACCGTCACTTTGTAATCACCGGTTAATAGGTCACTCCAGTTTTTCGGTGGATTATCGACTAGGGTGTTGTTGGCGATAAAAGAAATGGTGCCAGTATAAGCAAGTGCCCAGTGGCCATCTTTGTCTTTAGCCCAGTCAGGAATATCATTCCAAGTGGTAGGTTTATAAGCTTGAGTTACCCCTTTTTTCACCGCGACACGGGCGAAGGCGAAACCGATATCACCAATATCTGCGGTGGCATTTTTCTTTTCTGCTTCAAACTTAGCAATTTCTTGTGCTGAGCTCATATCGGTATCTTGGTGCTTCAAACCGTAATTTGCATTGAGGTCGGCCCACGTTCCTTTCCAGTTTGCCCAACTGTCAGGCATGCCTACGCTATAAACCGCCCCTTCTTGCTGTGCAGCTTTGATGAGGGCTTCTAAATTGGCATCATCCTTTGATGCTGAGAACGCAGGTACTGAAAGTGTGGCGGCAACCAGAGTGGCTGATACTGCTGTGGAACGACTTAGCAAAGTTTTCATAGTCTCTATCCTCTTGGACTAGGTCAGTAAGTTCGTTTTGTATGCTAGGCAGGAAATGTGACGTTTTGGCGCAACTTATTTGACAGTTTTAATGACTTTCAATGGCAGTAATATTTCAATTCATCAGGGCAGGGAAGCTAAATAGCAAAACAATAAAAGCGTCTTCTAACGGTCATATTTTTGTGACAAAAGCGTCTTAGTTTGTTTGGCAAAAGCAATGGACTAGATCAGCATTACAATGCAGCGACCAACTCAACTGGGAAAAATAAAACACAGTCTGCGAGAGCAGATTGATTCAGGCGTGATGCTCAAAGGGCAAAAACTGCCGTCAGAAAGAGCCCTTAGTGGCTTGTTTTCAACCACTCGGATCACCATAAAAGATGCGCTGGTGGCGTTGGAAACCGAAGGATTGATTTATCGAGAGGAGCGCCGAGGTTGGTATGTGTCACCGCCTCGAGTTTGTTATAACCCGCTCTCGCGTGCGCATTTTCACCAAATGATCCGCGATCAGCAGCGAACTGCGCAAACCAAGCTAGTTGATGTACGTAATGAAATGGCGGCGGGTGAATATGCCGCAGCCCTCGATATTAGTGAAATAACACCGATTCATATTATTCAGCGTGTCAGAACCATTGATGGCCGAGCAGTGTTATTCGTCGAAAATGTGCTTAAAAGTGGATTGTTTGAGGGCATTTTGCAGGAAAATTTAACTGATTCATTAACAGAAATTTATCGCTTGAAGTATGGTTATGAAACCAAACGCTCGCGTTTTGATGTGGTGCCAACGGCTGCTCCTTGTCATGTTGCTAAAGCGTTGAATTTGGCCGAAGGTCAACCGGTGCTGAAAATTTGTCGCGTTAATTATAAGCAGGATGGCCAATTGATGGATTGTGAGTTTGAATACTGGCGACCTGATGCGGTGTTGATTCAAATTGATAACCACACTGTGGCTACTTAATGAGCACTTTCGCAGGCGAGAAGCGGCAAAGCAGGCTCTCTTTTTTCAGTTATACGCCTTTAACCTAAAGACATCGCAGGCAAACTTGCTTACACTTAGGGGCTAACTAAAAGATAGGTGAAAACATGAAAATTTGTGCTGTTGAGCTACGTAGCAACGAAGCGATTATCTGCTTGTTAAGTAAAAGTAATAGCATGATGGACATCCCTGATTGTCGAACTCAAAAGTTCATTATCAAGGATTCTTTGGATAACAAAGAGATGCGTGAATTTCAATTCGCATTTAAAAAACTGCTTGATGATTACCAAGTGGATCGTGTTGTTATCCGTACTCGCGAAACTCGCGGTAAATTTGCTGGTAGCGCAATCGGCTTCAAGCTAGAGTCTGCGATTCAGCTTATCGACGGCCTTGACGTTCAGTTCATGAGTTCGGTTGATATCAAGCAAGCGCTTAAGCGTACGGCTCCAATGGTTGACTTCCGTGATACTGGTCTACGTCAGTTCCAAGAAGCGGCGTTTATTACAGCTTACGCGCACTTGAGCTAATCACAGCGATTTAGCCCAACCTTGCGTTAACAAGAAACGAAGCCATTCGATTAAATCGAGGCTTCGTTTTTTATTGTCTGCAATATGTTAGATGATTGAGAATCAACAAATAATGGCCGATTCGTCGGACTTTTCTATACTCCTATTCATAGGAACTTACCCTTGTTGGAAGTCGCGACTTACCTGCTGTGAATCGCGTGAATGAAAAGGATCATTATGTTGAGGTCAAAAGTGGATTGGGCACTAGGATTGAAAACGACATTGGTGCTGCTGTTAGTGTTGGTACCTTTTTCCACCATACATGCAGAAGAACGTCGCTTTTCAGCCCATAGAGATAATTACCTGTTGCCGTTTTATCATGAAAGCAAGGTCAACCAGAGTCGCTATGAGACACTCAATCCCAATGGGCATGCGGCAAAAGATACCTTTGTCCAATTTCAATTAAGTGTGAAATATAAGTTGCTGGCATGGGATGAACATGGTGTTTTTCTCGGCTATACGCAACGCTCAAATTGGGAAGCGTATGACGATTCGGCCTATTTTCGCGATGACCAATACAATCCGGAATTGTTCTATCGATTCACTTACGATGCTGGGCAACTATCGGTGGGTTTTGAGCATCAATCAAATGGCGCTGGTGGTGATTATGAAGTGAGCTGGAATCGAGCTTATGTTGATGCGCAATGGCAGTTTGATACCGTGTCCCTACGCTTTAAGCCTTGGGTAGATATTGGTAGTAACAACTATAACCCTGATATCGTCGATTTTTTGGGCTATGGGGAAGCTGAATTAGGATGGCAACCGTTAGTTTCTCATGAAGTTAAACTGACTATCGCGAATCTATTTACCAAAGATTGGCAGAAAGGGGCTTATCGAGTGTCGTGGCGTTTTCCGCTTTATCAGGGCTTAAATGGGTATTTGAAAGCTGAAACCGGCTATGGCCTTACTATCTCTAACTATGATTTTGACGAGAGTGCTTTCGGTGCGGGCTTTGCCTTTAACTTTTAATCGATTGGCTTACTCTAAAATGAATAGGAGCCTATTGGCTCCTATTTTTATACTCAGATAAGCCGATATCACGGGTTGTCACGTCAATCAACGTATTGCTATCTTGCATTCATCGCTAGTTATTCCATCTTGGGCTTGGGTTTAAATAAAGCGAGTAATGGAATTAAGCACAAGTACGAGAACAGCAAGAAGCCAAAGGTATAGACAAATGCCGTCAGGGTTGATTGTTGATGGAGTAAGTTTTGGATCTGCGCTAGAAACGTTGGATCGGTAATGGTGGTTCCTTGGGCGTGAGCTGCTTGCTGCAGCGCTGGATTGGTTGGAGATAAAGCGCCGCCGAGCTCATTCCATTCTTTCTGCTGAATACGTGAGAAGTAAGTATTTACTATCGAAATACCAAACGAACCACCAATGGTACGACACAAGTTAAAGATCACCGCGCCACCAATGGTGTCTTTTGGTGCTAGTGTCGCGTAGGCCAACTGACTTAACGGTGCAAACACCAATCCCATCCCTGCGCCTTGAATAATACTGGGCAGCAAAATCCAGTAGATGTTGATTTCCAGTGAGTATTGCGTCATTAAATAGGTGCCAGCGGCATTGAGAGATAAGCCGATGACAATCAATAGTCGCGCGTCAATTTTGTCCATATAACGCGCGAGAGCCAACAAGACAATCGCCGAGGTTAAGCCCCGCGGAGCCATCATAAAGCCAGTGGTTTCAACCGGGTAATTGAGCAGTTGTTCCAGCATCATGGGTTGTAGCTGAGTAATACCGAACATACCCATTGAGAAACCCGCCATCACGATACACGACATGGCTAAGTTACGGTCGCGCAATAACCACACCGGGGCAATGTCGCCTTTCGTCATGATGGAACGGCTGACAAAGAACACAATGGCGAAAGCACTGATGATTGCCGCGAGTAGAATCTCATTGGATTGGAACCAAGACTCTTCGTTGCCTCTATCTAGCACCATTTGCAGCAAGCCGATACCAATGGTCATGGCGATCACTAGTGGCCAATCTATTTTGCTCTCTCCACGTCCATCGAGTTTGACAAAGAAATAGAGTAAGGCGAGGCAAATAGCACCAATCGGCATGTTGACGTAAAAAATCCAACGCCAATCCATGTTTTCGGTAATGATGCCACCTAGCGTTGGGCCAAGGATCGGGCCAAGTAAAACCCCAACACTGAATAGTGCCATCGCCTTACCACGCTGACTTTTTGGATAAATCTGCACCATGATCGATTGGGAAAGAGGGATCACGGCAGCGCCAAACGCACCTTGCATGATGCGGAATGTGACCATTTCAGCAATGCTGTCGGCTTGACCACATAGCGCCGATGTCACCACAAAGCCGCTGACCGAAATCAGCAGTAAACGGCGAATACCAAACTTCAGAGCGAGAAAACTTGCTAGCGGAATAAATATCGCTTCCGCCATTGAGTAAGAGGTTAGTACCCAAGTGACTTGATCTGACGTTACACCCAGCGCCCCCATCATATGTGGCAGAGCGACATTGGCGATGGTCATGTCCAGCAATACCATGATGGCGGAGAGCATTACCGCCAAGGTCACCAGTTTTCGCGTCCCTTCGCTCATGACATTGGCTTCTTCCTCCTCTGAAGAAGCGGTGTGGGCTAGTTCCGCCATACTACTGCTCTTGCTGGCTAGGTTGAGTTTGAGCGGTATTCGACTTCATAGGTGCCTTAGATACAGTGTCGATAGTGACTGTTGCACTGGCCCCTACGCGCAATGGGAAATCTGGATGTTCCGTTTCGTTGCTGAGATGGATCAAGATCGGAAAACGTTGTGGGATTTTTACCCAGTTACCGGTGGCATTTTCTGGCGGCAATAACGAGAAAGCAGAGCCGCTGGCAGGAGAAATTGCTTTGACGGTACCGTGATATTTCGCATCAGGATAGAGATCCAACTCAATGGTCGCGGGCATCTCGGTGGTAATACGTTCTAGTTGAGTTTCTTTGAAGTTGGCTTGTACCCAGAAAGTATTGTCTTCAATCAAAGGCACTAGTGCTTGGCCGGGAGAGACTACGCTACCTGCATGGGCACTCAATTTGCCTAGATGACCATTTTTAGATGCGAAGATATTGGTATAAGAAAGCGACAGTGTCGCTTGGCTCAATGCTGCGGCCGCTTTTTTAACTTCTGGTGCCGCTTCACCTTGTGCGCCTTGAGCTTTGATGAGTTGCGACATATTGGCGCGTGCGGCAATCACGTTTTCTTCCGCGCTGGAAAGCTTGGCTTTGGCATCATCAAGTTGTTGTGCAGGGAGTAATTGTTTTTTGACTAGGTTGTCGATGCGTCGGTAAGTTGATTGTGCATCCGCAAGGAGTGCAAGGGTGCTTTTGACGTTAGCACTGGCTGCGAGAATCGCATCATCGGTGGCAGCATTGCTTTGAATCGCAACTTCATAAGCCGCCCGAGCTTCATCAAGTTTAGCTTGGAACGGTGCCGGGTCGATTTGGTAAAGCAAATCTCCTTGGCTGACTTTTTGATAGTTTGACACATTGACACTCAATACCTTGCCGCTGACCTGTGGTGCAATGTAGATCACGTTGGCGTGAACGTAAGCGTCATCGGTACTCGGATAATTCTTTTGGTGTTCAACATAGAAGTAACTAATGGTGGCAAAAATCGCTGCAATGATGACAGCAATAGTAAGATTGCGAATAAAATGGGAAGTCGACGTATTTTCACTCATTGTTATAAACCAACTAGGTTAGTCGCCTTTTTGTCAGGCGTTTGAGATTGACGCAGAAGCGCATGGTTACATTTTCTTACACAAATACTAGACCTAGTTCTCAAACCTAACAACGGCTTAGGGGAAAAAAATTATCAATCAGCTGGAGCCTTTGCTTTACACATGTAAAGTAAAAAGGGTTTTCAAATTATGGTTCCTGAACCAGGACGGCATGAGGGGGGCACATTATTAGCGCGTTCCTAAATTGGGCCAGTGGCCTAAGTATAGCTCGGGATAATTTGGTTATGGAGAGGCAGAGTACACTGTTACATCAGCATGTTTTTGCTCGGTAAAATAGTGTAAAGGGGCATTTTTCTTATTGCTAATTTTATTATTTGTCGTTAATTTTGCGCTGAACATAAACTTCCTTCAGTCGAGACATCGTGGTGTTAAGTAAAAATTTAACCACAATCAGCTTACTTATGATGACGTTAATAGTAGCGATACTATTGAGCTTCTCTGTACGTGCTGATGTTTTGTCTGAGCGTTTATCTATTGATCATCTCTCTGCACAAGTGAGTGACTCTGATTATATTAGTGATGAGATATCGGATAGATTTTTGACCGGTGAGCCTGGATGTTGCGATCCCGGTGGGAGTTGTAGAGATACCCAATGCTGCTCTCATGGATCAACGTGCGGTAGCTGTCTTGTTGGCAACCTATTGTCGTCTTATGCGGCACCTTATCGATCGCTTGTCGATATTCCCCGAATCAACTTCTACCTAAGTGCTGATCAGCATTCTCTCTATCGTCCTCCGATAGTGTAATTCCAATCTTGTAGCATTCCGCTACAGCCTCTTTTGTGCACGAATTTTCCGTGCGTATTTACCATGCATGTAAGTAAGCAGACTTATTTACATCGCTTAGTGATTGGAATAATAAAATGAATTTCACATTGTTCACTCAAACGTTGTGCACACAAGCACGGCTTTCATCCGTTACTTGCTCTGACGCTGCTATTGTCTTATCGATTGCAGGGGGGCGTGATGATGCTTAAACGTTTACCTATGCTGCTATTTATCTCAGTCTGTTTAATTTGGGGGACGACATGGCTTGCGATGGAAGTTGCCGTAAAAACTATCCCGCCGATATTCGCGACAGGGCTTCGTTTTTTCATTGCCGCTCCATTATTGCTTCTACTGGCCAAACGGTTTAATCAACCGTTGTTGTTCCCGAAAGAAAAAAGGGTCTGGATGCCCATCGTTGCTATTTTTTATTTTGCGGTGCCGTTTACCTTAATGATTTTTGGCGAGCAGTATATCTCTTCAGGACTCGCATCAATTATCTTCGCCAATATGCCGATAGCAGTGATGATCACATCCGGTCTATTTCTAGGCCTTAGGTTGCGTAAGGTACAAGTTATCGGTTTATTGGTCGCTGTGAGTAGTCTTATTCTAATTTTGGTGAATGAGATGAGCTTAGGTGGAGAAAATTATCTTCTCGGCTTTTTAGCTTTAGGTGGTGCGGTGGCGGCACATGCGGTGATGTATGTGTTGGTTGAAAAACACTGCAAAGGGATCGCAGTGCTTACCTATAATGCATTGCCGAGTTTTGCCGCCTCAATTTGTCTGTTTGTAACGTCGATGATGGTCGAACAACCGAACGTTTCCGAGTTTTCGTTGGATTCTATTACAGCGGTAGCTTATCTCGGTTTATTTGCCAGCGTCGGTGGGATTGTTGCGTATTTCAAATTGGGGCAAGTTTCCACCCCATTTACCGCATCCATCTGCTTCCTATTTTTTCCTTTGATTGCGTTGAGTCTATCGACATGGTTTTCTGATAGCAGCATTTCAATCGCTTCGATAGTGTTGATGGTGCCTTTGCTAGGCGGAATTTTATTGACCAAAGTTGAAGCTTCATCTTGGAGTAAATGGCACTCAGTGCGACAGTCATTGAGACGCGCAGTTCATTCATGATGATATAACCAAAATGGCGAGATGTTATGAGCTTCTCGCCTCTATCGAGGCAAGGTGCGGATTGAACATCTAATTTTGTCTCAGTCCCATGCGGCACAACTGACGGAAATCTTTTGGACTGACACCGGTATGGCGTTTGAAGAACTTGGTCATATTGGTCGCTTCGTTAAATCCAAGGTCAGCGGCGATGTCGGCAATGGCATATTGACTAAAGGCCAACTGACGCTTAGCTTCGATAAGCACTCGTTCATCGAGCAATTCTTTGACACTGATACCGGCGTTATCTTTGGATAATTTATCTAGCTGCTTAACACTTTTTCCCATCGACAGCGCGATTTCGGCGACCGAAGGACGTAGGCTAAAGTGGTCATCAATATGGTTCTTTAATCGGTAGAAGTCATTCGTACCCAGTTGTAACTGTTGCGCGGTTATTTTGTAAATTGGCACGATGGTTTTTAATAGCAGGCTACGCAAAAGGCCGCGAAGAATTTCACTACGAAATTCTGAGACGCTATAAAACTCTTTTATCAACACATGGAAGAGGGCGTCGACATCTGGACAAACCTTATGGGTACAGTTGACTTGAACAAGGGCTGCTATCATGGAATCAAAATAGGGGTCATGGCCACTTTCAGCCAGAAAGGTGCAGTTAAAGGGCAAGATAAAACCATCAACTGTGCGATTTTTAGCAAATGCGTGAATTTGATTTTTGCCTAAGGTCAGTAAAGTGCCCGCTCTAACTTGATGGAACTGGTGATCGATGTAGTGTTGACCTTCTCCTTCGGTAATGTAAATCAGCGCACTGAAATTGAGGCGATGATGACGAGAGACCTCTTCTATTCCGCGCTCAGCGTACAACTGTGAAATGCGGAAAATTGATGGATTAGTTAAGCCAGATTCCGAGCTCATGCGCTCTAGTGGGATACATTTACTGTTCATAGTACGTATAAAAGGAGCTTAAACGAGGTTAAGCTCCTTAGAATAGTTATCATTAATATAGTGATCGCATTGATATAGCTAGTATTTTTCTTGTGCCATATCTGCAGCCATCTGCTGATAGTCAATTTTGACCTTACTCTCTACTACAACCGTCGCTTTTTCTGCTTGCTTGGTCACAGTATGCAGCAATTGCTGAGCTGTCTGTTCGTTGCTTAAGCTTATGTAGCTGGTGGATAGTTGCAAAACGATCACCACTGATGCCAAACAGTAAAACGCCATAGAGATATGTTGTCTCATTGTTATTCCTTATTTTGTTTCGTGGCTTCATTATCCATCACGCTGCGACGAGGCGATCGTGGTGTGCTTGGGCGAGTTTTTTTGCCTTTTTGATTACGCATTTGCTTGAACCAGTTTTTATTGAATACGACAAAATCGGTCATGGCATTGATTGGGCATAGGCTTTGACACCAAGGTCGACGGACTACCAATGACGTTAGGATGATCATCACCGTAAGTATAAAGAGGTACATGCCGCCAATCATGCCAAAGGCAATGCCAAACGGTTCGTAAACGAATGCCGCTGGGCTGCGGAAATAGGCTCCTAAACATAGAGTGACAAGCAGTAACACACGGGGAAACCAAATAAAGAATTGGTGGCGTACCGGTGATGATTTTGCGTTACCCACCTTGGCTAAGCATTGCTGTACTGCGCCAAATGGACATAGGCTCTGACAGTAGACATTGCGGTTGTAATAGAAGATGTAAGCAATACTCAGCGCTAACAGAATAAATGGCGTGTAGTTCGCGACTCCTGAGATCCAAGAGCCATAAACCAAACCGCCCATAATGGAAGCGGAATAAAGGGACGCTGAATGGAATCCAAATAACAGGGTTGAAGCGGCCAGTAACGCGACATTCATTTTTATTTTGTGCTCAGAACGAGTACGGTTGACCCAAACCGCGATGCCAAAGAAGACCAGTGCAGCGGCATCCAGCCACTTAAAGTAGCTCAAAGGTGAAGCTTGCTCAGACAATCGGTAGCCAAACAGCGCTTGGCGAACAGGATCTGCTGCTTGATTGAGTGCTTGTGTATACGCATCAGAGGTGAGTGTTGCGCCAGTGATGGCATCTACATTGATGGCCTTTTTCAGGTTTTTGCCGAGCAAAGCTTCAGGCAGCTTTTCTTCTACCACTTTATCAAAGTATGACGACGTTTCTTTTGAAGAGAGTAGAGAGATCGTTTCCACCTCGCCTGCAGCGGTAAATACGGCGCCGATCGTGAGTTCACCACCATAGCCGATACCAGAACCAAAGCTCACCCATTTGGCATTTTCTTCGCCATCTGCCCCCACCAATTGATATAAGTTCGGAGAGATTTCTAGCAACTGATCTTCAAGAGAAGCGATGTGCTCAAAAAATTGTGCTTGGGAATTGTTTGGCCGTAAACCACCTAAAAACCATGCACCAATGAGGAGTAAAATCGACAAGATGCTAAGGATCTTTTCGAGGTTTTTATTTCGATTTGGAGTTTTTGCTTTTTTAATTGCCATATAGAAATAGACAAGCCACAAAATGAGATTCTTGTGGCTTGCTCCTTAATATATTACTAAATCACGATGAATGGGATCAGTGTGCGGTGTTTGGTTTGAGCGCAATCAGCACGCGCAATAAAATTGCGCCGCCAATGATAAGCCCAGTGCCTGCAAAGCCTAGGAAGTACCAACCAGCTAAACCTTCGTTTTCACCCAGTAGGGTAAACGCACCAGCGACAGTTAAAACGATGGAAGCCCACCAACCACCGACTAATGCCCATTTCCACCAGTTCATACCCAGCTTGAATTGTTTTGCCCATTGATTAGCACCGGCAAAAACCAGCACTTGTAGTGCACCAAACGCCATCCAAAATAGCGGATCAAGTACAGTTGATTGTGGAAACATTAGAAGCCCTCCCAGTTACCATCGTATTCCCAAGTTTTTTCAACCTTGAGGTAATTCTCGCTGCGCATCCATTCAGGTGGCTGGTGGTAGCCTGCAAAACGACCGCCATTCCAATCGCCGTGATACGCTTCGGCCTCTGGGTAGTAGAAGAAGTTGTGCTGCATCGCCAATAGCGTTTTACGCGTGATGCCGGTTGGATCGCGAGGATCAGTCTCTTTCACTAAGGCATGAATCCAGTTGTTCTTACGAGTGTAAGGGCATACTGCGATACACACGCGACAACCCATGGCGGTTTCGGTCGGGCCTTGGCGCCACATTGTCCAGCAACTGTCTTGGTTGAAGTCGAATTTTCGGTAACCACGCACCACAACATCGGGCTTATCTGCTTTACTGATTGAGCCACTCGGGCATGAATCAGCGCAGATCTTACACTCTTCACAAAAGTGCTTAACTTTAGTGTCGATCGGTTTATCAGCTTCGAGATCCAGTTCTGTGATCACAGCCGCCAGACGAATGTTTGGCCCTAACTCTGGTGTTAATAGAATACCGTTACGTGCGGCTTCACCCATACCAGCTTGGATAGCCAGTGGTGGCACAACGATTTCGTAATCAGAGCCCGGCCACTGTGGACGAGCCGCATAGCCAAGCTCGCCAAGAAACGCCGCCATTAGACCTGATGCATTTTTTGCGCGGAAGTAACCGTCATACGATGTTGAGTAACCGATGGCTGCATACATTGGGTCCCAGTTCATTGGGGTGCCAAATATGATGACGTTCTTCCAGTGTTTTGGTACGGATTCATCCCAATCAGGCATACCACGCATGGTATTTTTGAACATGAAATTTGGGTCCATCTTAGTGATGCCCACAATGCTCATGCCAAATTTGAATGCCATCTTTTTGATCAAATCGGAAGCGTGCTTTGGTGATTTAAACTCTTGTTTAGTCCGTTTTACCCACTGAAAATCGACCTCATCTGGGTGACCTTTCGGGCTTGGTGGAAAATCACTCTTCACACCACGCATATAGGCTGCAGAGTACGCCCATCCAAGCGCAAAGCGTGAGCGGTGCTGTTCAAAGTTTTGCGCGTGTTCTGCTTTCTCTTCAAATGATTGGTACATGTCTGCCCAACGTTCAGGGTAGCGTGAGTAATATTCACGTACTCTTTCATTAGGAATCTCACGCCAGTCTGTGGTTGGAATCCAACCATTTTTCATTTCAGCACCCAGCACACGGGTACGGTGGAATAAGAAGTCACTCCATTCAGGACGAGTGAGCTCGCCGGCAACTTCCATGGTCGGGGCAACATCAACCCGAAATGGTTCGCGGTTAAAGTACATATCGTGGCCTGATTCAGTGCGGCCCCAGCCGACGTTTGCATCAGGATCTCGGCCCAGCACAAAGCCAGCGCCAGCCGCTGCACCAATTGTCGCTGTGGCGGCAGCTGCGCCACCTAGCTTCAAGAAGTCGCGGCGTGAGGTGTCGGCGACACCAGTTTCAACTTGCTCTTTCACATTAACTCCAGATTTATAATTATATTTGGACCACATCAAGGCTCAGAGCTTTGTTCATGGTATTGATCTGATCTCGATAGGTCATTTTGTAGTGGCCAGCCAGTTTGTTGAGTTCAACCATCACCAATTGAGCATCGGCCCATTTTTCGGTGTGGAAGTAACACAGGAATAGGTGTTCTAAGCACCACTCATCGTGTGGTTCAAAAATCAACAATTGGCGAATATCCGGTTCAAGATCGGCATAGAGATGCAGATCGGCTTTCACTCGCACCCGAATGCTGACCACGTCGTAACTTTCCGGCTTGAGTAGCAGATAATGATCAAGTGCTTCGAGTGCTTCTTCTAAACGGCCATTTTGGTGTGCGGTGATCCCCGCTAAACGTACCAGCTCGATAGATGACACTTCGTTGTTCAAAGCGGCCGTGATCCACTGATCGGCTTTATCATTTTGGCCAAGGGCAAGGTATGAGCTGACAGCGGTGATGTAGGTTGAGGCTAATGACTGATCACAGGCAAAAGCTTGCTCGGCATATTGAGCCGCTAATTCAAATTTACTGTCTTGGTAATGTAGGCCAGCTAAATTTTGATATCCGCCGACAAAGTTGTCGTCGATTTCAATACTGCGTTGAAACTGCTCTGCGGCTAAATCGCTCTCGCCTTGGTAAAGGTAGTTAAAACCAAGGTGGCAATGAACCATCGGGTTGTTATCGTTGAGTGCCATAGACTCTTCTAACATCGCTTTTGCCATCTCGTAGTCGCCAAGCTGCTGATACACTAGGCCACATTTGCTCTTGAATTCATGTTCAGGAAGCAGTGATTTGTAGCGGTTGGTTACGATCATGGCTAATTGGCACATTTGTGCAGCCATTAAGGTTTCAAATAGAAATTGCAGTTGTTGCTCGGTAATGGAAAGTGGTTCAAATAGGTCACTCATGACCAAAGTAAAACTTTCATGCTCTAACCAGTCGAGCTGGTTTTTATCTTGTTCACGTCCCACTTGCGCAAATCGCGCACTTAAAAACATCAGACGGTCGTTCAATTGTGGTTCAACGTCTGCTTGGGCAGGGAGCGAAGGGATTTGGCTGTGGAGGTATTGGTATAGTTCTAGCCATTTAGTGCTGATCATGCATAAGGTCCTACTTAAATTTCAGCGCTAATATTGAGTATTCTGTTAATGGTCAAAAGGTTGTTTTTAACCCTAAAGTGGTAGATTTATTCCCTTTGGATGCAAACATGATTTTGATCAAGTCTGTGCTTGAGTAAAAACAAGCAACAAAAATTTGGGAAAGATATTTTTGACAATTTCCTTCGCTGTTTTAAAGAGAAGTGGAAATTCAGGGATTTGCTGTCGGCTGGAAGTATTTCGCTTAGCTATTTGACGCTTGAACCTGCAGGCACAAAATGCGATTGATAGAATTTTGGTGTCACTGCCAGCTTTCTTTTAAATTGACGCTGAAAATGAGCTTGATCGGAAAAACCAAGCTGCAAAGCGATATCTGAGATTGGTTGGCCGGATTTAAGCATCTGTTTGGCGCGTTTGATTTTTTCATCCATTAAATAAGCATGAGGAGGCAGGCCAAATTGGCTTTTGAATCCGCGCACTAATTGGTAACGACTCATGCCAGCGGTATCGGCCAGTGATTGCAGGTGGTGATTGTGATTCACTTGGTCGAGCAATTTTTCGCGCACATGTGCCAAGCATGGATGTGTTTGGTGAGAGGGGGGGATTTTCTCTTGGTGAGAGGAAAAACACCCTGCGATAAACTCAAATAAACAAACCTCAGCATGCAGGTGACTTGCTCCTAGCTGTAGAGCTTGAAATAGGGCATTGAACTGTTGTTGCAAGATGTCGCAACGCTCAAGATCATGAGTAAACGGTGTGTATAGCCCCGGTTGAGTAGGCAGGACTTCTTGTTGCACTTGGCCCATTTTTTCGGCGTCGACAAACAGCATGCGATAAGACCACGCACTATGACGAGTCTCAGCCGGTTCGGGATTACAAGAATGCACATCAAATGGATTGATGGTGACAAGATCACCTTGGCTTATGCGGTAGTGGTTATCACGGTTTTGGTAGTCAGCCACGCCGCTGTCAATGATGCCAAAAGAGAACTCATCATGAGAATGAGCTTGATAGCAGGCTGAACTTTGCTGGGCAACTCTCAGCTCAATCCAAGGTAGCAAGGTACTCTGATTAAAACTGACACTGTCATCTTTTTTCATCGTCCTTTACGATCCTTTTTGCATGTCCATATGATTTAGATCCAGATTGCGCCGACCGATACCGCCAATAGCACGGCCATCACGCGATTAAACAGCACGTAGCGTTGTGCATTATTTAGGTATTTTGCCAATAGTCGGCCAACGACCGCCCAGATCCCGACCCCTATTAGGCACAAAATTAACGAAACCGCAGTAAAGACTAACAGCGATAAATGTTCGTTTTCTTGCCCTATAACATAAAGGCTCACACCGGACATGGCAACTAACCACGCTTTAGGGTTGAGGATTTGTGTTAATGATCCCGTCCAAAAACCGGATTTTTTGGCATTTGATGATTCGATAGACGTGACGGGCGCAGTATAAATTTTATAGGCGAGATACAAGATAAATAGACTGCCAGTCAATTGCATGATGGTGGACAGTTTCGGGATCAAAGTGGCGACGGTTTGCATCATTCCGCCAGTTAAAAATACCACCATAGCGTAAGCAACAGAGGCTCCTATGACAAATTTAGCCGCAGCACGTTTACCGTGATTTATTGCCGTACTGGTGGCGAGGAGATTTACTGGGCCGGGCGTGGTTGAACCAACAAAAGCAAATACGATCATGGCAAAAATAAGACTATTCATTGTGCAATCCTCCGTGTGCAACGGGCAAGGTAGCAAGTCAGTACCGCGAGGTATTGAACGATATTGCAGCACCAGCGTTAGGATTAAGCACTTTGGCGATAATTTTATGGATTAAGGCTTATTTCTGCTACCTATCATCAGCCAAGTCCACCATTTTAAGCCTTCTATTTTGTAAAAAATCTGCTCAATATTAACGTGACCTATATCACCTTATGAATGAATCAGCTAGAATAGCGCCCACATCCAATATGACCTTTTTTAACAGTATCTCGAAAGTGAATTAAGAGCTTGTTATTAAAAGAAATTTACTTCGAGGGCACTGCTATCATAAGTACAAATAATATCACCATGCAATTTGGTGCTGAGCCGCTGTTTGAAAACATTTCAGCAAAGTTCGGTAACGGCAACCGTTACGGCCTAATTGGCGCGAACGGCTGTGGTAAGTCAACGTTCATGAAAATCCTTAGCGGCGCGTTAACGCCAAGCTCAGGTAACGTCTCCATTACTCCAGGACTAAAACTGGGTGTATTGAGCCAAGATCAGTTTGCTTTTGAACAACATAACGTTATTGATGTTGTGATCATGGGCGACCGTAAACTTTGGGAAGTGAAGCAAGAGCGTGAGCGCATCTATTCATTACCAGAGATGAGCGAAGAAGACGGCATGAAAGTGGCTGAGCTTGAAAGCGAGTTTGCCGAAATGGACGGTTATACCGCAGAAAGCCGCGCGGGTGATATTTTGCTACAAGCAGGTATTGAAGAAGAGTTTCATTTTGGCCTGATGCAGCAAGTTGCGCCTGGTTGGAAACTACGTGTGCTTTTGGCACAGGCGTTGTTCGCAAACCCGGATATTTTGCTACTCGACGAACCAACCAACAACTTGGATATTCATACCATCAACTGGTTGGCGGAAGAGTTGAACCAACGTAAGTGTACGATGATCATCATCTCGCACGACCGTCACTTCCTAAATTCTGTTTGTACGCACATGGCGGATATCGATTACGGCGAGCTACGTATTTACCCTGGTAACTATGAGTACTTCCTAGAAGCTTCGGGTTTGATTCGCGAGCAGCTATTGGCATCGAATGCGAAGAAGACGGCGGAAATTAACGAACTACAAGATTTCGTCAACCGTTTTGGTGCCAATGCATCGAAAGCGAAGCAAGCAAGCTCACGCGCTAAGAAAATGGACAAGATCCAATTAGACGAAGTGAAATCAAGCAGCCGTGTTAGCCCATCAATCGATTTTGGCGAAGGCAAAAAACTACACCGTCTAGCGCTTGAGCTACAAGATCTCGGCCACGCATTTGGTGAGGAGTTACTGTTTGAAAAAGGTAACTTGTTGCTGGAAGCGGGCACTCGCCTAGCGGTAATCGGCGAAAATGGTGTGGGTAAAACAACACTACTGCGCTGCCTAGTGAATGAACTAGAGCAAACTCAAGGTGTGGTGAAATGGTCTGAAAACGCATCGATCGGTTACTGTCCTCAAGACAGTACAGCTGATTTTGATAACGATCTGACTATCTTTGAGTGGATTTCACAATGGCGTACCGTGAAGCACAATGACTTGATGGTGCGCGGTATTTTGGGTCGCCTGCTATTTACTGCCGATGATGCCAACAAAAAAGCCAAAAACTGTTCTGGTGGTGAGAAGAACCGCCTACTATTTGGTAAACTGATGATGCAAGATATCAATGTGCTGGTAATGGATGAGCCAACCAACCACATGGATATGGAAGCGATTGAAGCACTAAATAGTGCATTAAAAGTTTATACAGGCACGTTGATTTTTGTGAGTCATGACCGAGAGTTTGTTTCATCACTCGCGACTTCTATCATTGATGTGAAAGAGAAAAAATTGGTGAGCTTCCAAGGTACGTTTGATGAGTACATGGCGCATCAGAAAAAAGTTCTCAGCGCTGCATAATTAACTGCAATCAGCCAGACAATAGCGAATAAATGCCGATCGAAATCAAGATAAGATGTGGTTATTCGCTGTTACTCATTAATCTATACCCTTAGAAAGGTATGGTGGTGCGCCGAAAAGTGCATTATTTATAATAAGGAGCCGTTCATGAGCCATGAATTTATGACCGACGAAGAACGTATTGAATTACAGCAGAATAACCCACTGCACGGCCTTAAATTAGAAGACATGCTGCAACAGCTTGTTGACCATTACGGTTGGGTCATTCTTGATACGGCAATGCGTATGAACTGCTTCAATACGAAACCAAGTATTGCTAGCAGTGTTAAATACCTGAAAAAGACCGAGTGGGCTCGTGAGCGCGTAGAAAACTTTTATCTATACCGCTTTAAACGCATGCCAAAAGCATCGGAATATGAATACAACTTGCCACCACGTTCACGCACTTTTCCACATGGTTTAGAGCCACGTGAGCCGATGGAGCTAACGGTAGAGTCGATTTTAGCGTCGCAAGCAAAAGCGGCTTCAGCGCATAAAGAACGCGCATCAAGACAGCGTGCCGATCGTTCGCGTTTCCATCATCGCCGTTAGTCTTCACTCTATGCCAAGCTTACTGAGCGGTGCATAATTATTGAGGCCACATTCTGTTTTGTGTGCTCGTTCTAAAAGCCAAACCTGATCGTTTGGCTTTTTTATTACCGCGATATTGCTGTTAACGCTTTCTATTTTAAGTTATTCACTGTTTAGAAGAACGGCGCTTTAATGCAGGAAGGAGAAAGGGCTTTTTTACGGTATTTTTCTGCATGTTTTACCTGTTTTTTGCCTAGTTTTTCTACTGATTTATCTTGTTTAACATCCACTTGCTCACGTGAATAGTTACTCTGTGTTGCAGGTTTTTCTCATCTGATGATTTTATAAAAATCGACCTTGTCCCACCATTAATTCACCCTTTAAGAACTCAGTTTCATTTGTTAATTATCACTGAGAGAGAATAATTAGCGCTTAATCTGCCCTTAATTCTTATCTAATAAGAATGGTGGTCGTTTGCGCTCTAGTAATGTAATCCATCAACAGGCAACCTGAATATTAGAGCTATAGCTCACACTATGGAGCTGAGACTCAGCGGATGAGAAAAAGGAATAAAGAGGTTATATGAATCAGGTTATATCTGTCGGTCCACAGGAGTCGTTTTTAGTCGCGATTTTCGTACTGTTTTTAGGCCAGTTTATTAATGCAAAATTTCCGCTTCTAAAGAAATTCAACATTCCTGAACCTATCGTTGGTGGCTTAATCGTCGCTTGTGCGATCACCACCATGCACTTCCAAGGTATTGACCTAGTTTTTGATTTACCGCTGCAAAACACCTTTATGCTGATGTTCTTCGCAACGGTAGGTTTAGCGGCGAATTACACCCAGTTAGTGAAAGGCGGCGCAAAAGTGTTCCTCTTTCTGGCCGTCGCCTCGGTTTACATACTGATCCAAAATGCAGTGGGTGTTTCATTAGCCAGCATGTTGGGCTTAGATCCATTGATGGGTCTTATCGCGGGTTCAATCACACTTTCAGGCGGCCATGGCACTGGCGCGGCGTGGTCGCAAACTTTCCAAGATGTTTATGGTTTGGATAACGTGCTTGAGATTGCGATGGCATCAGCAACATTTGGCTTGGTGATGGGGGGCATTATTGGTAGCCCAGTAGCTCAACGATTGATTGAAAAACGTAAGTTAGAGTCTGACTACGGTCACACCAATCAGACGCACCAAGAGTTCCCTGAACTGGTGACCTACAATGAGCACGAAGAAGATCGCGTTACAGCCAAAAAAGTGGTGGAAAGCCTAGCGCTAATCTTGTTCTGTGTCACGGGTGCTGGATATGTGGAAGAGTGGGTAAGCTCGTTTGGTATCAAATGGTTAATGATCCCAGATTTTGTTTATGCATTGTTCATTGGTGTGGTGATCACTAACATTCTTGAAGTGACTAAAGTTCGTAAATTGGATTTAGAAACGGTGGACATTCTAGGTACGGTATCATTGTCTCTATTCCTAGCGATGGCATTGATGAGCCTAAAACTATGGAATATCTTCGATTTGGCGATTCCATTCTTAATTATTCTCGGTGTGCAGTCGATGATTTTGGCGGTGTTTGCTTACTACGTTACGTTCCGCGTGATGGGCAGCAACTATGACGCCGCCGTTATCGCCAGCGGACATTGTGGCTTTGGTTTAGGCGCAACCCCAACCGCAGTAATGAATATGGGCTCGATTGTTAGCCGCCATGGTCCATCACCACAAGCCTTTATGGTTGTACCAATTGTGGGTGCGTTCTTCATCGATATTGTGAACTTAATGATTCTGCAAGGCTGTATCGCCTTCATCAAGTAATGCTCATTGAGTCGAGTTGAACCTGTATCACCAATTGCGATTCACGATACCAAGCCAGTCACGTTGACTGGCTTTTTTGTGTCTGGAATTTGCTTATATGTACCATGGAGAGGTGGCAATTCCTCTAACCAATATCAGCGATTTTTGTGCATAAATGAACCAAGTGCACAGAAATGAACTTATAAGCATATCAATAGCTACTCACAGCTAAACTTCAACTAAACTAAATCATTAGCAATGGATGCTAACTTATTAAAATTAATGTTGTTTATTGCCGCGGTTTTATCGCTAAAGATCCACAGCACCATTTATTAATTGTTTATGGAGAAACAATGAAGAAGTCATTTGGTCAGTTTCAATACATCCCTATTGTGGCACTTGCGATCTCTATGGTCGTAGGTGGCTATTTCTATAATCGAACATTAGATGAGTGGTTAACTAAGATTGTTAGCGGCTATATGTTTGGGTTGATTGAGGATGTCTCTTTTGAAATGCAAAAGAATCAATTGGATCTCTATGATATGGAAGCGACGGAGATAGATCAGTTCCTCAGTGCGATTCCCCAAGCAAATTTCGGGCGTAGATTTACCATTGTGCATAGCTCGGGAAAAGTGCTCGGTGATTCACAATTGACGGAACATGAAGTCTCGCTGATGGACGATCATAGTGGACGAGATGAGATTATTTCTGCATTAGCTGGCGATCCGGGTATCGCTAAACGTTACAGCCCAACGCTGAATCAAGAGCTACTCTACGTAGCCAAAAAACTCAAAATGCAAGAAGATGAGCATGGTCATGATTCGACTTATGTCCTGCGCCTTGCTATGCCGATGACCACGCTTTACGCCATGGCTCATGATCTGGAGTTAATTGTCTTTGCCTTGCTTGGTTGTTCGTTAATCGTTCTCATCTCTTCGTCATGGTACAGCAATCGAAAAATCTTCTATGTGGTCAATAAAGAACGAGATAAGCAAGAAGAACGAATTCGCAAAAGTACCCAAGAGATCGAATTATTGCATCGCCTAGCCAATATGCTGGCGGCGTGTAACAACATTGCTGAAGCTCAGAGTGTTGTCGCAGACATCGTACCGCGTATTTTGGGTAACATTAATGGCTGTGTCTCCATTATGCGTGAATCGCGCAACCAACTAGAGGTTAAACTCGATTGGGGCGGAGAATGGCCGGCAAACAAAATGTATGCACCATCAGATTGTTGGGCACTGCGCAAAGGTAAGCATCATCTATCACAAGATGAACATCATAACTTGCCTTGTACTCACATGGGGGAATGTTCGGGGCAGGGGCTAACGCTATGTGTGCCTTTGACCGCTCATGGCAACACTGTCGGGATGTTTCACCTCTATTTTGACCAGCAAAATGAATCAATCGACGAAGAAACCAAGCAACTTGCTTTTACCATTGCTGAGCATTTAGGTTTAGCTTTGGCCAACTTAAGCCTGCAAGAGAAACTGCGCTCCCAAGCGTTAAGTGACCCATTAACAGGCTTGTATAATCGTCGCTATTTTGAAGAAGCGATTGAAAGTGAGTGGTCAAAATCGGGTCAAACTCAAGTGCCACTTTCTCTATTGATGCTCGACTTAGACCATTTCAAACGCTTCAATGATAACTTCGGCCATGATGCTGGGGATTATGTTTTAAAAGAAGTGTCGAATTTACTCAAACGCACCATTGGTGAAGAGCATGTTGCTTGCCGTTTAGGTGGGGAAGAATTGGCGGTGTTGAGTCCAAATTGCGACGCCAAACAAGCGATGGTTTTGGCCAATGGGATTGTAGAAGCGGTGCGAGAACTGCATCTTGATATGAAAGGATTATCGCTAGGTCAACTTGGGGTTTCGATAGGAGTCACCACTTATCCTGATTTGAATGCATCAACACAAGACTTGATCAAAGCAGCGGATACCGCGCTCTATCAAGCTAAAGATAATGGACGCAGCCAAGCGATCCATACCAACAAACAAGATAGCGTGAGTAAAACTCAAGTTGCGCAGCCAGTGAAAGCGGAAGTCGTGATCAAGAAGGAGCAATCTCTTTCGGCTTAAACTGAATTCATGGGTGAGGCGGGCTTTGTGTGAATTGCTTTATCCTAACTTTATCAATGAGGCCGTTTAGGTGAGTAAAGAAGGCGGCTGCGATAATAAATTATGGCGCAGCCGTGCACCTAATCCCGAAAGCAGGATATACTGGCAAGGTATCTATGATTAAAAGGCTACCTATGAGCGATTCATCTTCTGTAACTGTACCGCGTGACCCAATGGCACGTTTTGATGCGTTTTTTAAAGCGATTGTTGACAGCAAAAAAATCTGGCTATTGATTGATGAGCACGGCAGTGTGCTGCTGAACACGGATGATGAAGAGTGTGTGCCAGTATGGCCATCTGAAGAGCATGCGTTGCAATGGGCAACCGATGAGTGGGAAGGCTTTACGGCAGAGCCAATCTCTTTAGCGAAATGGAAAAGTCGCTGGACACGTGGTCTAGAACAAGATGACCTTTCGCTGGTGGTATTCCCTGACGCAGAAGGTGAAGGTCTGGTACTTTACCCAGATGAGTTTGAATTCGAAATGATCAAACGTGAACGCCGCTAAGTAGGCAAGTCACGCGATCCATCTATTCCGTTAGCAGTGCTAAATCAATTTGAGCATTGCTAGCGTTTTATCGGCCAAAGCCTCCTTGCTAGGCGAGTTGCCCACCACGTCTAATCAGTTACTGACCTTATTCCTCCTTTATTGAGATTGGCTGCAGTTCTTTTATGGCTCGCGATTTAGTTCAGCCAGTAAGTTCAATCACGATGTTCTTTTGAATCTCTCCCCGCATTTGCTAGAATGCCGCCCTTCGCAGGCTCTACTGTGCCTGAAAATGTAAGATCAGAGACGCATAACATGAATAACACCCACACCATCATTGGATTAATCAACCCGAAAAGTCCTGAAAACGTCGGCGCAGTAATGAGAGCGGCTGGCTGTTATCAAGCGAATGCGGTGACCTATACGGGTGAACGCTACGATCGTGCGGTGAAGTTTGCGACTGACACCAAGAGTATGATTCAGAGTATTCCATTGACGGGTGCTGATTGTGTGCTTGATGGCTTACCTGCTGATGTGAAAATCGTCTGCGTAGAGTTGGCAGAAGGCGCGACGCCACTGCCTTATTTTCAGCATCCTGATAAAGCAATTTATGTCTTTGGCCCTGAAGATGGTTCTATTCCACAGCATGTTGCCGATAAAGCGGATCATGTGGTTTATGTACCAACCATCGGTTGTATGAACTTAGCGGCCTCTGTCAATGTGTTACTGTATGACCGACTGGCTAAATCTGAAAATATGATCCAAGGTGATGATTTGATTCGCCGCAGTCGTGATAACAAAAATAAGCTTATTATTAAATCAACCAGTGATGTTGCATAACTGACTGACCTGCAAGATGTATTGAAAGTTCTGCTTAGGCGCTTTATTGCTTATATTGTGCGCAATCGCTTTGACAAAGGTGGGCATTGAGCCTGAAATGAGGCAAGCTGTATCGCTATGGAGCGTTAAATTCTCCATTCATTGCCTCATATAAACGTAAAAGTTAATGCCGATGCATGCGCGAGCGCGTAAACTTAAGCTTATAATAGAATCAGTTAGAGCAGGAGAATCAGTAATGACTCATAAAACTAAAACAATGGAAGTCCCTGTAGCGATTGCCGACAGGGTGCAAGCGCTGATTGATGCTCATGTAGCTAAAGAAAAGTTCAATTCTGAACGTAAAGCGGTAGTAAACAACTTATTGGCGATGGATAAACTGAGTTGTGAAATGGCGGTGTACAGTTTTCCGCAAAGCGAACTGCTCGATACACTGCGCTTTGTTTATGAACTGTCAGGTACTAACAGCCGTTTTGTGAAAAATATTCTTACTCAATCGAGAGAGAATCCAAATAAGGTTCTTTCTGATGCACAGCGTTCATCAGCGAAAAGTCTGCTGTTTAACCTGATCAATGAGCCTTCGGTTGTGTCTGCGATGAAAGAGATCGAATAATTAGACCGGTAATATGAGTGATCGCTTTGGTTTGCCTTCTATCCTCATAAATCGAACACAAGTAAAAACGCAGAGTCTCAATCAGAGCTCTGCGTTTTTGTTTTTATCCCAGCGAACTTATCTTAACTAACTCTTTATCTATCGCGTGCTCATAAGCGGATCGGGTTATCGTGTCAGTGCTGCATCAACGGTAGACGACATCCTCAGGATAGCCATAGTAGTCATCTTCTTCGTCGCTTGATTCTGACGCAAAAGCCGCGTAGTCCACCTGAGTATCACGGTTATAAGCGATCACTTTGATGGCTTCATTATTCCAAAACGCATACTCTTCAATCCTTGTCACAGAGGCTGGGATCTCTAATTCAAGCAGCTTATTGTCGGTAAAGGCTGCATGGCCGATTAATTTGAGCGAATCAGGCAAGGTCACCTTAGTTAACTTGCTTCTGCGAAAGGCATCGGAGCCGATAGCCTCAACCGCGACATCATTAAACTGATTCGGAATTACAATCTCGGTATAACGGGCAAAGTACTCCAAAATAGTGCCCGTTTCTGCCTCAAAATTAACGTCTTTCAGGGTTAACGTATGAGGCGAGGTAAGTTGATGCTGAGAAAATGGCGTCGCATCGAGTAAGTGTTCTGGAAAAGCGTTAGGGGCAATCGAAACCGTCGGGCTGTGTATTGCGATACTGGTTAATGGGTTGAAGTCAAAGGCATCTTTAGCGATAACTTGCTGGATACATGAGTTAGGGCGTTTTCGGCTAAGGCCCGCTCGCCAATAAAGGTGAGAGAATCAGGCAAAGTGATACTGGCGATCTGATTGACGGAAAAAGCGTAGTCGTGGATTTCTTGTAATGAGTCAGAAAGTGTCACCTTGGTGAGTTCATTATCGAAGAAGGCAAAACGACCAATGCTGGTGACAGAGTTTGGCACGACCAATTCGTCTAGGTTGTTACCATCAAAAGCATGTTCACCAATGCTCTCGAGTGACTGAGATAGCGTCACTTTTTCAAGTTCATTATCATTGAAGGCATATTCGCCAATTTGAGTGACGGAGTCTGGAATTGTTATTTTCGTCAACTGGTTTTCTTCGAACGCCATTTCTCCAATCGTGACTAAATTATTTGACAGAGTCACACTGGTTAAGGCGTTTTCAGCAAAAGCCCGATACTCAATCGAGGTGACGGAGTCAGGGATGGTGACATGTGCCAGCGAATTTTCAATAAAGGCACTATTACCAATGGTGACAATGCCTTGAGGTAAGATCACGCTGGTTAAGCCATTTTCAGCGAAGGCGCGATACCCGATCTCTTTCACTGAGTTGGGAATATCGACATGAGTGATTTGATTATTGGCAAAGGCGTCACGTTCGATGGATTCTACTTGATGAGGGATCTCTATTTCACTCAGCGCATTATGTTCAAAGGCGCCGTTGCCAATCAAGGTTAATGAGTGAGGGAGTACTACTCGTGTTAAGTGGCAGTGGCGAAAGGCGCAATACTCGATTTCTGTTACGCGCATACCATCAAAATTGTCGGGAATAATGATATTGGTGTAACTGGAATAGTATTGGAGGATGCGGCCTGTCTCTGGATTAAAATCGACATCGATTGATGTTAGCGTATGCTCCTGCTCTAAAGCGGATGCAGAAAAAGGTGTTGAGTCCAGCAGATCACCATCGAATGCATTGTGACCAATCGTTAATACCGAGCCAGGTAGCGAAATCGCGCTGAGTTGGTTGTCGGCAAAAGCGCCTTTATTGATGCGAATCACCGAATTTGGAATCGCCACATCAGTTAATTGATTATTAGAGAAAGCTCTTTCTCCAATCGAGGTGACGGAATTTGGAATGGTGACCTGACGAAGCTCATTGCCCATGAACACACCTTCCTCAATAGTGCTTAGAGCGTTAGGCAACGTTACACTGGTCAGTTCATTATTGAGAAACGCATATTCACCGATATAAGTGATTGAATCAGCGATAGTGACATGGGTTAAGTCACAGCGGCTAAACGCTTCTTCATCAATGGCGATGACAGGAATATGATTGAATGTTTCAGGAATAATAATCTCGGTGTAGCTTGCCGTGTATTCGGTAATCATTCCCGAGCTCTGGTCAAATTCAACGTCTGCTAATGTCAGTGTGTGAGCTTGGCGGTTGGAACTATTCATGACTTCCTCTTGATTCTGGGAAAAGGCTCAGGCGTATTTGAGAGAGCCTGACGATAGTATTCAGTGACTTTGTATCCATAAGAGTTGAGCAGTATGCCAAGTACTAAGAAGTTCTTTGCTTGGCTATGCTACCTTCGAGTGTGGCGTATCCCGTTTGGCGGGCGAAATTAAACAAACAGCGCTTTTACTTGTTGGTAGAGAAACGCCCATCGGCTTAGTACGCTCGAATCCATTGAGACATAGTAACCATGATCGCCAACCTCAATGTAATCGACGCTGCCATCGTAGACAAACCATGCGTTGCCACTCGGATACTCGACAGATTTATAAGTAAATCGATCAAATCTCAATCTTTCTTCAAGGTATCCGAGCTCACTCTTAAAACGACACGACACAGTCGAAGAGAGTTTTGTGCCATCGATCAATTCTTGAATCTTGATCTTAACGTCTCGGGTTTGAAAGCGTTCACCATAGCTGTAAGCGATGTCGAGTGAATTATATTGCCCTCTGTAGCTGATTCCATCCATCTCTTCTCTATCTGGGTTTTCCAGAGCTAGCGCATACTCAAAATCATCGAAGATCTGCGTTTTATTGTCGATATATA
>NZ_AFWF01000102.1 GCF_000222605.1 Vibrio ichthyoenteri ATCC 700023 | reverse complement strand
GACAGCAATTAAATCAACCCCAACTAAACCTAACGTTGGCACTTCTCTTTAAAGGCGAAATACATACGCCCACTGTGTAAAGCTTGATTCGTTCATAGAAAACGGATTGTTATAATTGATGAATTCCGTTGCCAAATAAACGACTAAAGCAAACATCACCAATGACAAAAAAACAAGCGCATTGATTAGCCAGTATCTGAACCTCATTGATTACATCGCTTAATGAAAGAGGAAAGTGTTCATTTTAAAGCTTAAAGGTAAAAATCCCAATGAAATAAAAACGTATCACAAACGTTTAACATTTGGCAAAAAACTGTAATTAACTTTCAGGGTGATATTGAGAGTTCTTAGATAGGAAAGCCCCTACTTTCGCCCCCTTGTAGCAAGGTCTGTTCCCTAAACGGCAAAAGTAAGGGCAAATTTAGCTATTTACCATAATGTGCAAATGACGATCCAAAAAATCAAGTACCGATGAAATATTTTCCACAAGCGGCTTACTGACGACATCATTAATGTATGTACTTATCTACAAGTGAATACAAAATTGCTGCGGTCTCCTCATCCATACGACCATCGTATTTTTTTTGTCGAAAATGTAGTTGAAAAGATCTAATAAGATTTTGATAACCATCATCAGTTTTTGCAATGGAGATATCATACCCATATATCTTCATTTTTGAAATAATATCGTCACGCGTTGGAATGCCTTCCTTGCAAAATCGATTATAATAGTTATCTTTAGTTTCATCATCATACCAAGCTCCAACCCCGTATTGATATAACTCAAACCAGGGAAACAGCGGTCCAGGATCGCTCTTGCGACCCGCAGCTATGTCCGAATGACCAATAACATTTATCGGCGATATATCAGGATAACGCTGGATAATGTTCAACGCTAATATTTTTACAGCCTCGATTTGCTCTTGCTTGAATGGTGGAAAAACAAACTCCCCATCTTCATATTTAGCCAAATTAACAATTTCAATACCAATTGAAGTATCGTTAATATTACTTCGTCCTTGCCAATTACTAATTCCTGCATGCCACGCTCGATCACCCTCATCAACAAGGTTGAAAATGCGCATATCTTTAAATCCAGAGTTAATGTAGGTCTTTTCGGTAGGATCCGGAACAAGATAGTGCGCACTTACACCACCATCTCCAGAAAGAAATTTAACTGATGAAGAAAAATCAGCAGCTGTATAATGCATAACAAGAAAGCGAACGCGGCGATTAAAACCTTTGACTGAGCGATAACTATTATAATCAATTTTATACATGACGAGAAACCTTATAATAATAAATAATAAATACTGGCTTTGTTACATAAAAAACTAAGTGAATTTACTATTAAGCAACGAAAACCATAGTAAATCAAGGCGGGTTTGATTTACTAATAAAAAAATATAAACAGGCTTTGCTGCGTAATTAACTTTGCGAGGGAAGGTGCGAATAAGTTCTGGAGCTATGATGATTTCTGGTCATGACTCCAACATGGAGAACTTGTGCTAAAGCGGCATCCTTTTCACCGTTAAATTAGGGAAGGTGCGAATAAGTCCCAGATATGAGAGCATTGCGGCACAATCCATCACAACACCCAACGCCCATGAGCCAACAATTATCTTTTGCCGATAGTGAGTTTTCGAGTAAGCGCCGCCAGACTCGTAAAGAGATTTTTTTATCTCGGATGGACAACCTGTTGCCGTGGTCTCAACTTTTCGAAGTGATTGAACCCTTTTACCCCAAAGCCGGCAACGGCCGCCGCCCGTATCCACTTGAGACTATGTTCCGCATTCATTGCATGCAGCAATGGTACTGTCTTGGTGACGAAGCAACCGAAGATGCCTTATACGAAATTGCTTCAATGCGTCAATTTGCACGATTATCACTGGATAAAGCGATCCCAGACCGCACCACTATCATGAACTTTAGGCATTTGTTGGAAAAGTACAAACTCACACGTAAATTATTTGAAACCGTCAACCAATGGCTATCAGACTGTGGCGTCATGATGACGCAGGGAACGTTGGTCGATGCCACCATAATCAGAGCACCGAGCTCCACTAAGAATAAAAATAATAAGCGTGACCCAGAGATGCATCAGACCAAGAAAGGCAATGAATGGTACTTCGGCATGAAAGCCCATATTGGCGTGGATGCCAAGAGCGGTATCACCCATACGCTTGTAACCACTGCCGCTAATGAACATGACCTGAACCAATTGCATAATTTGCTGCACGGTGAAGAGGAATTCGTTTCCGGCGATGCGGGTTATCAAGGCGCACAGAAACGGGAAGAACTGAAAGACACAGATGTGGAGTGGCTGATTGCAAAGCGTCCCGGTAAAATCCGAGTGATGAAAAAGCGCCCTCGCAAGAATAAGACAATGATTAACATCGAATACTTAAAAGCAAGCATTCGAGCAAAGGTCGAGCACCCGTTTCGCGTTATCAAATGCCAGTTTGGCTTCACCAAGGCACGTTACAAAGGAC
>NZ_AFWF01000103.1 GCF_000222605.1 Vibrio ichthyoenteri ATCC 700023 | reverse complement strand
GCGCTGACCGTCGAAAGAAAGCGGCCAACGCTTGGTAACGGAGCTTTGTCGCCTGGATTCCAC
This sequence comes from Vibrio ichthyoenteri ATCC 700023, assembly GCF_000222605.1. GTDB lineage: Bacteria > Pseudomonadota > Gammaproteobacteria > Enterobacterales > Vibrionaceae > Vibrio > Vibrio ichthyoenteri. The sequence continues at coordinate 898 of NZ_AFWF01000103.1, read as the reverse complement.
AACCGCATTGTATCAACGCTATGCACTGACATTTGAGCTTCGGCGGCTAAAGCGCCGAGTCCCTGGTGATTATTTCTTTTGTTTTTTCTTGTCTGCTTCATCTTCTTCATCCCACTTTTCTAATTCAGTCCACATTGCTCCCAGGCTAACCTGATGCTGCTGAGCAATGGTCAATAACTCATCGATTGGAATCCCCATCGGGGTATGCTTTTCACATAATTGATCCAGTAGCTCTAATACGGTTTGATAATTCTTATCGGGTACACATCTCGCTCTGAAACATGGTGTCACTTCAACAACTTCGCGCCACTCTTTACATTTAGCCGCACTCGTTCTTAAATATCTCGCCATTACTTTGTTATTAGCACCGAGTAACAAAAGCTCTTGAGCTTCTTTCGGTATCGCTGCCAAGCGGATCATTCGGCAAAGCTGATTGATATCCCAAAGCATGCCCGTTTGAGTTAACGAGGAAGATAATTGCCTTAAATCAACACTTGATTGATATTTCAACGCCGCAATTAACTCCGGCATCATCCCTGCATTAAGAAGGTGCTCATCTTTACCTAAGCTTGCTACTGCCGATAAATGATTGAGAACCGCCCACCAAATCTCTGTTTGAACTTGGCTCTGAGCCATTGGTGCAATTGCACTTTTTTCATTTTTACTGCTCATTCACACTCCAAGTAGACATGAGGGTTAATTGGGTAAAGGTCAGCCCACTCAGGCTGTACCGCGAATAAAAAACCATTCAGAGATTTATCACTCTCTTTGATAAGTGCCTTATGCACACTGCGTCCATCTGCTCGAAGTCGATGTTTACCAAGTGGCTGTAATCCTTGTTGGACTTGGCTGTAGGTATTCGCTTGAGCAAACTGACAACGCTCTGTCACAAAACAGC
>NZ_AFWF01000104.1 GCF_000222605.1 Vibrio ichthyoenteri ATCC 700023 | reverse complement strand
TTCTTAGTCAGGGGATCGATAAAGCCAAGGTTGAGCAAATTGGTTTTGAAGATTTTAATGCCGCTCGTCGCGATGAGCTCGATAGCCACGTTCGCATTACAGGCCCTAACGCGACCGTCGCTCAAGACCTAGAACCAGAATACCTTAGCTTTGCTGGCAACGGTAAATTGTATGTAGCAATGCAAGAAAACAATGCTTTCGCCATCATTGACCCAAGTTCTGCCAGCGTGGAAAAGATCGTTGGTTTAGGGGAAAAGTCTTGGGGAGATTACAAACTTGATGCCTCAAACAAAGATGGCATTGTTGGTAATTTCCAATCTTATCCTCAATTGGTTGGCCTCTATATGCCCGACTCAATAGACAGTTATAGCGTTAATGGTAAGCACTATCTTGTTTCCGCTAACGAAGGCGATGGTCGAGAGTATGGTTTTAACACCACACAGCAACTGTGTGATCAAGCTGGTTTTGAGTGGGATGAAGATGATTATAGCAATAGCACGATGTACGCCACCGAACCAGGTTTTTGCTTAAGTCACATTGATGAGGTGCGCGGAAAAAAACTCGATATCACAGCGGATCATCCACTCGCCTCTGCGCTAAAAGATAAAAAACAATTGAGTCGACTAAAAGTTGTCAAACCAGCAGCTACCTTAGCCGCAGATCAAAATGTACAAGCATTCGGTGCTCGTTCTTTTTCAATCTGGGATGAGAATGGCAAAATAGTATTCGATAGCGGTGATCAAATCGCACAGATAGCTTTTTTAACTCAGCAAGCCCAATTCAACAGTTCTAACGACAGCAACCAAAGTGGTGATGATCGCAGTGACGATAAAGGCTCTGAGCCAGAAGCGATTGAAGTGGCGTACATCAATGGTCGCCATTATGTGTTTGTTGGTTTAGAGCGCCAAGGCGGCATTATGGTGTTTGATATCAGCGATCCTAAACAAGCACAATTTCTTCACTATGTGAATCGTCGTGACTATGCTCAGGCGGTTTGCACCCAAGTTGAAGATGGAGAGTGCACTAGTGGTATTTACAACCCTCGCGCTGGAGACTTAGGCCCAGAATCAATCCACTACTTTAGCCGACTCAACCAGCACTACATTGCGGTAGGAAATGAGGTAAGCGGCACGACATCCGTTTACCGCATTGAGTTGTAGCCGAAACTAACCACTTAATGATGGGATGAGCACTACGCCTGATCTGTTCATCCTATTCTGGTTTTTGCCAACCTTGCATCGTAACGCCTAATCGCTCTACCCAATAGTTGATCGCGTCTTTAGCGTCGTCTAAGGAATCAATCATCGTCGAGAGATCTTTATTACCTGCTTGCCTATCTATAGCCGCAAATAAAGGCTTACCTGTTCCCGCGTCGCTGACCAAAAGTTCGATACTCGCACTACCAACATTGGTATGTTCGCCCGTTGTCACCTTTGATATGGTCGAAATCGCTAACCCAAATGGCAGCACACTGCTTGTAACCGCTAATATCGGGTTAGGTGTTTCCACATTGCTTAGCGCGATGCTCAGCCTTAAAGAATCATCAGTAGCCTGTTCGACGATAGGCTTGTAAGGAGATATTTTTTGCTTAATCTGATCAACTAGATAATGGCTCAGCTCATTAATATCGTCTTGGCTTAAACTCTCTTCTTCGGCCACAACGATCACTTGATCGATCACCACCGAATCGTATTCAGCTAACTTCTTTTGTAACCGATCGGCATCACGCAGACCAACCTTGGACCAAACTAAATCGACACCACCAACTGGGCCGGGAGTAAAATCTTCATAGGAGGTAAACGTCGTCGCTCTTTGCAAAGGCCCTGACGCACAACCCACCATTAATCCCAAGCTAATCAAGATGGCTAACACTTGCTTTGTATTCATCTAAATATACCCAAACTCACACTAATGGTATATCATACTTTAAAATATTATTTTTGTCTGTGTCGATAAGTTAATCGTTTATTTAGTTCATTGAACCGGTGACTTCTGCGGGTTGAAATACTGTATGTAAGTATTCAACCACCACTTGATTACCTTCGATATAAGCACGTTTGATTTCACCATCAACCGTCATTCGGCTCTCTAAGTAGACTTCTTTAATGTTAGGTTGTGTACGCAATGAAGGAACAACGCGATGAGATTCTAAATTGAGTAAATTACAAAATCTTGAAACAAATGCCATTGAAAGTGGTCTTTCTCCTCTTAAAATACTCGAAAACTCCAGCTGATTCATTCCCAACTTTTTGGCAAATTCCATTTGTGTTAAACGCATTTTTGATTTTTGCGACATCCATACTTGGTACAACGCTTCATTGTCTTTTACGGTAAATTCCATTGTAATTTCCTACACTGCTTGCGCCACTGTCTGGCATATTCATTTGGCCGCTATTGTGGCGTGTTCAATCAACCAAATGTCAGTGGGAAGTAAGCGTAGCTTAAGAATTCAGGTAAATTGTCGCTAAATGGACAGCTGACCAATAGATAATGTAACCAAGTGAAACGAGTCTTAAAAAAAGCGGGCTTTAAAGCCCGCTCTGATGAATATTAAAGATGCCGAATGGGAACGGCAATCTACAGCCAGCTTGCTACCAAACGTTTAAACCAATCAATAATGCGCTTAACGAAGCCACCCTCTTGCACCGGTTCCAAAGCCACCAAATTTGCGCTAGCGACTTCTTCACCATCTACACTGTAAATCACTTTGCCTAATACTTGCTCATTTTGGATTGGTGCGATTAAGTCACCGTCGTAGAGCAATTCTGCTTTGACCTTATTGGCTTGTGATTTAGACAAGGTAATAAAGACATCTTGAGCAACACCCACACTCAATTCGTCGTTTTCCCCCATCCAAACTCGTGCCTTCGCGATCTCTTTTCCTGCATCACCAGCAGACACCGTATCAAAGAAACGGAAGCCATAACTTAGTAGCTGCTTACTTTCCGATTCACGACTTTTGGTACTCGCAGAACCCATCACAACAGAAATCAAGCGCATGTCACCACTGGTCGCCGAGGTAGCTAAACTGTAGCCAGCACCGCTGGTATAACCGGTTTTCATTCCATCAACGTTCAAAATACGATCACGCAGTAACCCATTACGGTTGTACTGAGTAATGCCGTTATAGGAGAATTGCGTCTCACTATATAGTGGGTAAATCGTCGGTAAATCGCGAATAATCGCTCGGCTTAGTAAAGCGATATCGTAAGGGGTTGAATATAAACCATCACTGTCTAAACCATGAGGATTGGTAAAGGCGGTATTTGTCAGATTGAGTTTTTCGGCCCAATTATTCATTAAGCTAACAAAAGCACCTTCGCTACCCGCCACATGCTCAGCAATCGCGACACTCGCATCATTCCCAGATTGAACCACCAGCCCTCGGTAAAGATCCATCATGGAAACGCTGGTACCCACTTCAATAAACATTTTTGAGGAATCAGGAAAGTTCTTTGCCCACGCTTTTTTACTGATGGTCACTTGGTCATCTAGGCTAACGTTACCAACGTTAACTTCTTGCCCCGCAACATAAGCTGTCATCAACTTGGTTAGGCTTGCTGGGTTCAACGCTTGATGAGCGTTTTTCTCAACCAGCACCTGACCGGTATTGTAATCCATCAAAATATAGCCCTTCGCCCCAAGAGCTGGAGCGTCTGGGGTAATTGAAGGCGCAGCAAACGCAGCAGTGGAGGTTAAGGTTGCCGTTAGGCATACCGTCTTGATGAAACATTTTTTGTTCATGGCATTCTACCAATTAGGAGACTTCATTCAGTATATTCAAAGCGTAGCTGCTTGCAGCACTACTGTTACGCTTAGTTACGGTTATACAAGATTTGAGGCAAATTAATGTGATATTGAACAAAGGGTATAAAAAAGCCAGCATTCAAGCTGGCTTAATATACAAACAAACTATGCGTCAAATGGCTAACGGCTTAGGTTTTGACGTAATCGCGTCACGGTAACTAAACCATAGGTACGTCACAACTAACGAGAAGAACAAGTATGAAAGCGCAAAAATGAATGGCGATGTGATCAATTCAGCGGACATACCCCAACTCACGCCAATAACAGTGACGGTTAATTTCGCCAGCATGCCACATATCAATAACAGCAAGCCTAGCTGTGGAAAACGGGTTGAACGAAATGCAAACCAATAGCAGCTGCCAACCGCTAAAGCGGCAATAGATAGGCCAAGCATGAAGGAATGAAGATGATCAGCCGATGCAACACCTGCTGATAATGATGCCATGATAATTAGAACCAGTTTCATAGATTTGACCTCTTAGAGAAGTGGTAAAAAGCATCCTTCCATAAATGCAAACTCATTTTGCGGTCATTTTCTCAGGTATTTTTTTAATTTCAAGCAACTTTTTGAGTGCTTTTTAAACAGAAAATCTAATCCTTATTAGATGTAAAACAATGGTTAACAAAACAGCAATTATATTTTGTTAGATTCAAGATATTTAAAGGCAAAAACCACAAAAGCCCTCATTCCATTAACAATTAGTTAACGCAAAAGATTTTCAAATTTGTTGCTTTATTTGTGACATTTCGCACCCAAAACATGTGGCGAAATTGCCAGCGTTAGTTGAACGAATTTCAAACCAACAATGCGCATTGCCCAAGCTGTTCTCTCATGATTATGACAAGACATTTTCCCGGTTAAAGTCACCAAGTTAGTTCTGATAAGACCAAACACTGGTGAAGACAAATAATCTTAAAAACATAATCTTGCGACAACATTTTCGTCATGCTGATGTCATTTTTCTCAGGCATTAGTCGCGGCATATTTAGTTCAAAACATTGGACAATGTCACTGGAAATGTTGTTGACTTCAATCGGTTAAACCTTAGACTACTTATAGCTAGAAAACGGTTCTTGGCTAGACGCGTTTCGTTGATTGTCATGGACTTCAGCGTGACGTCGTGCGCAATAGCAGTCTCCTTTTCCACGCTATCCGTGCCCTTAGGCTTATTTAAGATATACGAAGGAAAGACACATGTCAGATACAGTGACTGGTACAGTAAAGTGGTTCAACGAAACTAAAGGTTTTGGTTTCATCAAACAAGAAAACGGTCCAGACGTTTTTGCACACTTCAGTGCAATTACTGGTGACGGTTTCCGTACCCTAGCTGAAGGCCAGCCAGTAGAATTTACTATCTCGCAAGGTCAAAAAGGCCCACAAGCTGAGAACATCAAAGTTCTTTAACTTGTTGCCAAAATAGATTGTAATAGCCAGCTATTTTAGCTGGCTTTTTTATTGGCGACTCACTCATGGCTCTAAAACCAACAATTTACAAGTTTCGAATTTCCCTATCGGACACCAACCGCGACTATTACGATTCACTTTCTTGCACTATTGCACTGCATCCTTCAGAAACGACCAGTCGCATGATGGCGCGCGTGTTGGCTTACTGTCTAAATGCCAAACCAGAGTTACAGTTCACTAAAGGCCTATCGTCTATCGAAGAACCCGATCTGTGGTTAAAAGCATTAGATGGCACACTTGAAGAGTGGATTGAGGTCGGCGAGCCAGCAGTCGATCGTGTAAAAAAAGCCACTCGCTTAGCAAAAAGCGTACAAATCTACGCTTTTAACAGCAAAGCAGATGTTTGGTGGAATCAATCTAAAAGTAAACTAAATGCCTTCCCTGCGACGATTCACTGCTTCGATGGCAATGCCATTGACGCGTTAGCTGAAAGCGTTGAGCGCGGAATGGAACTGTCAGTGATGATTACTGGCAATAGCTTATTTATCGATGGTAAAACATCACATGAAGTTACATGGGAAACACTTCAAAGCCATGAATGATTTGGCGAATGCGCTGATAGCGATTGGGGCAGATCAACTCGATGCCATTAATAGTGATTCCACTTCATGGCAAAGCTTTTGCCAAAATAATGAAGAGCTATTTCATCGCGTCCAGTTAGCGAAACCCGATCAGGCATTAACGCATCATTTGCTTGGGATCTTGACTAAGTCTCATATTGAAGCATTAAGCCGGGTCGAGCAGCAGCGTGAATCGGTGCAAGCCATGGATCAAGCTATCCAGCAACATATTGGCGCACAATATGGTGGTCGCTTCCAGTACCAAGAAGGCGAGCAACTGTTAGTGGTGACTCATCTTTGGTTGTATGTGCAAGGCTATCTTGGTATGGATTTCAGTTTAGCCAATGATCATGCGCAAAGTAGTGTCCAAGCACTGGTTGCAGCACAAGGTGGAGACGTACAAGCTATGCGCAGCGACTTAATGGCCAGTTTCTATCAAGGCAAAGCATATGCAAACCGCAAACCGAACAAGCGTTCCATGCTCGGTTCGCTCACGCTTTCGTTTACAGACTGGTTGAAAAGCCTATTCAAATAAAAAAAGCTCCCAACGGGAGCTTTTTGTTTCTCTGCTTAATGCCGCTATCGCATCTCAGGGCTATAAATAGCGGTGCGGGCCGAATACTTCATAGTGGATTTGTTCACGCGACACATTTAACCCTTCTAACTGTTTGACTGCATGCTCCATAAAAGCAACGGGGCCACATAAATAAAACTCACCTTCGCTTGCAGGTACTTGCTTGGCGATGGCAGAAAGATCCATTAGGCCATGTTGGTCGCGATACCATACTTTTTGTTGCCACTGATTAGCAGTAATCAACTGTTCACTTTCAACACGGAATGTGTGTTGATCAGCATCTTCACACGCATAAAAATAACTGACATTCGCTTTATTTTGCGTTGCCAACGTTTGTGCCATCGCTTGAATTGGCGTAGCACCAACACCCGCAGCAATCAAAACCACCGGCTTATCGGTTGGCTGATAAAAGAAATCACCCGCGGGAGGATATAAGGTGACCGAATCACCTACTTGTAGCTCGTCATGCAAGTAGTGAGAAACTAACCCTTTATGCTCATCCCCCTCCCTTTTAACGGAGATTCGATAGCTGACTCCGTTGGATGCTTGGGACAGCGAATATTGACGAATTTCAGTATGTTCACTGTTGCTTGGCTTGACCTCAATACCTAAGTATTGGCCTGCAAGGTAATTGAGCACCGGTTTGTCATCTGCGGGGCGCAGCTCAAAACTCATCACATAGGTTGATTCAGGCGTTTTACCATCAATAATGAATTCACGTCCTTCACGCCATCCACCAGTGCCTTGTGCATTAAGCTGATAAATTTGCTCTTCGCGTTCGATAAAGATATTGGCCAAGAATAAGTAAGCTTGTGTCCATGCCTCTCCACTTCAGTGTTAAAGGCCTCAGCAGCCAATTCACGCAGTGTTTCAATCAAATGATGACCGACAATTTGATAATGTGCAGGCTGGATATTGAAACTGGTGTGCTTGTGGGCAATGCGTTCGACAGCTTGAGTTAACGCGGCTAAGTTATCGATATTTTTTGCATACGCTGCGACCGCCTCAAACAAAGCGACACTTTGACGGCCCGTCTTCTGATGCGTCATATTAAATATGTCTTTCAGTTCCGGGTTATGGAGAAACATACGTTGGTAAAAATGCTGAGTCAGTGCCGGCCCTGCTTGCTCTAGCAATGGGATGGTACTTTTGACGACCGCGATATGATGATCATTGAGCATAAAAATTTTCTCCTAATTATTATTTTAGTGCATTGTTGCTGCACGACCATAGAAAGCAGGAAGTATGCCAAGGCATTAAACCCTTTAACCAATTGATTTCATTAGTTTGGAATGGCAAATTAGAGTCATTAAGACACACTTGAAATGAGTCATAAAGACACTACAATGAACAAATAACTTTTTGTGGTGGATTTTATGCAAGAAATATCAATATCCACCTTGCTGGATATGACAGCAGGGCTCGCAAGCGCACACAGCGCGCAAGATCGTTTTAATAAATTACTCGATGCAATACGCCGCGTGATCCAATGTGATTGCATCGCTCTGCTTAGCCTACAAGGTGACACTTTGACGCCCTTGGCAATCCAAGGCGTAACGAGAGACACACTCGGCCGTCGCTTTAAAATCAATGACCACCCCCGATTTGAGCACATTTGTCAGGCTCAAGGTGTGGTGAAATTCGATGCCGACTCCCCACTGCCTGATCCTTTTGATGGTTTGCTAATCGACTATGATGGTGATCTACCAATGCATGCCTGCATGGGACTACCCTTACATTATGCCGACCAACTATTGGGCATCCTCACGTTCGATAGTCTAACCCCCAATGTTTTTGACGCTATCCCGCGCCGAAGCCTTGAAGCACTCTCTGGGATTGTAGCCTCTCATTTGAAAGTTGCATTGACCGTTTCGCAATTGGAACATCAAGCCAAGCAGACGCAACAAAAATTAGAAGAACTAAATCTTGAAGTATGGGAGCGAGAAGGGGGTGAGATCATTGGTCAGAGTGCCCCCATCGAAGCGCTCAAAATGGATATTTCTGTGGTGGCACCTTCTGATTTCACGATTCTAATTCATGGTGAAACCGGTGTAGGTAAGGAGTTAGTGGCGAGAAGTTTGCACCATCAATCGAACCGCCGCCAACAGCCATTGATCTATGTAAACTGTGCCGCTATCCCAGAAAATCTGTTAGAAAGCGAACTGTTTGGCCATGTAAAGGGCGCGTTTACCGGCGCTGATAAATCGCGATTAGGTAAATTTGCCCTCGCAGATGGCGGCACATTGTTTCTTGATGAAATTGGTGAGCTTAGCTTGGGAGCCCAGAGTAAGTTGCTGCGTGCTCTGCAAAACCATGAGATTCAGCCTGTCGGACAAGATCACGTACAGAGTATCGATGTACGAGTGCTCGCCGCGACCAATCGAGAATTAAAACAAGAAGTCGAGCAGGGACGATTCCGCTCAGATTTGTATCATCGGCTGACGGTTTATCCCATTACCGTCCCGCCTCTCCGCCAGCGTGAAAGAGACGTTGAGTTATTAGCAGGATTTTTCCTTGAGCAAGCGCGTAAAAAACTGAGTATCGTGCAGTTAAAGCTCAGCAAAGAAGCGCTATTTCAACTTGCTCGTTATGACTGGCCCGGCAACGTTCGTGAGCTAGAGCACGTCATTAATCGTGCTGCATTAAAAGCCCGCGCAACCGCAAAAACGCCCAATACGGTCACGGTATCCGCTTATGATCTAAACCTGACTGATAATCAAAGCGTTGCGGCTACTGAGCCAACACCACCTGCTCAAAACATCACCGCATTAGAGCCTAATCAAGGGCTTCGCCAAGCCACCGATCAATACCAAGCACAATTGATCATTAAAGCACTAGGTCAAGCGAACTTTAACTGGGCTCTCGCCGCGCGCGAACTGCAAGTTGACCGCGCAAATTTAGTACGCCTTGCCAAGCGACTCGGCATTAGCGTTACTAAGCAGCACAAAATTGATTATTAACGCTTGTTGCGTGTTGGCAAGTTGTTACAATAAAAGGGTAATTTAGTTCATCAAGGGTTATCATGAAAGTTATTCGTTGGCTGTTAGGTCGGCTCATTTTAGTCGGCAACTTTGTCTTCTCGCCGCGTGGAATCAAACGTTCTGCTGAGCAACAACAGCAAATCGATGAAAAAGCAGCTAAGCTCGCTTTGTATCAATTCGAAGCCTGTCCATTTTGCGTTAAAGTCCGCCGTTCAATGAAGCGCCAATCGGTCAATATTGAACTGCGCGATGCAAAAAACAATGCGCAACACCGTCAAGAACTGGAAAATGGCGGCGGTAAAATCAAAGTGCCTTGCTTAAGAATTGAAGGTCAACAAGGCGTGCAATGGATGTATGAATCATCGGATATCGTTGCTTACCTAGAAAAAGAATTCGCCTAAGTTAAACACCCCTCCACTGCTGAGGGGTGTTTTGTTTTTGGAGTGTGATTATGAGTAGTGATTATGTAATGCCCTTTGACGCTAAGCGAATACGCGCCATTGTATTTGATTTGGATAACACGCTCGTCAGTTCAACCATGGATTTCAATTGGTTAAGATCAAAAGTGGGCTGCCCACAGCACCTTGATTTGCTCAGTTATACCAATAATATTGACTGCCCACAGCAAAGAGCAGTGGCACAACAGCACATTCTCGACCATGAAATTGAGGATGCACAGCTCTCCTATTCCATGCCCGGATGCGAAGCTTTGTTGGCCTACATTGAAGACCAAGACCTCCATACTGCGATTATTACGCGTAATTGCTTACAAGCCGCTCAGCTCAAAGTCACGCACAATCAACTGGGGATTAGCCGTATTATCAGCCGCGAGCATTATCCTCCAAAGCCTTCCCCCGTATCGTTAGTAGCTCTTGCCAATGAATGGCAACTCAACTCAGCGGAACTGCTGTATGTCGGTGACCACCTCTATGATTTAGAAGCGGCAGCCAATGCAAAGATGCCGTCATGTCTTGTGACTCATGGGCAAAACAGCCCTTTTACCGCGAGTGCATCGGTAGTGGTTGAGCAGCTAAATGACCTATTGCCGTTGCTTGAACGACGCTAAAGCGTAACAATAGTCATGAGAATGCTTAAAAAGACGTTCAAAAAGAGTTCATTAGAATAATAAATAATCAAAGTTAATAGGATGTCAAACATGCCAAAAAAGAAAGTGCTTGTCCTGTACGCTCATCCATCTCAACACCGTTCAGAGGTTAATCAACCTCTTTTTAATGCTGCAAAAGAGACAAAAGGGGTCACTTGCGTCGATCTCTATTATGAGTACCCAAGCTACAACATTAATATCGACCGCGAACAAAAGCGCCTAGTTGATCACGATGTCATTATTTTCCAATTTCCTCTCTATTGGTATTCAACCCCAGCAATGTTGAAAGAGTGGCAAGATCTGGTGCTTGAGTATGGCTTTGCATACGGTAGCCAAGGCACCGCACTACAAGGTAAACACTTTATGTGCGCGCTGTCTGCCGGAGGTAAGGCGGATGCTTATCAAACTAAGGGGTACAATCATTTCACCATTCGTGAGTTACTCTATCCAATCGAACAAATGGCCGCACTGACCGGCATGAAATACATGGCGCCACTTGCTTTATTTGGTGCACGTACAGCTAAAGAAGACGGGCGTATTGCGCAGCATGAAACGCACTGGAAAGCGCTGTTGACGGCGCTAGTCGAAGACCGATTCGACTATAAGCGAGCCTATGAAGTCGAAAAATTAAATCCATATTTGAAACAACTAATCTTGGGAGATAACGCATGACCGGATATTTTCTCCAAGCTTTTATCTACTTAGTTGCTGCGGTTATTGCGGTTCCGATTGCTAAGCGTTTAGGCCTTGGATCTGTCCTAGGGTATCTCATTGCAGGGGTGGTTATTGGCCCTATTATCGGTTTAGTCGGAGAAGAAACCACTACTATTCAACACTTTGCTGAATTTGGCGTGGTTATGATGCTATTTTTAGTCGGCCTTGAACTAGAGCCTAAAATGCTTTGGAACATGCGTAATCGCCTATTAGGTTTAGGCGGCTTGCAAGTGGGAGTGACAACCGCCCTTGTGATGGGTATCGCGATGTTTTTCAATCAAGTCTGGACCGTATCACTGGCGATTGGTTTGATCTTTGCGCTCTCTTCCACTGCGATTGTTCTTCAAACCTTCAACGAAAAAGGATTGAGCCGCACAGAAGGCGGACAAAACGCTTTTTCCGTTTTACTGTTTCAAGATATCGCCGTGATCCCAATGCTAGCCTTCATCCCATTGTTAGCCATGCCTGAGTTAGTGCAACAAGCACAAAACATGGCTTCCACAGCCGCTGAACATCATGAAGAGTTAAGCCTTGTGGCAGGGTTACCCGGTTGGGCATATGCACTGGTCATCATTGTCTCAATCGTTGGTCTTGTGGTGGGTGGTCATTACCTCAGCCGTCCTCTATTTCGCTTCGTTGCCAGCTCAGGCCTACGCGAGATTTTTACCGCAACGGCGCTAATGTTAGTGGTGGGAATCGCCGCTTTGATGAGTCTTATTGGCCTTTCGCCGGCGTTAGGCGCTTTCCTTGCTGGCGTGGTGCTTGCGAACAGTGAGTTCCGCCATGAATTAGAATCCAATATCGACCCTTTTAAAGGACTGCTACTTGGGTTGTTTTTCATTACGGTTGGTGCTGGGATCAACTTTGCTATCTTGTTTGATGATTTTTTCCTTATCGTCGGCCTAACCTTGGGCGTCATGTTACTCAAAGCAACGGTGCTGTTTGTTCTCGCCTTCTGCTTTAGAATTCGCCAGAGTAACCGCTGGCTGTTTACTCTTAGCCTTGCCCAAGCGGGTGAGTTTGGGTTCGTATTACTGAGTTTTACCACGCAAAACCATGTCATTCCGACTGAGTTAGCTCAGACGCTTTCTCTAGTAGTTGCGCTCTCGATGCTCTTAACTCCAGGCTTATTTATCTTGTTTGATAAAGTCATTCTACCGCGCTATGAATTGGCCTCTAACCAAGGTGAAGCCGATGAGATTGATGAGAAAGGGACGGTCATCATTGCGGGTATTGGCCGCTTTGGTCAGATTATCAATCGACTACTAGTAGCGAATGGTGTCAAAACCGTCGTCCTGGATCACCAAGCCGATCAAATCGATGTGGTAAGAAAATTCAACACCAAGGCGTACTTTGGTGATGCAACCCGTCCGGAGTTATTACACACCGCAGGGATTGAAGAAGCCGCTATGATCGTTATCGCGATCGACAATCGTGACGCTTCCTTGGCTCTGGTTAAATACATCAAACACTCTTATCCGAATGTGACGATTCTCGCTCGAGCCTTTGACCGCGGTGATGGCTATTTGCTGCGACAAGCTGGCGCCGATGTCATTGAATCTGAAACTTACCATTCCGCGCTAGAATTAGGTGCGCACGCCCTAAGAGAATTAGGTCAACATCCGTTCTTAGTGGAACAGCAAAAAGCCAGTTACAAACGAGTCGAAGACAAGAAGTCCGATGCTCTCTATCAAGCATGGTTAGATGATTCCGCAAACGAGCGCTTTGATAACAACTATCGTCAACTGTTTATTCATTTAGAAGATCAGATCAAACTGGCGATTGCGACTGACCGCGTAGATAAACACAACAATGACGAGCGAGGTTGGACACCGCCACCTAAAGGCTATGCCGACGACTTTAAAGAAAATCTATAAAGTCTTTTTACCGCAACACCCTCGATCTTGGTCCACAATACAGTAGACTAGCGTCAGGAGATGTTTATCTTCATCAATAATAAAGCTGAGCAAGTCTCAGCTTTATTTTTATTCTCTATTTTTCAATGGCACACCATGCATTCTAAAGACCTTGGCTCGCAACTTTTTTCGATGACTTGGCCGATGTTATTCGGCGTCCTTTCACTGATGAGCTTTCAGCTGGTAGACAGTGCTTTTATCGGTCAACTTGGTATTTTACCTCTTGCTGCCCAAGGCTTTACCTTACCAATTCAAATGATCATTATTGGCCTTCAAGTCGGATTGGGAATTGCCACGACGGCCGTCATCGCCCGAGCAATTGGCGCCAAGCAAGAACGATATGCCCAGCAGCTTGGCGGATTAGTGGTGGCCATGGGCTCTGTTGGTGTCGCCCTATTTTGCGTGATTCTTTATCTTATTCGTGAGCCTATCTTGTTGATGCTCAGTGCGCCAGAGAGTGTCTTTGTTATCATTGATACCTATTGGATTTACTGGCTGGTGAGCTCATGGACCGGCGCCCTGCTGTACTTTTTCTACAGCGTTTGCCGTGCTAATGGCAATACTATGTTGCCCGGTAGCATGATGGTGATCACTAGCCTTATTAACTTAGCACTAGACCCTTTATTCATTTTCACCTTTGATATGGGCATCAATGGCGCAGCACTCGCAACGATTATTGCTTTTGGATTAGGGATCTTACTTGTCGCACCTAAAGTGGTGAAAAAGCAATGGATGAGCTTCGATTGGCATGATCTAGATGTCACGAAAAGTCTAACATCAATCGGCAATATCATGGGACCAGCCATGATAAGCCAGTTACTCCCGCCACTCTCTTCAATGCTTGCCACCAAACTGTTAGCGGGTTTTGGTACTGCCGCCGTCGCCGCTTGGGCTCTTGGCTCTCGTTTTGAGTTTTTTGCTATTGTCTCGGTATTAGCGCTGACCATGTCAATGCCTCCAATGGTTGGGCGACTATTAGGCGGCCAAAAATTAGACGAAATTCGTCAGTTGGTGATCATTGCATCTAAATACATTTTACTGTTCCAACTTGCCGTGGCGGCAATAGCTTGGCTAAGCAGCGATTTTCTTGCCACTATTATGACCAGTGATCAACAAGTTAAGCAGATCTTAACTTGGCATCTGATGATTGTACCTTTTAGTCTGGGGCCGCTTGGTATCTGCATGTTAATGGTCTCGATCAACAATGCACTCGGTAAGTCATACACGGCGCTTACTATTTCTGCTCTAAGATTGTTTTTATTCTTCCTACCCTGTTTATGGATCGGTTCATTATTAGGGGGGATTGAAGGTATTTTCTGGGGAGCCTTCATTGGTAATATTGGCGCGGGTATCAGCGCTTGGATTATGTATCAAAGAGCTTTTAAACAGGTTGAACACAAATTGGCTATTAAATAGGTTGCATTAATGCCAGCCCCTAGTTAGTCTATTTTTTCACCCGATAGGAATTGTATTTAATGTCACATAGATTTACTTACCCAGCTTGTCTTCAGTTCAATGCCCTATTGCCTAAACAGCAATGGCTCCTCCTCCTGAATACCCGTAGCCGGTAGGTAATACTATGTCTGGCTGCGAATTTTGCAGCCAGACCGCATCACTCGTAGCCTCGTTATTTTTTGATTACTTATCAAAATCAATAATAAGCGTAAGGATACGAAATATGAGCGACGCCACTGACTCACGTAAAACAACCACAGGCCCCTTCTCCTCAATTGCTCGCCAATACCAAATCGGGCTTTTATTGGCATTTATTGGCTGTTTACTTTTTTCACTAAAACCCATTTTGGTAAAACTGGCTTACCAAGCCGGGGGCGATGCCACTTCCATCATGGCGCTCAGAGCGTTGAGTTCGTTACCTTTATATCTCGTTACTCTGATTTTTTTATGTCGCAAACACACCACTCGCGTCAAGCTGCGCTCGCATGGATTTAAGGCTGCAATAATTGGTATATTGGGCTATTACTTGGCCAGCTTCCTGGATATTTCCGCCCTATCGTATATCTCAGCTCAGCTAGAGCGTTTACTTATCTTCCTATTTCCTTCTTTTGTGGTGTTGATCAGTTGGGTTGTCGACAAACAGCCACCGACCCGTAAGATCATAGCTGCAACGTTGGTGGGCTATTTGGGTACGGCTCTGATCCTAGCGCAAGATTTCCAAACCTTAGGCAGTTCAGTGGGTATCGGTGCACTACTCGCGGTCAGTTCCGCGTTGGTATTCGCCATTTATCTAGTCGCGAGCAAACCCTTAATTGGCGCTCTAGGCAGCTCTCTGTTTACTAGCGTAGGAATGGGAAGCGCCGGCGTTGCCATTCTTATTCACCTGTTCGTCAATGGCACCAACTTTGAAGCTTGGTCATCTGAGTTAATTATCATTGGTGTGACGTTAGGGTTATTTTGTACCGTGCTTCCTTCGTATTTTGTAGCCGCTGCAATGGCGCGTCTTTCACCGACAGAATTGAGCTTGGCGAACAATCTGGGACCCGCGATCACTGCAGCCGCTGCCGTGATGATATTGGGTGAATTGTTCACTGTTTGGCATGCCATCGGCATGATGCTGGTGATATTCTCCGTCGTCATGATAAATCGGACAAAAAAGTAAGGTAAGCCGATAAAGAAAGTCGTATGATTCAGCCACATTTTCCGAGTACCTATTTTTTATGAGTCACAGTCATCACCCTATTCAAGGCGCAAGTTGGATGCTCACCGCAGGTTTATCCTTCGCGATCGTCAATAGCCTTGCACAAGTTGCCAGTATTAACTTTGGCCTGTCTTCAACCACAGTGGCTCTAGTCCAATACGCCATCGCATTAGTGGCAATTTTGCCTTACTTAAAAACCTTAGGTATTCGTCAATCACTGAAAACGCAGAAGCTTGGCTTACATATTTTCCGTGTCTTTTTGTCAGTCATTGGTATCCAGCTTTGGTTATGGGCACTGGCCTACCCGGTGCCTATTTGGCAAGGCATTGCTCTACTCATGACCTCACCATTATTTGCCACTATTGGCTCAGGTTTATTGCTAAAAGAGAACGTGGGAGCGGCTCGTTGGGGGGCAACGATCACTGGCTTTATTGGAGCAATGATCATTTTGGAACCTTGGGCGGATGACTTTAACTGGGCGACACTCTTGCCTGTAGGGGCGGCTTTCTTTTGGGCTTGTTATTCCCTGATGGTGAAGAAACTTTCTTCGAACGACTCTCCATCCACCATGGTGGTCTATCTATTAGTCCTGATCACACCTTTTAATATTCTTTTGGCGTTACCTGATTGGCAAATGCCAACTGGGCTCAATGTTTGGCTGGTGTTGATCGCGGCAGGCATTGCTACCGCACTCGCGCAGTGGGCTATCGTCAAAGCTTATGCGGTTGCTGATGCCTCTTTTGTGCAGCCATTTGACCATGCAAAATTGCCACTGAATGTATTAGCAGGTTGGGTTGTATTTGGTTGGGTGCCACCTGGTCGACTCTGGCTAGGCGCATTCATTATCATTGCATCGGTTGCATTTATTACGCAGTGGGAAAGTAAAAAATTTCGCAATAAAAGCTAAGCAGTTGAAATTAATCCGCCATTTAACCGTTCTTAATAACTGAAATGGTTTGGGTTTCCTTCTACACTTAAATGAATACGCAATCCCAACCGCTTGGCTTTATCTGGGAGAGAACAAATGACACAACCAATCAAAATAACGTTATATCGCTGGGCTGGTAGTTGGGGACCATTTAAGGTCAATATCCCATGTGGTGAATGCACGCTGACCAAGGATATTTTGCAAGATACCTTTGACAATGAGCTAGCCGGTATCCCGATTGAATTAGAGGTAAAAGATTGGTTGTCTCACTGGTGGGAGCCACTAAAAATGGGCTCTTGGCATGCCCCTATCCTAGTCGTTGAAGGTAAAGTTGTAAGCCAAGGCGAAGCACTGAACCGTGGCGTGTTGGTTCAATCAGTTATTCAGCAATGGGCACAGCGAGATACGCTGCAAGGCAACATTGTCTATGGCAAAGCGACCTGCCCTTATTGTGTAAAAGCCAAGAAACTGCTTGATGATGCGGGCATTCAATACCAATACCACGATGTGGTAAAAGAGAGTGCCGCGTTATACCGTATGATTCCGGAAGTAAAAGCTATTATCGGCATGAAAACGCCCGTAACCGTGCCACAAATCTGGCTTGACGGCCATTACATCGGGGGCGCAGACAACCTACAAGCATGGATAGAAGCAAAGGGGTTGAGCACGGTACCTGATAACGTAGTCAATCTTGAAGCTAATCACGGTTGAATGTGTGCCGTTGATTGATTCGAGTAAAAAAACAAAAAGCCCCAGCATCTGCTGGGGCTTTCCAATTAAATCGATATCCATCTTGGTTTATCACACACTAAACACTCTACTGAGCGAAATAAACCATTAGGAGATAAAACTAGCTGCGTTTTGGCTGTAAGTACGTTTTACCTGCAGCTTGATAGGTATCTTTACGCTTCACTTCAAACATAGCATCGAAGAACCAAGCAACAAAACGAATCACTTCATCGCCTTCATTCATCACATGTTCGACGAACTCTTGCTCTTCACCTTGCTCATCTTCGTGTGTTGTTACATGGTAAATGCGTTTTTCACCATCAACTTCCGCTAATGAGAATTGACCGGCTAGTGATTCTGCAGCTTCCGCAACTTCTTGATCTTCACTTGCTTTTAGAATCGCTAATGCTTGTGGTAACGACTCTTGTTGGCTTGCTTCTTTTACAAGCTCTTCAAACTCTTTATGTTCCATAATGTCACCCAATGGTGTTGTTATACCGAATGGCGGGCATTGTAACCTCAAGCACTCGTTTTGGCGATGATTCACTTGTCGGAAAGCGCTTCACCATTTGGTTCATTATACAGCGTCGATCTTTGCGATATGAGTACCAATCCCATTACCGTCGCAACCAACAGATAAAATAGCCCTAAACCACTTTGGGTATGTACCCAATACTGCACTAAATAACCGCCAAAAAGACCAGACATGCACATCTGTATCGAACCAGATAAAGCCGACACGGCGCCGGCTTGTTTCTTATGGGGCTCCAACAACATGCCAATGGAGATGGGAAATGAGATACCTTGAGCAAAGCTCAGCCAAGTAAATGCCCACACAAGATTAAACAACGTCATTTCAAAACTCAGTAACCATAAGCCCGACAAAGCGATGGTAGTGATCGCCATCGCCAGTAACTGAGATCGGCTCATGAATCGATTCAAGACATTGAGAGCAAGGCTGCCACACATCAATCCCGCTGAAGGAACGATCATAATCGAACCATACTGAGCTGCCGATAAACCTAAATTTTGTTGCAAGATAAACGGCAATACCGACAATGACACCAACGATGCTAAATAGCTTAACCAGTTGTAACTTGCACTTGAAATGACCTGTCGATCAGTAATCAAACGGCGATAATTCTTCACCACACCTAAGGGACTAAAACGAGTAGCTTGATATGGCAGTGTTTCCGGTAAAATAAAAAAGCCAAGGGTATAAATCGCGACCAGATAAATAAAGACAAAAATGAACACGGCTTGCCAGCCAAACTGATAAGTAATCCAACCGCCAAGCACTGGTGCAAAAATTGGGATCACGGAAGCGGTAACTGAAATATACGCAAATGCTTTGGTCAAATGGGCGCCGTCATAACTATCCCGTAGGACACTCCGCCCCAATACCGAAGCGCTTCCAGAACCAAGTCCTTGCAATAAGCGTCCGAAGGCCAACCAATAAAGGTTATCGATAAACAGTAAACAGACAATCGTACCAAGCAGATAAATACCTTGGCCAAAGATAAAAACCGGTCGGCGGCCAATGGCATCGGAGAGCGGGCCATAAAACAGTTGAGAGCCGCCAAAGCCGACTAAAAATAGAGTCACCAACAACTGAACATCTGCTTGGTTAACCGATAACGATTGACTGATGTGCGGTAGCGCTGGCAGATAGATGGATACACCAACTTGGCCAGTGGCGATGATCATCATCGCTAGCAAAAGAGGGATCTTATTAAATGGGGGAGTTTGCTTGCTTTTCATGCGATTGAGTTTAAATTATAAACTCAAAAATGATAATACTCTAAAAAGGAAACTAATTAGTTCCTATGTAGATTTAATTTAAGGGTAAAAAATGGATTGGTTACAGAACGTAAAAAGCTACATTTTAGTGGTCGATGAGGGCAGCTTTAACGGTGCAGCAAGACGTTTAAATACCACCAGCTCAGCGATCAGTAAACGTATTCATTGGTTGGAAGAACGGATCGGCGTGCAACTACTCAAACGTACCACGCGCTCAGTATCACAAACAGAAGCTGGTGCACTGTTTTACGAAAGAGCGAAAGTACAGCTTGATGGTTGGCAATCCATCGTCGATGAAACCCGATCGATTGATCAATCCCCTGCTGGGCTACTTAAAATTGGCGCAACGCTCGCGGTAGGTTCAAAGTTTTTAGTCCAATACTTGGACGATTTCTTATCACTCTACCCTGACATCCGTATTCAGTTAACCACGACCACGCCCGGCCAATTACCCGCGCTCAGCTTAGACCTGTTTATCAGTCGTGAAATTGAACAACTCAATTCGCTGAGCTTTAAAGCGACTCGTCTGTTTGAGCATAAAGCGGGCTTCTATGCATCTCCATTATACTTAGGGCGCCATGGGGAACCCAAAACCGCTCATGATTTAAGCTTACACAACATGCTCAATTGGGGGGAAAATCCTCAACGTGAAGTCAAGCTCTCCAAAGGACAACGAGTGCTGCTTTCTGGTAACTTTGCAACCACGAATCCAGAAGCACTTTTTTATGCCGCCAAAGCAGGAATGGGCATTTTGCTCACCAACGATGTGATGATTAAAGAAGAATTAAAATTAGGGACTTTAAAGCGTATCCTCCCAGATATAACGGCAGATGAAGCAACCGTCTATGCTTATCATCCCAAGCTCGACTATCAAAACACCCGTACGCAATTATTTCTTGATTACCTAAAATCACGCTTAGCTTAAATTCATTCTCCTTATTTGCAAACATATGAGACGTGTGCCATATTTAGAGGTGCGAGCTCTAGCAAAAGTGACTGGCATCACAAAAAAATAAGGAGAATTCGTCATGGCTAAGGATACCCCACCAGATGCAATTAACATTGATGAACTCAGCCGAATTATGGCGCTTGATGGTCCAGAATTGCTCCATGAAGTCACACTGACATTACATAAAACCTTCAATAGTCAGTGTTGTTGTGTAATTGAAATCGACAAGATTAACTTTACCGCTCAAACCCTGTCTTTTGCATGTGAAAAGCAAATCCAACAACAATTTAGCTATTCCTTAGCGGGAACACCTTGTGACGTAGTCAGTAAATCAGACAAACTCTTCTCTTTGTTTGAAAAAGACGTATCGAAACAATTCCCACAAGATACTTACCTGATCGACAATGGTGTCGAAGCGTATCTCGGTATTCCATTACGCAACCGCGCTGGTGATATTCTCGGTATCCTGCTATCAACCTTCACCACAGCAACGCCGCACAGTAACAAACTTGTCGACTGCCACGTCCTATTTGCCAACATCATCGTACACAGCTTGAGAGCAAAGTGGCTCTCTGCCCGCTCCGATACGCTGGTTCACCAACTCAGCCATGAAGTATCTCACGACAACCTAACCGGTTTACTCAATCGTAGCTACTTATCGAATTCATTAGAGCATATTACTGAAACCCGTTCAGAACCATTCACCCTTGCCTATATCGACATTGACAACTTCAAATCAATCAATGATTTATACGGGAATTACATTGGAGACCAAGTCATAAAATTCGTCGCAAGAGCGGTTGAAGAGGCTCTACCAGAAGAGCACCAAGCCTATCGAATCGCTGGCGATGAATTTGCCTTCGTCACCTTCTCTAGTGACCCATTATCAATTTGCCAAACCCTGATTTCACGTTTAAATGGAGGCTATACCGACCCATCCCATACCATAAAAATCAGTGTCAGCATCGGCCTTGCGCGCACATCAGATCAACGCTTAACCTCTGATCAATTGATCTTGAACGCCTCTCTGGCTTTGAAAGACTGCAAACAAACACGCAACAGCAAAGTGCAAAGTTATGACACTCACTTAAGTGCCCAATATTATCGCCGAACCATGGTCATTGATGCTCTGCGCAACGAGCTTGACCGCACTTCAGGCATTGGCGGCGAAATTTACGTCGCAGTACAACCGATTGTTTCGCTGGAATCACGTACATGGGACTATTTTGAAGTCCTCGCGCGCTGGAATAGCGAAACACTCGGAATGGTATCGCCAATGGAGTTTATCGAAGCGGCGGAACAATCAGGGCTAATCATTGAACTGGGCGAGCGGATTGTTGAGTTGGCGTGTCATGCAAAATGGGAACTAGAGCAAGGACTTGGCTATAAAGTTCGCTTGAGTCTAAACTGCTCGGCGCACGAATTGAGTGACTCTTCACGTTATATGCGCCACCTAACCTCCACCATCTCTCGTTATCATTTTGAGCCGAGAGAATTCACAATTGAACTGACCGAAACCGTACTGTTATCGCAAACCAATGAAGTACGTTACATCTTAGATAAATTGAGGAATCTGGGCTTTACAATAGCGCTTGATGATTTTGGTACCGGATACTCTAGTTTAAACTACATTCATAGCTACCCTATCGATACCATCAAAATCGACGCCACCTTTATTAAAAACATGCTGTGTAATGAAACCGCGGAACACGTGGTCTGTTTGATTATTCAGCTGGCAAAACGGCTCGATGTAAACTTAGTGGCGGAAGGGGTGGAAAGCGAAGACGCCTTGCAAAAACTGAGTGATATGGGGTGCTCACAGATCCAAGGCTACTATTTCTCAAAACCAGAAATTCCAAGAAACATCATTGCCCACTATTCCAATATCTGCCTAATGCAGCCAAAAATAATCAGCGGCTAAAGCAATAGCAAATAAATTCCGTGAGTAAGAAATGAAGCGCCGTTAAAACGGCACTTCAACTTGCATCATGAGATTATCTTGAAATTCATCATGCCAAAGATAATCGAGCCTAAATCTGGGTTGGCCGATGGCTTTATCACCAAAACCAACACTGAACATTAAGCCGTGGTTCATAAGCCACTCTTCAGCAGTCTGATCTTCTTCTTGTGGTTCAGCATCTTTGGGTGACCACCAACCGACGCCAAAATAGCTTTGCGAAAAATTTTGAGTTAAGACTGGATTTGATTCCGTTTTCAGCACCCAATCAGACCAATAGTCTGAATCGTCGTATTTCTCTTTAACCAATAAAAATGGCGTTGTTAGCGGGTTAGCCGGATAGCTCCCTCCAAGAACGACTGGAGAGCAAGATGACCGTTCAACGGCATTCTCCACCGAGTTTGTCGATACACTGACAGATAGGTTATTTTCATTGCAAGCGTTAACAGCAGCCGAAAACAGACCAAAAATAAGCAATCCGCTTTTTTTAGCCATAAGCACCTCAATATTGGAATGCGGAAAATCGAGCTCCCCGCGATCATATTGATAAGTTAATTAGTAATAGTTATTTTCAACTAACATAGCGCAAACGCTTGGGGTTGTTAAGTGATTAATTTCCTTTCCATCAAGCAATGAATTTCGGATATCCGTACTGCGAATTGCCACTTTCTCAGGGCACGCCATCACCGACCAGCGCCGGACAATTTCCGCGGCATTATAAAACTTAGAAAAGTTAAATAGATTATCGGGGCCAATCACAAAGGTAAGCTCGGCTGCGGGATCTTCAGCCTGCAAGGCCATCAAAACCGCATACGTCGTAACCGAAGATTGCGACGAGTTAAATAGTGTCTCTTCAATCGTACTGCGCTCAACATTATTCATATTCAAATCGGCAATAAAAGCATCGACCAGTGCTGTCCGAGCGGAATACGCCAACATCTCTTTCCCCCACGCGTGAGCAATGCTGGGTAACAACAAAACGCGGTCAAAGTGTGTAAGTGACTCAACCACACTCTTATGGCCTAAGCTCGGTGGATTAAATGCGCTGCCAAATACGGCGATTTTCATAATTTTCACCTTGAATGGGACGAATTCCGTGTTCTCGGTTTTCTATTTATTGGTTTTAGGTATGATACTACGATAAATAACATTGCTGCAGGAAGAAAACTAATGGAACAGTTGATTCGCGATGAAATGCGCGTCTTACCATCGATTGACCCTCACTTTGAAATCACCCGTCGCGTTGATTTTATCAAACGCAAACTGACTGATTCTGGCTGTAAAGCACTTGTTCTTGGGATCAGCGGCGGTGTTGACTCAACCACTTGTGGTCGTCTGGCGCAATTAGCCATTGATGAGCTAAACGAACAAGGTAATGGGTATCAGTTTATCGCGGTAAGACTGCCTTACGGTGAGCAACAAGACGAAGATGAAGCACAGCTAGCGCTGCAATTTATCCAACCAACGCACTCTGTTTCAGTCAACATTAAAGATGGTGCTGATGGTTTGCACGCTGCATCTCTAGCAGGACTTGAAAATACCGGGCTTATTCCACAAGATCCGGCCAAAGTCGACTTCATTAAAGGTAACGTCAAAGCACGAGCTCGCATGATAGCGCAGTATGAAATCGCCGGTTTTGTTGGTGGCTTAGTGCTGGGTACTGATCATTCTGCAGAGAACATCACCGGTTTCTATACCAAATTTGGTGATGGAGCATGCGATCTTGCACCACTATTTGGCTTAAACAAACGCCAAGTTCGCGAAGTTGCCGCCACCCTTGGCGCACCAGAACAGCTTGTGAAAAAAGTACCTACGGCCGATCTGGAAGAACTCGCTCCGCAAAAAGCTGATGAAGATGCATTAAATCTGACCTACGATCAGATCGACGATTTCTTAGAAGGCAAACCGGTTTCTCAAGATGCCTCTGATAGACTCGTGCATATCTACCGTATCACGCAGCACAAGCGCCAACCGATCCCGACCATCTACGATTGATCCAACGCTGAATACGACAAAGGGAGCCATTGGCTCCCTTTGTGTACCCAAAACCTATCACTCAATCACTACACACGTTCTTCTAAAGCAATATTGTTATTCGCCCATAACAAAGCTTGTAGGCGGTTCTTAGCGTTGATTTTCTTAAATATGTTATGCAGATGTGTTTTGACCGTATTCTCGCTAACAAACAGCTCATCAGCAATTTGAAGATTGGACGCGCCATGACCCAACAAGCGCATGATCTCTTTCTCACGCTTAGTGAGGTTGGCATAAACTTGTGAGGTCGTAACAGTATTTGCACAGCGGAAATGCTCAATGTAGTCTTGCGCCACTTTGCGTGACAACCACATTTCATCTTGCATCACCTTTTCCATCCCTTTGAGCAATAAGCTAATATCATCTTCCACATAAAATACGCCCACCAAATTGCGCCACTTAAATAACTGGGATGAAGCCACATCTTTAGGGCAATTAATCACAATTTCTTTTGCGTTGATATTAGCCGCTAACCTTGCTTGATTGTAAGTTTCAAAATTTGAATCATTGAGATAATTGAAATCAATCAGGACATAATCACCCAACATGGTGGTGTTAGCGTTGCCTTCTGCCTCTAAGTCGCTCAAAGAAACTAAACGAACCTCTAACTCAATTCCTCGTTCTAAAGAATCCTTAAACAGTTTTGACTGCATACTGATATCAGATAACAAGGTAATGTTATAAGTTCTATTGGTGCTCATATTCGTTTCTCCAAACTATGCTCGGGCGTTTATTACGTAAAACTATCGTTTAGAAACAAATAGTCAACATTCGCTCAGATCACACTTATGAGATGAATAGGGTTAAATTGATTAATTTCAAATAGTTAAGTCTAACATCTTAATTTTGAGAACGTGGTCGATTACTTAGTTCACTGATACGCATCCGGCTGCATTGTCGCATATACGATATAAACAAAAGTCCTAACAATGAAATGACAGAGACACTGCCCCCAGAGCTTCCACCAGATTCAGAGTTGGCACCACTACTGGCAGTGGATGAGTTATCAATAACCACTCGCTCACCATCTTGCTCCACAACACGATAAGTCGATACGACATTGCCATCCAGCACGTTACGTATCCAATCCTCATAGTGGGCGACATTGGTGAATGCAGAGGTAACTTGCGTACTAATCGTAGGATCACCGCATTGCTCTAAACCGAAACTGGTAATCCCTACCTGTATATAACCGCTCCCAGTCAGTCGATACACCGGCCCTCCAGAATCTCCATCGCAGGGCGAATTTTGTAATTCAGTATCGGGCAGAGTGCCATCAAAACAGATCTGCTTATCGGTAAAATTGCTGCCAAAATGCGCTTTGCATTGGCTCAAAGGGAGTGGTGTTAACGTTGTTTCCAGCAGTTCATTATCGTTTTGGTAGCGACCTGTGCCACTGTTATAGACTAGGCCATGGCCAATAGTGACATAAGTGTCTGCCGCGGGAAGATCACCGAACACGCTAAAATTAAGCTTATCCAGATGATCGCCGGTGGGCAGCGACGTTTCGAGTTTCAAAATGGCAATGTCATCAGGCCACAGCCGGCTTGAAGATTCAATATAAGTGGCTGGAACAAAAAAGTCGCTCACCCTAAGTGGGGCGCCCGGAACGTAATTTGTTTCGTTGACTAATTGTAGGGCAACCGTCACTTGCTCAAGCCTGCTATTACCCACAATGCAGTGTGCCGCGGTTAATACATAATCGCTATTAAGCGCCGTCGCGCCACAAAAACTGGTTGTATAGCCGCCGACAAGATTCTCATAAAACAAACTCGTAAAGCTTGGGTAGTTATCAATGACAACTGGTGAACCATTGATGATAAAAGGCGAAACTTCAATGCTGTGGGCAGAGCTACTCAGCGCTATCGCTCCTATCAACATTAACTTTTGCATTGGCTGAATCCTTCCAACGATATTCTGCGACTGAAATAACCAAGACCCTACAACCTTTGTTTTAATTTCAATTATTTACTTATGGTTAAAATATAGGTCATAAGAACGAAATCTAACTATATATACCGCGTAAATTTCGTTCTCAATTACATTAGCTTGTGCTGCCGGCTATTCCGATGTTGTACTATCCACGGTAATACCTTTGCGGGACAAATGGCATCTTTTCGATGGTCATTGGCAACATTTTCCCCCGAACTTGAGCAAACACTTGAGTTCCGATATTAGCAAACTCTACAGCGACATAACCCATAGAGACAGGCTTTCCAGCCGATGGGCCCGCTGTACCACTGGTCACAATACCAATTTGGTTTGCATCTCCATCAAACAACTCACAACCTTCACGCACTGGCGCTTTGGTTTCACCCACCAAGCCCACGCGCTTGCGCGCGACCTGCTTAGTTTCAATCTGCGTGAGAATGATATCGGCCCCCGGGAAGCCACCAGCACGCGCCTCACCAGAGCGACGTACTTTTTGAATCCCCCACAAAAGACTTGCTTCAACAGGGGTCGTAGTTTCATCTAAATCATGACCGTACAAACACAAACCACACTCTAGGCGCAAAGAATCCCGAGCACCAAGCCCGATCCACTCTACTTCTTCTTCAGCGAGCAATGCCTGTGCCAGTGCTTTTGCGTGTTCTGAGGGTACCGATATTTCATAACCATCTTCGCCGGTATACCCACTACGTGAAACGATGCACTGCGCTCCCAGTAGTTCATACTGACCTACATCCATAAAGATCATCTCAGCGACTGCAGGTTGTAAACGCTGCAACACATCCACGGCTTTTGGCCCTTGTAGCGCGAGGAGCGCCCGATCTTCAATCACTTCTAATTCAACGCCTTGAGGAAGATGCGCTTGCAAATGTGCAATGTCGTGGGCTTTACAAGCGGCATTCACTACCACAAATAAATGATCCCCCAGATTTGCCACCATCAGATCATCCATGATGCCGCCTTCTGAGTTGGTGAAAAAGGCATAACGCTGATTACCCGCAGCCAAATCGATAATATCAACCGGAACTAACGTTTCTAAAAACGCCGCAGCACCAGCGCCTTTTAGCCTTAATTGCCCCATATGCGACACATCAAACAATCCAGCATGTTCACGAGTATGCAAATGCTCTTTCTTAACACCCAATTGATATTGAACTGGCATATCATAGCCAGCGAAAGGCACCATTTTTGCTCCCGCTTCGATATGTAATGCGTGCAATGGCGTATTCAATAGCGCTTCAGTCATGAGGGTCTCCAAATGTCCGTTTGGTTGTGCATTGATGCTATTTTCTTGTCGAATGGACAGAAAACAAGTTGATTTAAAACGTCTCAGAAATCTTGTTTCCGATAATAAACACGATGACGATGAGTTTGCACGGGTAAAGTTTGCTCACAAGTGCAAAGTGTGACATTTAACATTTAAAAAACATTCAAACACGACTCGTTGGCACAAAAAAAAGAGCCAACCAATGGTTAGCTCTCGTCATTCTGCGATGTTCAATAAAGCGTTTCAGATAAGAAACCTAACCACTATTTCGCCGTCACCCATAAGATCAATGCATCGTCATCACTCTCTGACACAAGCATATGCCCCATGTTGGCATCATAATAAACACTGTCGCCTTCATCCAATACCACTGGTTCGTAAAACTCAGAATAGAAGGTTACCGCGCCGGAAAGGATCAGTAAAAACTCTTCCCCTTCATGCCTAACCCAATCACCATATTCTTCAAAAGAGCGGGCACGAACACGGCTTTTAAATGGCATCATCTTCTTATTCAACAACTGCGTTGCCAGCAATTCATGCTCGTAAGTTTGCGTTGGGTGCGGCTTCCCTTGGCCTCGCAACGTGATATCCCGACGGCCTGTAGCCAAAACTTTATCAGGAACTTCAAACAGTTGCGGCATATCAATTTGTAATCCATTGGCCAGCTTTTGCATCGCCTGAAAGGTGGGTGATATCTGCTCATTTTCAATTTTGCTTAACGTTGAGCGCGCAAGACCCGTACGTTGACTGGCTTCTTCAAGCGTGATCCCCAAACGACTGCGGATCTCTTTGATACGCACACCTAACTTGAGCGGAGCTATCGTCTGCTCTTGGCTTTCTTTGGCGAGCGTTAATGATGGGTAGTCATCATAGATCTCTTCTGCCATGCATCCCCCATGCGTTGCCTACATCCTGTATGACGTTGCATTGTGCAACAAGCCCTCAAAATAAAAAAGGATAAAAGTTAGCCAATCGTGGTCTTCTTAACAAATTCTGAAACTATGTTTCCTATAGGAAATTTTTGGTTGATTGTTTTTGCACCAGCCGCTATGTTACCGAGATGTTAGCTGCAAATCGTTTAATCACGGCCGTCACAACGATGAAATAAGGCAAAAAGAGTGTCTTGAGAATCGAAAAGACCACACTTGCTTTAGTCACCAAAACAGAACTAAAGAGCCGAAACAGAGCGTAATTCAGTGATCGGTCACTCAAAAATCCGCATTAAAGTAATGCAAACTGAACAATGCGGGCTTGTGGTCGATAATAAGGTCTGGCGAGGCTTTGTTAACATGCTCCTTGTAAAAGGCAGCTGTAGCAAAACGAACAAGCCGTGGCTTTGGCGTAACAAAATTTAGACTCAACGGTATCAAGCAAGTGCATAGTGATAAAGGGTTTCCCTCACGCACATACAGACAACAGATGATATAGCATCTGCCAGCACTCACTTTTTACCTAAAAATGAAATGTGGAGATAAAGCAATGGACAAAACCCTCAAGTTTACAGACAGCCACGAATGGGTGCGTGATAACGGTGATGGCACCGTAACCATCGGCATCTCTGAGCATGCACAGGAAATGCTTGGCGATGTTGTTTTCGTAGACTTACCTGAAATCGAAGCTCAAATCGATGCAGGTGAAAACTTCTCATTAGTTGAATCAGTGAAAGCCGCATCCGATATCTATGCGCCAGTAACCGGTGAAATCATTGAAGTGAATGAGGAACTTGAAGACAGTCCAGAGCTCATCAATGAAGAACCGTACGAAGGCGGTTGGATAGTGAAAGTAAAATTGTCTGATCCGGAAGAACTTAATGATCTAAAAGACGCCGACGAATACTTAAACTCTATCGAAGAAGAATAAGAAATCAGCAAAAGCTGCCCATGAAAGTGGGCGGCTTTTTTTAAAGGCTCGTATTAGTAGATATCGACGACACAGCCGTGATCATGATTCAAAGCGCTGTGTACATCGGCTTCTGAGCCAGAAGGTAAAGGGACAATGACAACACTACTTCAAAGCCTCAGCACTCAACATGAGTTCGTTGCTCGCCACAACGGACCAAACAAAACTGACCAACAAGCGATGCTCGATGCGATCAACGCAAAAAGCTTGGATGAGTTAATTCTTCAAACCGTTCCAGCCCAAATCCGCCTAGAGCAGCCGATGGTGCTGAGCGAAGCAAAAAGTGAAGCGGATATGCTTGTGGCGATGAAACAATTCGCCAAGCTTAACCAAATAAAACGTACTTATATCGGGCAAGGTTACTACAACACCTTTACGCCTAACGTGATCCTACGTAACGTATTTGAAAACCCTGGTTGGTACACCGCTTATACCCCTTACCAGCCAGAAATATCCCAAGGCCGTCTTGAAGCGCTGCTTAACTTCCAGCAAATGGTGATGGACTTAACCGGCATGGAAATCGCCAACGCATCCTTATTGGATGAAGCCACCGCCGCCGCCGAAGCCATGACCCTATGCAAACGTGCCGGCAAGAGCAAAAGTAACCAGTTCTTCGTCGCAGCGGATGTGCACCCACAAACCATCGAAGTGGTCAAAACCCGTGCGAAATACATCGGTTTTAACGTGATCGTTGATGAAATTGACTCACTGCCTAACCACGACGTTTTTGGTGCATTAATTCAGTACCCATCGACCACTGGTGAAGTGCGCGATATCACCGATATTATTAGTGCTGCGCAAGCCAACAAAACGCTAGTGACCGTCGCCACCGATCTACTTGCGAGTACCCTGTTAAAACCCGCCGGAGAAATGGGCGCCGATGTGGTGATTGGTTCCGCTCAACGCTTTGGTGTACCGATGGGCTATGGAGGCCCTCACGCTGCCTTCATGGCGACCAAAGATAAACATAAACGTACCATGCCAGGTCGCGTTATTGGCGTTTCAATTGATGCTAAAGGTAACCAAGCGCTGCGCATGGCAATGCAAACTCGTGAGCAGCATATCCGCCGCGAGAAAGCGACCTCAAACATCTGTACTGCGCAGGCGCTACTGGCCAATATGGCCTCGTTCTACGCGGTATACCATGGTGCAGAAGGCTTGCGTACTATCGCTCGTCGCACTCACCATATGACGGCAATCCTTGCCGCTGGGCTAACTAAGTCAGGCTACGAACTGGCACATAATAGCTTCTTTGACACCATTACCATCAACAGTGGTGACCAAACCGAAGCGCTCTATCAAAAAGCTCAGTCAAACGACATCAACCTTCGCTTGCTAAAGTCCTCACACCAACTCGGTGTGAGTCTGGATGAAACCACCACTGCTGCTGATATCGAAGCACTCTTTACCGTATTCGACATCAGCGAAAATGTAGCAGCACTCGCTGCGGATATAGAGAAAAACGAGTTTGCTGCGATTCCTGAATCTTGTCGTCGCACCAGCGCTTATTTAACGCACCCAGTGTTTAACACTCATCATAGTGAAACGCAGATGATGCGTTACCTTAAACAGCTGGAAAATAAAGACTTCTCGCTCACCCATGGCATGATCCCGCTGGGCAGTTGTACCATGAAGCTCAATGCCGCAGCTGAAATGATTCCAGTCACTTGGCCAGAGTTTGGCGCATTGCACCCATTTGTACCTCTTGAGCAAGCCGCTGGTTACACCGCGCTGGCGAAAGATCTTAAGCAGAAACTATGTGAGATCACCGGTTACGACGACTTCTCGCTACAGCCAAATTCTGGTGCATCTGGCGAATACGCAGGTCTTGTCGCGATTCAGCGTTACCATGAAAGCCGTGGTGATGCGCACCGCAATGTCTGTTTGATCCCAAGCTCCGCGCATGGCACCAACCCTGCTACAGCTTCCATGGTGTCAATGAAGGTCGTGGTGGTGAAGTGCGATCAAGAAGGTAACATCGATATTAGCGATCTAGCTGATAAAATCGAAAAACACCGCGATAACCTATCCAGCATCATGATCACCTACCCTTCAACCCACGGCGTGTATGAAGAACAGGTGAAATTGGTATGCGAAATGGTGCACGAAGCGGGCGGCCAAGTATACCTTGATGGCGCCAACATGAATGCGCAGGTAGGCTTAACCACACCGGGCTTTATTGGCTCAGATGTTTCGCACCTTAACTTGCACAAAACCTTCTGTATTCCGCATGGGGGCGGAGGCCCGGGCATGGGACCGATTGGGGTAAAATCGCACCTTGCGCCTTTCCTGCCCGGCCACATCGAAAACGGCGTAGAAGGTGAAGCGTTTGCCGTTTCCGCTGCAGATCTCGGCAGTGCATCTATCCTACCAATCTCATGGGCTTATATTGCCATGATGGGTGAAACTGGCTTAACCGAAGCGACTAAGGTCGCCATTCTAAATGCCAACTACGTGATGGAAATGCTGCGTCCTTACTACCCTGTGCTTTACCGTGGCACCAATGGCCGCGTGGCACACGAATGCATCATCGATATCCGCCCGCTCAAAGAAGCCACCGGCATTAGCGAAGAAGACATTGCTAAACGCTTAATGGATTACGGCTTCCACGCTCCAACGATGTCGTTCCCAGTGGCGGGGACGCTGATGGTCGAGCCAACAGAGTCGGAAGACTTGGAAGAGTTGGATCGCTTCTGCGAAGCCATGGTTGCGATTCGTTTAGAGATGGACAAAGTGAAAAATGGTGAATGGCCGTTAGACAACAACCCATTGGTAAATGCGCCACATACGCAAGTGGATCTGTCTGCTGACGAATGGGATCACCCTTACTCACGTGAGGTTGCGTGTTTCCCATCTTACGCCACCAAGCAATCGAAATACTGGCCGACCGTAAACCGCGTAGATAATGTTTATGGCGATCGAAATTTGATCTGCTCATGCCCAAGTGTGGATCATTATCAGTAGGTGTTTGGCTGTTGATCACAGATAACCAAGTTGGAAACCGATAACTAAGTTGGACACTAACTTGAATAACAAAAGGCGAACCGCTTGGTTCGCCTTTTTGCTTATTAAAATGAACAATATTAGAGTCGTACTTATGGTTTACCCAACATAAACGTAAATCGGACTAATTCACCTGTAACATCACCACGAGTGGAGCAATAAACTCCATTGCCTCGCTTTAGTACAATGAGTCTGAACATTAATACCAAGTGATCAAAGCAAGCCTGGACAAATATTTTGGCTATGACGCGCCCATATCGTACGTGTCACGATTAAAAAGCAAAGAAGAGCAAAAGAAGAGCAAAAAGGAAGAGCAAAAAGGACACACGCCATAAAGTAACCAAAGTATGGTTTGGTGATAACCTCGTGGTAAGTTCGAGCATTAAGTCTTGCTGCTCTCTTTCAGACTTTTATTCTTGAGAGGTGAAACACCACTCGAGACCAACAATGACGACCGCCAGAAAACAACAGATATCCGTCGATGCAACACCCTATTATCACTGCGTTTCTCGCTGCGTTAGGCGTAGTTTATTGTGTGGCATTGACCCGCTAACCAATCAAAACTTTGAGCATCGCCGCGAGTGGATCAAGAACAAAATATATGCACTCTCGCAAGTCTACTGCATCGATATTTGTGCCTATGCGATTATGAGTAACCACTATCACCTGGTCGTGCATATCAATCGAGACAAGGCAACTACGCTGTCTAACCATGAAGTGGTCGAGCGCTGGCAGCAAGAGCACAAACTTCCAAGCTTGGTCTCGCGCTGGTTATTAGGGCAACTAACCAGTGATGCAGAAACAGAAACTTGTCTGTCAATCATTGACTCTTGGCGCTCTCGCTTATGGAGCCTTAGAA
>NZ_AFWF01000105.1 GCF_000222605.1 Vibrio ichthyoenteri ATCC 700023 | reverse complement strand
CCACAAACAGCACCGACACGTCAGCGGATTTATCTCCCACAGTTGCCGTCACCTTATTGCTACCGGCACTGGTCGAAGTGATCACCGCTGTCGCGATCCCGTTGACATCCGTCTTTCCTTCATTCACCGCAGAGACCGTGGCCCCTTTTGTTGCGGAGCTAAAGGTCACTTTGATCCCTTCAATCACGTTGCCATTCACATCGAGCACGGTCGCCGTCAGGTCGTGAAGACCTTTGTTGTCAGCACTCACACCTGACTTATCGTCACCCTTGAGTTTGATAGTTGGGTGCGTCGCATCCGCCAGAAACGGCACCGACACGTCAGCGGATTTATCCCCCACCATTGCCGTCACCTGATTGCTACCGGCACTGGTCGAAGTGATCACAGCAGTCGCGATTCCGTTGACATCCGTCTTCCCTTCATTCGCCGCAGAGACTGTGGCCCCTTTTGTTGCGGAGCTAAAGGCCACTAAG
>NZ_AFWF01000106.1 GCF_000222605.1 Vibrio ichthyoenteri ATCC 700023 | reverse complement strand
GAGATGAAACAGGGTTTTGGCGGTGATTCACTGAATGCTGCGGTTTATCTAAAACGCATGTCAGACGAGCAGGTGGAAGCCTGCTATGTCTCTGTGTTAGGTGATGACAAACTCAGTGAGACGATGCGTGAGCACTGGCAAGCAGAGCAGATAAATACCGATTGGGTGCTGCGTGATACACAGCGTGGCACTGGTTTATACATGATCAGTGTCGACCAATTTGGCGAACGCAGTTTTCAGTACTGGCGAAGCCAATCTGCGGCGAAGTATTTACTGCAACATACGGAGTTTGCCTTCGTCGCCGAGCAACTGCTTTATGTTGATGTGATCTTCCTCAGCGGTATTACGCTAGCCATTTTGTCACAGCAAGACCGCAAGGCTTTGGTTGCGATTCTGAAGCAATGCCGAGCGAACGGTGTCGAGATTGTGTTTGATAGTAATCATCGTCCGGCGCTATGGTCAAGCGTAGAATGCGCCCAACAAGCGTATGGAGAGCTGTTCGCGATTAGTGATATTGCCTTGGTTACTTTTGATGACGAGCAATGTGTGTGGCAGGACGAGGATGCTCACCAGACGCTGAATCGTTTACAAGCTCAAGGAGTGAGTAAAGCAATCGTAAAGTTGGGCGAACAAGGGTGTTTAAGCCAAGAATTTGCTCTCGAGAGCACGCCAACACACACAGCAGCTTATTGGGTCGATACCGTCTTGGATACTACCTCTGCGGGGGATTCATTTAACGGCGCATTCCTAGCGCAATATGTAAATGGTCAAGCGCTATCAGCCTGTTGTCAGGCGGGGAATTTATTAGCCAGTCATGTAATTCAGCATCGCGGAGCGATTATCCCGACAGTGGTAACCGATCCAATTTGCGAACTAATTAAGGAATTAAAATGAGCGACATTACTCAACAATTAGCGGCACTTAAGGTGATCCCTGTTATCGCTATCGACAATGCACAAGATATTATCCCTTTAGGTAAAGTGTTGGCTGATAATGGCTTGCCAGTGGCGGAAATTACTTTCCGTTCCGAAGCCGCAGTTGAAGCTATCCGTTTATTAAAACAAGCGCAGCCAGAGATGCTAATTGGTGCTGGAACAGTGCTAAATCGTGAACAGGTTATTGCTGCCAAAGAGGCCGGTGCGTCTTTTATCGTAAGCCCTGGCTTTAATCCGAATACGGTTAGAGCTTGTCAGGAGTTAGATATTGCCATTGTGCCAGGGGTCAATAACCCAAGTACAGTAGAAGCTGCGTTGGAAATGGGCTTAACGATATTGAAGTTCTTTCCTGAGGAAGCTTCTGGTGGTATCGCAATGCTGAAATCTCTATTAGCGCCTTACGGTGGAATTCAGATCATGCCAACTGGCGGCATCAACACCCAAAACATCAATGATTATTTGGCCATCCCACGTGTTGTCTGTTGTGGTGGTTCATGGATGGTTGAGAAATCTCTAATTAATAATGGTGAGTGGGAGACGATTGCCCAATTAACACGTGACGCAGTCGCGTTGGTTAACTCGTAATTCTTCTCACCTCAAATAAAGTGCCTTTGGGTATTAACGCAGTAAAATAAAGCCAGCGCTATGCTGGCTTATCCATTATTAGGCTATTTTCCATGGTGCGCTTTGCCGTTTGTAAGTGATGGCGTAATTCACCCATAGCACCAATATCATCCCCACTGAGAATTTTGCTCAGTACGGCCATATGTTCCTCAATAGCGACCATATTACGCTTGCGTAGATCACTATTATCCCATTGGTAGTGGAAATGGAATATCACTGAGATAATGTCATAGAACTGGTCCATGAAAGGATTGTTCGAGGCGGACAGCAGCAACCTATGGAAACGATAATCCAGTTCTGAAAAGGCTTGATAGTCATTGACCATAGTCTCACGTAAAGCACGATGTTCATGCAGTAGATATTGAGCTTGCTGCCAGCGTTCATCGCTACGAGGAAGATTCATAAAGCGATTGAGTGCGTGGCATTCGAGCATTTCACGCAGCTCAAATAAGCTTGTGGCATAGCTTTTCTCAAATCGTACCATACGCCATCTGCCGCGATTGATATTTTCAATCAAGCTAAAGCGAGAAAAACGAATAAGGTGTTCGCGCACGACGGTTGTGGAACATTTAGATTGCTTTGACAGCTCCAGTTCGGTGAATTCTTGCCCAGGCATGATGCGTTTGTTTTTGATTGCATCGTTGAAGAAGGTTTCAAATTCTACAATCTGAATGTCATTCTCTGACATCGGCGTCACATAGCCATCGTCATCTATTGGCGTTCGGCAAATAAACCACGTGTCATTTTCTACTTCGAGTACGCCTTTTTCACATAGATCATTCATTACATGACGCATCGTTGTGCGACTGACACTAAAAAGGTCAGCTAATGCCGATTGTGATGGCAACGGGGTCTCTATATGGCCCAGTCTTATTGCATCGAGTAATTGATTCGTTGTGGTTTCTCTCAGGTTTTTATTTCTGGCCATAATAGTCCTCCTAAGAAATAAAATACCATTAAAAAACAGTTTAAATTGATAACTAACACAAATTTCTGTGGATTTTTTTAAATAAAAAACAGCTTCAATACAATAGGGACAAGTTTACATTTCTGAGAGATAAGCAGATGAAATCATTAATTTGTGAAAAGCCTTACCAATTGAATTACGTTGAACAATCTATGCCAGTAGTGAAACCTACCGAGCTATTAGTGAAAGTGTCTGCAGTCGGCATTTGTGGTACAGATATCCATGCCTATACAGGCAACCAACCGTTTTTTAGCTATCCGCGTATTCTTGGTCATGAATTGTGTGGTGTGGTATGTGAATTGGGCAGCGATGTAGAACCAAATTTCGTTGTTGGCGACAAAGTTGCGTTAATCCCATACGTCTCTTGTTTTGAGTGTCCATCATGTTTAAGTGGAAAAACCAACTGTTGTGAAAACATTTCAGTGATTGGTGTTCACCAAGATGGAGGATTCTGTGAATACCTTACGGTTCCCCAAAATAATGTACTAAAAGTGAATGGCGTTGATAACGCGACAGCGGCGTTAATTGAGCCATTTGCCATCAGTGCGCACTCGGTTCGCCGTGCCGACGTTAAACCGGGTGAGGCAGTGCTAGTTGTAGGCGCTGGACCCATTGGTTTAGGCGCAGCAGCAATTGCAGCTGCCGATGGTGCAACTGTCATTGTGGCTGATACGCAAGCGGAACGTCGTTCTCACGTTGAAAGTGAATTGAACCTGCCAACATTGAACCCGATGGATGAAAATTTCCATGAAGATATGAAACAGATTTTTGCCGGTTCATTGGCGCAAACTGTGATTGACGCGACTGGTAACCCACATGCTATGAACGGAGCTGTAAATCATATTCGACATGGTGGGAAAATTGTTTTTGTGGGCCTATTTAAAGGTAACTTAGAAATCAGTGATCCTGATTTCCATAAAAAAGAAACGACCTTGATGGGCAGCCGCAATGCGACTATGGAAGACTTTAGTAAAGTACAACAGCTAATGGAAAAAGGCATTCTGACTTCAAATATGATGCTGACGCACTCTTTTGAATTTGACACGATTGGCCACAATTACGAAGAGGCTGTTGTTAATAATAAAGATCTTCTTAAAGGAGTTATTCATTTCGAATAGCGTTATTTAGAGTAATCGTTGCTTAGCGTCATGCTAGCTTACTAAGCCTCAGAAGACTTCTGGGGCTTTTTTGTACCTTTCATTTCATCACACCTTGGCACTCTGTGTGTTGCCATTCATCTTAATAGCTAATCAAAATAATAACAGAAATAATCATTGACCTGTCTACTACTCTACAGTTTAGGATTGCACTTATACTGACAAAGTCATTAAGGGGTTAGGTCGCGAATATGTATCGAATATCAGAGTTGGCGCAAAGGCTTGGCTTATCACGTACTACCTTGCTCTATTACGAGAAGTTGGGGCTAATTTGTGGTCAGCGATTAAGTAACGGTTATCGCACATACAGTGATATGGATTTGCAGCGATTACGCTTAATTCAACAATTACACGCTGGTGGACTTACGCTGAAAGAATGTAAGGCTTGTCTGGATGCGAAAGTGGAGCGTTCGGTGTTGCTTGAGAGGCTAGAGCATCTTGATCAAGAGATCGCCCAAAAGCAGCAATCACGAGATTTATTGGCTGCGCTATTGGGTGAAACTTCACTGAACCAATGGCACGAAACTTTAGATAAACTCGCACCTGATGCCCATATTGACTGGCTTATTAAGCAAGGCTTTAGTGAAACAGATGCCCAACGATTACGGTGGTTATCCAAAGACATGAATACCCATGATAGCTATATGGCGGACTTCTATCGCATCTTTGATCCATTGGAGAGAAGAGGGCCAGGCAGTGAGCTTGATACCTTAACTGCGCTGCGTAAAGTGCCGATGAAACCAAATCAAATATTAGAGATTGGTTGTGGGCAAGGTATTGCGACTCGCTTACTTGCCGAGCATTGCGATGCTCATATTACTGCGATTGATAATGATGAAGAGGCGATTAAAGCGCTTCAGGCGAGTAATCAAGAGCATGTTGAACAGCTCCGTTTTGAATGTGCCAGTATGACGGATTTACCTTACGCCGAGCGGTCGTTCGATTTGATTTGGTCGGAAGGTAGCGCTTATATCATGGGGGTTGAAAATGCTTTCAAACAGTGGCGATCACGATTAAACGAAGGCGGTGTTTTGGTTCTGAGCGATCTTGTTTGGGCCACAGATGCCCCTAACAATCCGGCCAAGGCATTCTGGGGCAGTGAATACCCTGATATGACTACGGTCGAGACGCGGATTAAGCAGGCTAAAGCCGCTGGTTATCAAGTAGTCGACACTTTCCCAATCACCGATGAGGCGTGGGAAGCTTATTATCAACCACTTTCTCAACAAGTGGCAGCGCTCAAAGAGCAAATACCAAACTCGCAAGCCATTAAAGATATTGAGCGAGAGCTGGATGCATACCGCCAAAGAGATGGTCAATTTGACTATCAAATGTTTATTTTAATGAAAGCTTAAGCCGCTTTATTGCTGCTTTGCTTTCTGATGCTTTAAGGTCAATAGAGAAACGATGAAAACAATGAAATACTCAATTTTAGATTTAACTTACCAAGATGACATTCAAGCGCTATTCCAAAATACATTTAGTGACTCAGAAGGTGCTGATGAAGGCGTAGTGATTGGTGAGTTGGCCAATCAGATTGTCGTAACGACGGACAGCGAAGAGATGGTCATTGTTGGTGCTAGCGAAGGCGAAACGCTGCTTGGCTGCGTGATCTTTACCAAGTTCCATTTTAAGTCTAATACCACTAATGCTTATTTACTGTCACCGGCGGCGGTTGCGACAGCAACACAAGGGCAAGGCGTTGGTCAAAAGCTGATTCAATTTGGTCTGGATACGTTAAAGCAACAAGGGGTTGAAGTGGTCGTAACTTACGGTGATCCAAGTTTCTACGCTAAAACAGGCTTTGCGCAAATTACGGAAGAACAGATTAGAGCCCCGTTGGTACTGAGCTACCCTCACGGTTGGTTGGGACAAAAATTGGATGGGAGCGAATTGGTTGCTATTGATAGTGAAACACTGTGCGCCCCAGCACTGAATGAGCAAAAATACTGGTAGTCATTGAAAACGGCTTATCCGTCTTGCTTGTTTTCTTATAGATATAACTACTTAGGCTAGGTTATCAATCTAGCCTTTTTTATTGCTCGTCTTTGTATTTAGCTTGTCGAACGGTAATTGACCTAAATCAATAAGTGATTCGGTTGAATTTTGAGTGATGTTGTTATGAATAAGTTACATCCAAAGGAAAATCATCGATAAATCAAATCGTTTAAATTTTGTTCGATTTAACAATCGATTATTACCATCACCTCAATCGTTTTTTTACATTTCATCAAATTCATTGATTGTTTTAGTTTAGCTGCCAGAGCGTTCCAGTGAAGAAGTACGCCAAATAGTGAGGTTTATCAAATCTCTGAGAGAGGAAGTCTCAATGAAAACTATAATAGCAATCTCTGTACTGTCGGTGGTCTCCTTTGGTGCATTGGCTGAACGCCAAGCATTAGAGCCAATCAAAATAATCGAGCCAATGGTTGGCTTGGATGCAAAGAAAGTCGATCTAGGTAAAACCTTGTGGTTTGAACCACGCCTATCAGCCTCAAATACCATCTCGTGTAACTCTTGTCACAATGTCGCCCGCGGTGGCGTTGATAACCTACCGACCTCCATTGGTCATCAATGGGCAATCGGTCCGATTAACTCGCCAACGGTGTTTAACTCCGATCTAAATTTTGTGCAATTTTGGAACGGACGCGCAAAAGATTTACAAGAGCAAGCGGCTGGCCCGATTGCCAACCCGTTAGAAATGGCGCTGACTCATGAACTGGCGATTGATACGCTGTGTTCTATTCCACAATACCGTACTTGGTTTAAAGAGGCTTACGACGTTGATGATATCACCATCGTGGAAGTCACGGACGCTATTGCAACCTTTGAGAAAACACTTCGAACGCCCAATGCCCCTTTCGATAAATGGCTACAAGGTGATGATTTAGCGCTGACTGAGGTACAAGTTGAGGGCTACAACCTGTTCAAAGCGAAAGGTTGCACCACGTGTCATTCTGGCCCGTTAGCTGGTGGTCAAATGTACCAAAAAATGGGGTTAGTGAAGCCATTTGTGACTGACAATCCTGATGTTGGTCGTAAAGCCATCACGGGTAATGATTTTGATAAGTTTGTCTTCAAAGTTCCAACATTACGTAATATTGAACTGACTTATCCGTACTTCCATGATGGTTCTGTATGGGATTTGAAAGACGCGGTTATGTTGATGGCTGACATTCAGCTTGGGATGGGTGTTAATGAACAAGAGGCGGAGAAAATCACCGAGTTCTTGCGCTCGCTTACTGGTGAACAACCGGAAGTAACATTACCTCATTTACCGCCTTCTACTGCAGAAACAGCACGACCAAACATCTAAGTAGATGATTGTCAAAGGCGCTCGATTGAGCGCCTTTTTTATGCCGGCTAACGAAAGTTAAACAGCTCGGTATGGAAATGGTTTAAATCAAATTGCTCGTTTCTCAGTTGCGCTTTTAATGCCTCGCCAAAACCGAGTGGGCCACAAAACCAAACACTATGATCATCTAAATGACCAAATTGTTGTTTGATATTAGCGATAGTGAGGTGTTGCACAATGCGATTGTCGATCACGTGAAACTCAATGTTGGCCTCTCTCGCCAGCGTTTCTAACTCATGGATAAACTCGGATGATGGTACTTGGGTGCAATAGAACAAAGTCACACTAGGGAGAGTGTCCTGCTGTTTAATCTCGGCTAATCGTGCTTTAAATGCTGCAATACCAATTCCGCCAGCAATCCAGATCTGCGCTCTGTTATCGTCAAACTGAAATTTACCATAGGGGCCTTCAACCGAAACTTGCTCACCAACGAATAACTGTTGGTGCACGGTTGAGGTGAAGTCACCCAGCGCTTTAATGGTGAACTCCAGATGCGAGGCGTTGGAGTTTGAGCTAATAGTGAATGGGTGCGGCTCTTCACCTGCAACTTTGAGAAAAGCAAACTGACCAGCGTGATGGCCTGACCAAGTCGGTAAGGCCATCGTCACTTTCGTAGTTTGGTTCTCTGGGTTATAGGTGAGAGCACTGATCACGCCTTGATGAGTTCGACGTTTACCAATCAGTCCTAGCAAGCTAACGACGGCGCATGCAGTACCGATGAGAGCGAAGGCTATCACCATCGGCGTGATGAGATTATCCCAGTAACTCGGTTTGATCAGTATGACGGAGTGATAGGCGATCACTATAAATGCCACCGCCATCGCTTTATGCGTGAGCTTAAAGTACTTGTATTTAATTGGCGCTAATAAGGCAATAAGCGTAAGCAGAATAAAGCCATAAAGCGCGAGTTCACCAATCGATTCAGCGCCGCCTCGCAGGCTCATTATAAGTGCTTGCAGAGATTCAGGGTCAAGTTCAGGTAGAGCGTGGTTACCACGTTCAATAACACCAAGTTGTACCAGTGTTTTCGGTACTATCGCCAGTAGCCAATGCGCCGTTCCAAAGATCACTGCCCAAATAGCCACCCATTTGTGTAGGCGATAAGATTTATCTAACCCTGC
Organism: Vibrio ichthyoenteri ATCC 700023; assembly: GCF_000222605.1. GTDB lineage: Bacteria > Pseudomonadota > Gammaproteobacteria > Enterobacterales > Vibrionaceae > Vibrio > Vibrio ichthyoenteri. The sequence continues at coordinate 2,444 of NZ_AFWF01000106.1, read as the reverse complement.
GGTTAGCCTTTCAATCCACGTTAAACGCAACGCTAACAACATCGTTAAGGTCAATAGCACCAGTGCAATGATGCCCGTCGCTTGAATGAGGCTACTGCGCCAAGGCATAAATTGACTATAACTGAGTAGTTCAGGTTTGGCTTGCAGCCACACTGCAAGAACAACGGTAATTAAACCGATAACGGCTAAATAGAGTGTCTTCATAACTAAGCTCCTATGGAGCTTAGACTGTAGAGGATTGAATGTAATACGACGTCAAGTGAAGTAAAGCAGTGTAAATCCTGAAAGCAATGGGTATTGATTGATTTGTATTTAAACTACAAATTTTAGAGTGAAAACGACATTTCTGGCGGCTCATTGAGCGAAAAGGGGGGCTACGTTGTCCTTGCCCATCTCGTTGTTTGACTCAATTTAGTGAGCTAAATCTGATTCTGACCAGTTCGTTGCTTATTTTAACAGCAGTATAGTGCTCTTTTTATACGCTCTGCCAGAGTGGCATATTTTTATGTGAAGTAAATGATCTTATTTTGTTTGGTTTATTGGTGTGATTTTGGTTGTGGTTGATCTATTAATTACGTTGCACTTTCGAGCTAACGTTTTGGTAACATGTTTTATTATGCAATTTATCATTAACGTGTGGCGATCACAGTTCCTGCCTCGTTCGACCGATTTACTCTTCGTTGAGTCTTACCATCTCTCTATCGATTCACCTTAACCCTACACATAACTAATTACGCATAAGTAATAAACATAAAAGGATTGATGAAGATGAAAAAGGTCTTATTAAAAGCTGCGGCCTTAACGCTTGCACTTGCTGCCGCAGGTGTTCATGCCAAAGACTATGAAATCGTGAACGTTGTCAAAGTGTCTGGCATTCCTTGGTTTAACCAAATGAATAAGGGGATTGAACAGGCGGCAACGGATTTTGGCGTGGATGCTCGCCAGCTTGGTCCTTCGACACCCGATCCCGCGCAACAAGTGAAAATCATTGAAGACTTAATCGCCAAAGGTGTTGATGCGATTACCGTTGTGCCAAACGATGTCACTGTACTTGAGCCCGTGTTTAAAAAAGCACGTGAGAAAGGCATCATCGTGCTGACTCACGAATCGCCAGATGGTCACGGTGCGGATTGGGATATCGAAACCATCGATAACCAAGCGTACGCCAAAGCAACCATGGATGAATTAGCGAAAAACATGGGTGAACAAGGCGGCTACGCAATCTATGTAGGCTCACTGACGGTTCCGTTACACAACAACTGGGCAAACTTAGCGATTGATTACCAAAAGCAAACCTACCCAGCCATGTACGAAGTAACCAGCCGTATGCCAGTGGCGGAAAGTATCGACCAATCATACGCTGCGACTAACGATTTGATGAAAGCACACTCAGACATGGCAGGTATCATTTCTTACGGTTCTCTAGGTGGTATTGGTGCCGGTGAAGCGATCAAGAAAAAACGTGCCAAAGATAAGATCAGCGTTGTTGGTATCTTAATGCCAAGCCAAGCTGCACCGTACCTTATGCGCGGCGAGATTGATAAAGGCTACCTATGGAATCCAGCAGATGCGGGTTACGCAATGGTGGCGGTGGCGAAGCAAATGCTTGATGGCCAAGCAGTTGCCGATGGTGTCACTGTGGAAGGTTTGGGCGATGCTGAAATCGATACCGAAAAACGCGTAGTTAAATTCAACAAGATCCTTGAAGTCGATAAAACCAACGCTCGTCAACTTGGTTTCTAAACACTTACGTTCGACCCGTTCGTTAAGTTTGACTGACGAAAGCAATACATAACTATGGGGCAGTGCAATGCTGCCCCCTGATTTCTGGAAATTCTTATGTCTGATACTCCTTTTATTACCCTCAAGCAGGTGTCAAAACACTTTGGCTCTGTTAAAGCTTTGGATGGTATCAACCTCTCTTTTAACCAAGGCGAAGTGCACTGTTTAGCGGGCAAAAATGGCTGTGGCAAGAGCACGCTGTTTAAAGTCATTTCCGGCGTGCATGCGCCAGAAAAAGGTGCTGAAATTCTGCTGGGTGGTAAAAGTTACCCACGCTTAAATCCGCAGCAATCGATTGAACACGGCATTCAGGTTATTTATCAAGATTTGTCGCTATTCCCTAACCTGACTGTGGCGGAAAATATTGCTATTCAAGATCATGTTGAGTGGACAAAGGGATTCGTTCAGCAAAAACGCATTGAAGAAATTGCGATTAACGCAATGGCCAAAGTAGGCGTGAAGCTACCGCTGAATAAGCGAGTAGAGCAGCTTTCGATTGCTGAGTGCCAGTTGGTGGCAATTTGCCGTGCCATGGCATCTGATGCCAAGTTAATGATCATGGATGAACCGACCGCCTCATTAACACGCACTGAAGTTAACCATCTGATTAAAGTGGTTGCCGATTTGAAATCGAAAGGTGTGACTGTGGTGTTTGTGAGTCC
>NZ_AFWF01000107.1 GCF_000222605.1 Vibrio ichthyoenteri ATCC 700023 | reverse complement strand
ATAAAAAAGCCCTCACTATACCGTGAGGGCTTTTTTTTTTAATACTAAGATAAACGGGTTAAAGCTTACGTCTGAGTAACATTATCGCAATGGTCAAGAACACAATACTTGGCATGATCGCGCCAAATGCGGGCGGAATGTTATACACCAAACTGAGTGGCCCAAAGAATTCACTCGATATATAGAATGAGAAACCAGCCACAACGCCCGATAAGATACGCGCCCCCATGGTCACACTACGCAGTGGACCAAAGATGAACGACAGCGCCATCAACATCATTACCGCAATCGAGAACGGCTGCGTCACTTTACGCCAAAACGCCAGTTCATAACGCGAGGCATCTTGCTCTGATGCTTTTAAGTAATCGACATAATCATACAAACCAAGCAGAGAAAGTTCTTCAGGCTTTACCGTCACCACAGCCAAACGCTCTGGTTCTAGGGACGTTTTCCAATTTAACTCTGGCAATGTCTCTTTCGATAAACGAATAGGATCAGACATATCGGTCACTTGTACGTCTTTCATTCGCCAGTTTTTATCTCCAACGTATTCTGCTTCTTTAGCGTAAAATACATTTTCCAATTGTTTGCTGTCATCGAAACGCCACATCTGTAAGCCATAAAGCTTTTCATCTTCAATCTTACCAATAAAGATAAAATCATTGGCATCTCGCGCCCAAACTCCAGTTCGGACCGACATGATGGCCCCATTGGTGGTGGCAAAGGCACGTAAATCTCGCGCCATTTTTTGCGCTTGTGGTGCGCCCCACTGGCCTAATAACGTCACGATGATCATCAATGGTACTGCGGTTTTTAACACCGACAAGCCGATATCTAACTTCGAGAAACCCGCCGCTTGCATCACCACCAGCTCAGAGCTCGACGCCAACATGCCCAAACCAATTAGCGCACCTAACAGCGCTGCCATTGGGAAAAACATTTCGATATCACGAGGGACACTCAAGCCAACGAAAAGCAAAGCTTGGAGCAAATCGTAGCTACCTTGGCCAACTTTACGCAACTGCTCGACATACTTGATGATGGCAGAGAGACCAACAAAGGTTGCCAATACCATCGTCGAGGTAACAATAATGGTTCGACCGATATAGAGGTCTAAAATCTTAAACACGATTTAGGCTGCCTTCTTCTTTTGTCGCAATTTATCTTTAAAGCGTCGCACTGGAATACTATCCATTAAATTGACACTAATTGCCGTCATCAGTAACGCGAAATTAATTGGCCACATACCCACATACGAAGGAATCGAGCCATCTTCTAGCGCGGATTTCGTCGCGCTGATCGCAAGGAAATAAGCCAGATAAGTCAAGATAGCAGGGCCCATTTTCGCAAAGCGACCTTGACGAGGGTTAACCGCTGAAAGTGGCACCACCAACATCGTCAGCAATGGAATACACACCACTAACGAAATTCGCCATTGTAATTCTGCTTGCGCTTTCGGGTTTGAGTTGCCGACCAACTCTAGCGTTGGAATTGCCTCCCAATCACGCCCTTTACGTTTCACTTCACTTTGACCAATAACACCTTGGTACTGTTCAAAGTTAGTCACCATGTAGTCAATCCGTGTCGGAACGCCTTCATAGCGAGTACCGTCATACATACGAATCACTTGGCGACCATCGCTGAGTTCTTTGACTTCGCCCGATTTAGAAAACGATACGCTCGGCAGAATCGAATCACGTGGACGCATTTGAGCAATAAAAACATTGCTGAGCTTGTCATCACGAATCTCATCAATAAACACTACTGATGAGCCATCCGGTGTGCCTTGGAAGTGCCCTTTCTTCAACAAGTCGACGCTATTTTCCGCCTGAACCTGCTCTTCCAGTTGAATTAACTTCTCTTGACTATATGGCGAAAAGAAAAACGCATTAAACCCGGCTGCAACACCGGTAATCACCGCTAAATACAACGCAGCACGGATCAGAAATTTATTTCCGATCCCCGTCGCATTCATTACGGTAATTTCACTTTCCGCGTACAAACGGCCAAAGGTGAGCAAGATGCCCAAAAACAGACTCAGTGGCAGCATTAATAAGCCCATAGAAGGCATACTAAGGCCAACATAGCTCATCACCAGTCCAGCAGGTATTTCACCGTCTGAAGCTTCCGCTAGCACACTAATCAATTTTTGGCTCAAAAAGACCAAGAAAAGGATAAAAAAGATCGCAAATTGGCTTTTGAGTGTCTCGCGGATCAAATATCTAACAATAATCACGCTGAAATTACCTATACAAAACTTGTTTTTTTAATTGAATCACTATAATTTCTCGTTGAACCCGTTATTTTTTGAAATTTTCAGCTAACTGTTAGCTCACTTATTTAAAGGTAGTTCCGATTAAGGAATCAACAAGTAAGCGGGCATTATCTAACATTTAGTTCTATTTGTCTTCAGGATGTAGGAGTACTCATGGAGTTCAGTGTTAAAAGTGGTAGCCCTGAGAAACAGCGCAGCGCTTGTATTGTCGTTGGCGTCTTTGAACCACGTCGCCTCTCTCCAGTGGCCGAACAGCTAGATAAAATCAGCGACGGCTATATCAGTTCACTACTTCGTCGTGGTGACCTTGAAGGAAAACCTGGCCAGATGCTACTTTTGCATCAAGTACCTGGCGTGCTTTCAGAGCGCGTACTACTGGTAGGCTGCGGTAAAGAACGCGAGCTAGGCGAGCGTCAATACAAAGAAATTATCCAAAAGACCATTAACACGCTAAATGAAACTGGCTCAATGGAAGCAGTATGCTTCTTAACTGAGTTGCATGTTAAAGGCCGCGATACTTATTGGAAAGTTCGTCAAGCAGTCGAAGCGACTAAAGACGGCCTTTACACTTTCGATCAGTTTAAAACAATTAAACCAGAAACGCGCCGTCCATTGCGTAAATTAGTTTTCAACGTACCAACACGTCGTGAGCTAAACCTAGGCGAACGTGCAATTGCCCATGGCCTAGCCATTGCTTCTGGTGTAAAAGCGTCGAAAGATCTTGGCAACATGCCACCAAACGTTGCCAATCCAGCTTACCTTGCTTCTCAAGCACGCCGTCTTGCAGATGACTATGAGTCAATCACCACCAAAATCATTGGTGAGCAAGAGATGGAAAAACTGGGTATGACGTCATACCTTGCGGTTGGCCGCGGCTCGAAAAACGAATCAATGATGTCGATTATCGAGTACAAAGGCAATCCGAACACAGAAGCTAAACCGATTGTGCTTGTAGGTAAAGGTTTAACCTTCGATTCAGGCGGTATTTCTCTAAAACCAGGCGATGGCATGGATGAGATGAAATACGATATGTGTGGCGCGGCATCGGTATTTGGTACCATGAAAGCACTAGCAAAACTGAATCTGCCTATTAATGTAGTCGGTATTTTAGCAGGCTGTGAAAACATGCCTGGCAGCAATGCTTACCGCCCTGGCGACATTCTTACCACCATGTCAGGTCAAACGGTTGAAGTATTAAATACCGATGCTGAAGGCCGCTTGGTTCTTTGTGATGCTCTGACATATGTAGAGCGTTTTGAACCAGACTGTGTGGTTGACGTCGCGACTCTGACTGGCGCATGTGTGATTGCACTGGGCCACCACATTAGTGGTGTACTATCAAACCACAATCCACTGTCTCATGAATTAGTCAATGCTTCTGAGCAAGCAAGTGACCGTGCATGGCGTCTACCAATGGCAGACGAGTACCATGAACAGTTGAAGAGCCCATTTGCTGATATGGCAAACATCGGTGGCCGCCCTGGCGGTACGATCACGGCTGGCTGCTTCTTGTCTAAATTTACTAAGAAGTACAACTGGGCCCACATTGATATCGCAGGTACTGCGTGGAAATCTGGTGCAGCGAAAGGTTCTACCGGTCGTCCGGTCTCAATGCTTGTCCAATTCCTACTCAATCGTAGTGGCCAAGACGCTGAGGAACAAACCTCAAAATAGTGAAAAGGGCCGCAAGGCCCTTTTTTATTGTTCGATATCGAGTAGAAACATTACTCAAATGTGCTCTCACGAGTTAAAACGCTAACCTAGCTAGTACCGAGCAGATTGCCTACCAGCTAAACTTAGTTGGGCAGCAATAGACGGAATTCATCACTATGGCCAATGCAACTTTTTACATCATCAAAGCAGATAGCCCGCAAGCAAATGAATCTGGCTTTCTCGGCTATGTGGTGTTTCTTGCTCAGCATTTTGCCAAGCAAGGCGCTAAGGTATACCTCAACAGCCAAGATAAACAGCAAGCCGAACAGCTGGCAGAATTATTCTGGCAAGTCAAACCCGAGCACTATATCGGCCACAATTTAGTCGGCGAAGGGCCAAAGTATGGCACCAATGTTGAGATTGGCCATCAGGCACTGAAGCCAAGCTGGAACCGCCAACTGGTAATAAATTTGGCGGAAAATGAGACAACCTTTGCGAACAAGTTTGCTGAGGTGGTAGACTTCGTGCCTTGCGAAGAAAAAGCTAAGCAGCTCGCAAGAGAAAGATATAAAATCTACCGACAAGCAGGTTATCAACTGCAAACGATCGAGATCGAACACAACTAGCGGTCAATCCTTATAGTTAAGCTCTCCTACCAGAGAGTTCACTTATAAGAATTGACCATGATTAACCAGAACCAGTCCTCTAAATAGCTGGGCTTAGAGCAAGGCAACTCATGCGTAAATTGATAAGCATACATCAGTATGTGATTGATATTTACGAGTACAGTTAACGCCGCTATCTGCCCAAATATGACGAGGTGAAAGAGCGCTATGGAAAAGACATACAACCCAACTTCAATCGAACAAGCTTTATACCAAGCTTGGGAAGAAAAAGGCTACTTTAAGCCACACGGTGACACTTCAAAAGAAGCTTACAGCATCATGATCCCGCCACCGAACGTCACTGGTAGCCTACATATGGGCCACGCGTTCCAAGATACCATCATGGATACTCTTATCCGTGCACAACGTATGAAAGGTAAAAATACGTTATGGCAGGTTGGTACTGACCACGCAGGTATCGCGACTCAAATGGTTGTTGAGCGTAAGATTGCCGCTGAAGAAGGCAAAACTAAGCACGACTACGGCCGTGAAGCTTTCATCGACAAAATCTGGGAATGGAAAGCCGAGTCTGGTGGCACCATCACTCAGCAGCTTCGTCGTCTTGGCGCATCAGTAGACTGGGATCGTGAGCGCTTCACTATGGATGATGGCTTATCAGCTGCGACTCAAGAAGTGTTTGTTCGTCTTTACGAAGAAGACTTGATCTACCGTGGCAAACGCCTAGTAAACTGGGATCCTAAGCTACACACGGCAATCTCAGATCTTGAAGTAGAAAACAAAGAATCTAAAGGCTTCATGTGGCACTTCCGTTACCCACTCGCAAACGGCGTTAAAACGGCAGACGGCAAAGACTACATTGTGGTTGCGACCACGCGTCCTGAAACCATGCTGGGCGATACTGGTGTTGCAGTAAACCCAGAAGATCCTCGTTATAAAGATCTGATTGGTCAGCACATTGAACTACCTATCGTAGGCCGTTTAATTCCTATCGTAGGCGATGAGCATGCGGACATGGAAAAAGGCACTGGTTGTGTGAAAATCACACCTGCACACGACTTTAACGACTACGAAGTTGGTAAGCGCCATAGCCTGCCAATGATCAACATCCTAACCTTCAATGCGGATATCCGTACGACGGCAGAAGTCTTCACCACCAATGGCGAAGAAAGCGATGTTTATTCAAATGAATTGCCAGCGAAATACCAAGGTATGGAACGCTTTGCTGCACGTAAAGCAATCGTTGCTGAATTTGAAGAACTGGGCCTGCTTGAAGAGATCAAAGATCACGATCTAACTGTTCCTTACGGTGACCGTGGCGGCGTGGTTATTGAACCAATGCTGACTGACCAATGGTACGTACGCACTGCGCCTCTTGCTGCTCCTGCGGTAAAAGCGGTTGAAGATGGTCAAATCCAATTCGTTCCTAAGCAGTACGAAAACATGTACTTCTCTTGGATGCGTGACGTGCAAGACTGGTGTATTTCACGCCAACTTTGGTGGGGTCACCGTATTCCTGCATGGTACGACAACGAAGGTAAAGTTTACGTTGGCCGCACTGAAGAAGAAGTACGTGAAAAGAACAATCTTGCACCTGTCGTGGTACTACGCCAAGACGACGATGTGCTGGACACATGGTTCTCTTCTGCTCTTTGGACATTCGGCACACAAGGCTGGCCTGAAAATACAGACGCACTGAAAACATTCCACCCATCAGAAGTACTGGTATCTGGTTTCGATATCATCTTCTTCTGGGTTGCGCGTATGATCATGATGACCATGCACTTCGTTAAAGACGAAGACGGTCAGCCACAAGTACCTTTCAAAACTGTTTATATGACCGGTCTGATCCGTGATGAAAACGGCGACAAGATGTCGAAATCGAAAGGTAACGTGCTTGACCCTATCGATATGATCGATGGTATCGGCCTTGAAGAGCTAGTAGAAAAGCGTTGTGGCAACATGATGCAACCTCAACTAGCGAAGAAGATCGAAAAAGCAACGCGTAAGACATTTGAAAACGGCATCGAACCATACGGTACCGATGCACTGCGTTTCACCCTTGCAGCAATGGCATCAACCGGTCGTGATATCAACTGGGATATGAAGCGTCTAGAGGGTTACCGTAACTTCTGTAACAAACTATGGAACGCTAGCCGTTACGTACTGATGAATACTGAAGAGCACGATTGTGGCATGTCGCTAGCACCTGCTGATCGCGCTAACATGGAATTCTCACTGGCAGACAAATGGATTGAATCTCAGTTTGAAATCGCAGCAAAAGAGTTTAACGCTCACCTAGACAACTACCGTCTAGATATGGCGGCAAACACGCTGTACGAATTCATCTGGAACCAATTCTGTGACTGGTACCTAGAGCTAACAAAACCGGTTCTATGGAAAGGCACTGAAGCGCAGCAACAAGCAACGCGTTACACGCTAATCACGGTTCTAGAGAAGACACTTCGTCTTGCTCACCCAGTGATTCCTTACATCACTGAATCAATCTGGCAGAGCGTTAAGCCGCTGATTGACGGTGTTGAAGGTGAGACCATTATGACTCAAGTGCTGCCTCAGTTTAATGCAGACAACTTCGACGCTGAAATCGTTGCTGATATCGAGTGGGTGAAAACCTTTATCACCGCTATCCGTAACCTACGCGCAGAATACGACATCGCCCCAAGCCAAGGTTTGGAAGTTATGATCAAAGTAGCAGATGAAAAAGATGCTGCGCGCCTAGAAGCGAACAAGATCGTACTAACCTCTCTAGCAAAACTAGACGAGATTAAAGTACTGGCTACGGGCGAAGAAACTCCGGCTTGTGCAACCAAATTGGTTGGCAAATCTGAGCTAATGATCCCAATGGCGGGTCTAATCGATAAAGATGCAGAACTTGCTCGTCTTGATAAAGAAGTCGCTAAGACTCACGGCGAAATCAAGCGTATCGAAGGCAAGCTTGGCAACGAAGGTTTCGTGGCTAAAGCTCCTGAAGTGGTAATCGCAAAAGAGCGTGAGAAGCTAGACGGCTACAAAGAAATGTTAGTGAAACTGGAAGAGCAAAAAGCGACGATCGCTGCGCTATAATTTGTTTCTCTACTGCATTGTAAGTTAAAAAAGACCGGTCACTGACCGGTCTTTTTGTTTTTATTAGCAAAGAAAGCAAGGTAAGGCGTGAACGTTATACCACTCGGTTTTGCGCTTCCCCCGCAACGTAAGCTCGGATATTATCAATCAAGATATTAACCAAATTTTTAATCGACGAATCACTTCCCCAAGCCACATGCGGTGTTAATAATAAATTGGCTAAATCTGCATTAGCGATTAAAGGGTTGGTCTCATCGGCAGGCTCTTGAGTAAAGACATCTACGCCAGCTCCGCCAATGCGCTGCTCTTTCAACGCAGTGACTAAGGCTTGCTCATCCACTAACCCACCACGGCCTGTATTAATTAGAATTGCATCAGACTTCATTTGTTGCAGCTCGGCGGTACCAATCAAATTGCGCGTATCATCATTCAACGGGCAATGCAGGCTGATGACATCCGCCATCATCAAGACTCGCTCAAAAGGTAAATATCCATCACGGCACAGCTTACTGCCTTTACGCTCGGCAAAAATCACCTTCATACCGAGTGCTTTCGCTAGCGCCGCGGTTGCCTGCCCCAATCCTCCACTGCCAATAATCCCGAGAGTCGCCCCCGCAATATCACCAATAGGGTGAGTGAAAAAACAAAACTGTTTGGCACGCAGCCATTCACCAGCAGCAATATCATTGTGATAGCCACGCAAATTGCGCCTAAGGGCAAACATCAAAGCGATCACATGTTCAGGTACTGATTGGGTGGCATAGCCGCGAATATTCGCCACAGCAATGCCTTGCTGTTGGCAATAAGCAATATCAACGTTGTTATAACCCGTTGCGCACACAGCAATAAGCTCAAGATTCGGCAACTGCGATAAGATCAGCTCATCGAGCACGACTTTGTTACTAATAACAATTTGCGCTTGGCTGAGACGTTCAACAACTTGCTGAGGCTCTGTCGCATCATATTCGATCCATTGGTGATCAAAAGGCAGATGAGGGAATTCAATATGAGAGGGGATAGTCGAACGATCAAGAAAGACAACAGTAGGTAGCGACATAGTTTCTCCTTGTGCTACCGAGATTGCCAGCCTACTGGAAACATCCCGCAAGCTGACGATCTGCTTACTTTTTATGGCTTCGGTAGCATTTTATAGTCTGGTAATTTTCGCACAGGATCGAAATAGGTAAAGATCATCTCTTCGGCTTCAGGATAAAAGTCACAAGGGACAAAAACAGTGCGCAGCCAATCACTCTTAGGATGATAAAAACTCAGCTCTGCTGCATGCAGTGCCAAACGATCTGAGCAAGTAAATGCCTCACCTTCAGAGTAAAATTCATCACCAACAATAGGATGACCTAAGGCTTGCATGTGCACGCGTAATTGATGTGAGCGCCCAGTGATCGGCAATAAGCGAACAATGGTGGTTTTCTCTTCACGCTTAGCCACTTGGAACAAGGTTTTTGACGGTTTACCCGTCTCATGGCACACCATCTGTCTTGGGCGATTTGGCCAATCACAAATCAAAGGCAAATCAATTTCGCCTTCTTCTTGCTCTACATGGCCCCAAACGCGCGCATAGTAAACCTTATGGGTCAGACGATATTGAAATTGCTTTTTCAAGGCACTTTCGGCACGTTTGTTCTTCGCTAGCACCATTAACCCTGACGTGTCCATATCTAAACGATGGACTATTTGTGCGTCTGGGTGAGTCTCTTGCACACGGCTCCATGTGCTATCACGATGCTCAGCTAAACGGCCCGGTACCGATAACAATCCTGATGGCTTATTGACCGCCAAAATTTGTTCATCTTCAAACACTATTTCAACCCACGGATCTCGTGGTGGGTTGTACTCCAGCATGGCCATAATCTTTCTCTAAGCTAAATTTTCGCGCTGATTATAACCACTACTATCAATAATGACAGAGTAGAACTCAATTATGCACATAATCACGCCAACCTTAAAAATCAAACGACATTAACGACTTGTTTGACCACTTTTATTGCTTAATTCTTAGGTTATCAAACCAATATATTCAAATATCTCAACACGATAATTCAACCAAAAGACTTGAAAAGAGACTTTACTCTTTACGATAAATTTCTTATCGACTTGATTGTAAAACAAAATTGACGAGATCGTCTCGATTGCGGTTTATTTAAACTATTAAAAAGGATGTAAACACAAGGATAAATCATGGAAAATACCTCAGAGGCAAGTACCGCACCAGCGCGCCAAAACTCATTGGCACAACTGGTTCGGTCTATGGGCCCCGGAATTATGATGGCCGCAGCGGCTGTTGGCGGATCACATCTCGTCGCCTCAACGCAAGCAGGAGCGATTTACGGCTACCAACTCGCTTTACTCATTTTATTGGTCAACTTATTTAAGTACCCGTTTTTCCGCGCCAGTATTCAGTACACCATGGGCACAGGTGAAAGTTTAGTGGAAGGTTATGCCAAAATGGGCAAGCCATATCTGTGGTTATTTGCCCTGCTGTGCGTTTTCTCCGCGATTATCAATACGGCGGCATTATTACTTTTTAGTGCTAGCTTATTGGGTTATTTCATTCCATTTGAATTGTCCGCGATTGCACTGTGTTTTATTGTGCTCATCACTTGTTTAGCGATTTTATTTGCTGGCCACTACAAAGCACTCGATGGACTGTCAAAAGCCATTATGGCGGTACTAACGGTCGCCACCGTGGTTGCGGTTATCATGGCGGCCAGCAATCCTGTAGTTCCAAGTAGCGACTTTGCCTCACCATCACCTTGGACATTAGCGGCGATTGGTTTCATTGTGGTCACTATGGGTTGGATGCCAGCGCCTATTGAGATCTCAAGCTTAACGTCTATGTGGCTTAAGAGTCAGCGCCGTTACCATAATGTCACCGCGAAATCGGCTTTGTTTGATTTCAATGTCGGCTATATCGGCACCGCATTACTTGCGATTGTGTTCCTTTCTCTCGGCGCTCTTGTGCTGCATGGTAGCGGTATTAGTTTATCCAAATCTGGTGCAGGCTTTTCTCATCAATTAATCAATTTGTACGCATCAACAATTGGTGAGTGGTCACGCTATCTCATTGCCGTCATCGAATTCTTTTGCATTTTTGGCAGTACCATTACCGTCATTGATGGCTACGCACGAGTCATTTCAGAATCGCAACGCCTATTGCGTAAGCAACCTGAAATGAATCCAAGAACCACGCAAAATTGGATGTTAGGTATTTCGGCTTTGGCGATCGCCATCATTCTATTTGGGCTGGCGCACTATTGCCAATGCTCGACTTTGCCATGGTGATGGCCTTTATTACCACTCCATTTTTTGCGTTGTTAAACTATATTTTGGTAACGCGCACTCAACTGCCCGCAGAGCTAGCACTGAGTAAAAGCCAAAAGTGGCTCTCTATTAGTTAGTGGCTTAATTTACTTATTTGGCTTCTTAGCGCTGTTTATTTGGTGGAAATGGTTCATTTAACAATCTGAGTAAATCGCTCATTACCAGAAACAAAAAAGGCCTTCGCAATGAAGGCCTTTGTATTTATTTCAATCTCGATTACTGGTGAGACACCACAATCATACGCAGAGAATCTAGTTGATACTGAGCTTTACTAATATAGCCAGTCAGCTCTTTGATTTGCGCATCAATCGCATCAATCTCTTCATCACGAATGTTCGGGTTAACGGCTTTCAGCGCTTGCAGACGTTCAAGTTCAGCGTTCAAGCTCGCTTGCATCTCTTTTTCTGCTTGCTGGCGAATAGCGTCAACTTTGCTCACTACCAAAGCATCACCGGCGCTGATCAGTTGATGTACTTGACCTTGCACTGATGTCACCAATTTCGCCGCAATATGGCGACCAATTGGGCTCAACTGACGGTTAAAGCTTTCAAACTCTACCTGTTCAGATAGATCATTACCTTTGCCATCCAACATCACGCGAATCGGTGTTTTGGGTAAGAAACGGCTAATACCACTGCGTTTCGGTGCCTGAGCATCAACACTGTAAACCAACTCAAGCAACATAGTACCAACGGGTAGTGCTTTGTTCTTCAGTAGTGAAACAGCCGCAGTACCAACACCTTCACTCATCAACAGGTCAATACCACCTTGGATCATTGGGTGTTCCCAACTGATAAAGTGCATATCTTCACGAGAGAGTGCAGTGTCACGATCAAAGGTAATTGTCGCCCCTTCGTAAGGTAGGCCTGGGTAGCTTGGTACCATCATGTGTTCAGATGGCGTCACAACCAGTGCGTTCTCGCCTTTATCGTCTTGGTTTAAACCAATGGTGTCAAACAAGCTCAGTGCGAACGTGACTAAGTTGGTATCACCATCGGTTGCTGAGATTTTCTCTACAATTGCTTGCGCTTTTTCTCCACCATTGGAGTGCATCTCAAGTAAGCGGTCACGACCTTGTTCAAGTTGCGCTTTCAGCTCTTTGTTCATCTTAGCCGAGGCATCAATCACTTCATCTAGCCCTTCGCTGGTACCAGATGCCAGAATGTTAATCAAATCATCTGAGAAACGGTCATACACGGCACGTCCGGTTGGGCAAGTTTCAGCAAAAGCATTTAGGCCTTCATCGAACCAGCGAGCTAGGATCGCTTGCGATGTTCCTTCCAGATATGGCACGTGAATATCGATATCACGATTTTGACCAATACGGTCCAAGCGACCAATACGCTGCTCCAGCAAATCTGGGTTGAACGGCAGATCAAACATCACTAGTTGGTTGGCAAATTGGAAGTTACGACCTTCAGATCCAATCTCACTACAGATCAAGACCTGTGCACCGCCCTCTTCTTGTGCAAAGTAAGCCGCGGCTTTATCACGCTCAAGGATCGACATGCCTTCGTGGAATACGGTGGCACGGATGCCTTCACGCTCGCGCAAAGCTTGCTCTAGTTGCAGAGCCGTGCTGGCACGTGAAGCAATAACCAGAATTTTCTCTGCACGCTTATCTTTAATTTTTTCCAGCAACCAGTTCACACGTGAATCGAATTGCCACCAGCTTGAATCTTCCCCTTCAAACTCTTGGAAAATCTCTTCTGGGTACAAGTTTTTCAACGCGCGAGCTTCTGGGCTCATCTTACCGCCAATCAAGCCCGCCACACGCATTGAGGTGGTGTATTGCTGCGGGATCGCCATTGGCAGAAGGTTAACATTACGCTTAGGGAAACCTTTGATTGCTGCACGCGTATTACGGAATAAAACGCGACCAGTACCATGGCGATCCATAAGGTTATCAATCAGCTCTTGACGAGCGTTGGCTTTTTCAACTTCATCGCTGTTGCTCTCAATAATACGGAACAACGGCTCTACATCTTGCTCTGATAACAGTTCAGTAATTTGATTTTTAGCTTCATCAGGCAATGCTTGGCCTGAGAATAGCGCGCTAACAGAATCCGCCACTGGTGCGTATTGCTCTTCTTCTTCCACAAACGCTTGGTAGTCGTAGAAGCGGTCAGAATCTAATAGACGTAAACGCGCAAAGTGGCTTTCACGGCCTAGCTGCTCTGGAGTTGCGGTTAGTAATAGTACGCCCGGCGTACGCTCTGCCAACCCTTCTACTACTTGGTATTCACGACTTGGCTTGTCTTGGCTCCACTCAAGGTGGTGCGCTTCATCGACCACTAGAAGATCCCACTCACCTTCTACCGCTTGTTCAAAGCGTTTACGGCTTTTACGAAGAAAATCCAGTGAACACAAAACATATTGCTGGGTATCAAATGGGTTTTCTGCATCAGCAAAAGCTTCAATACAACGCTCTTCATCAAAGATTGAAAAGTGCAGATTGAAACGACGCATCATTTCCACTAACCACTGATGTTGTAGCGTCTCAGGAACCACAATTAAAATACGCTCAGCACGACCTGCCAGCACTTGCTGGTGAATGATCATGCCCGCTTCGATGGTTTTACCCAGACCAACTTCATCAGCCAGCAAAACGCGTGGCGCATGACGACGACCCACTTCATGTGCGATGTAGAGCTGATGAGGAATAAGACCAGCACGCATACCACACAAGCCACGCATTGGACTTCTGTGTTGCTCATATTGATTTTTTAGCGCGCGGTAACGTAATACGAAGTTATCCATACGATCAATTTGACCGGCGAACAGCTTGTCTTGAGGTTTATTAAAACGAATTTGATTGCTAAGCATGATTTCACGTAGCGTGATCTCTTGCTCGCCGCTATCTTCACGAATGCCGATATAGGTATAGATACCTTGATTCTCGATAACTTGCTCAACTTGCAGTGACCAACCTTCTTGGCTTTCAATCACATCACCAACGTTAAATGTCACGCGAGTGACAGGCGCTTCGCTACGGGCGTAGACACGGTTTTCTTCTGAAGCAGCAAACATTACTGTCACTGTACGAGCATCCAATGCCACTACGGTTCCTAAACCAAGATCACTTTCCGTATCGCTGATCCAACGCTGGCCCAAAGCAAATGTCATGTATCGACTACCTCATTTCGTAAAATTATTATTTATATCCAAGTGACTTCAAGATGCGGAATTCAAAGTTTAGTGGCTGATTTACGTTCACAGAAAACTCAGATCACACAAACAGTGATGCTGAAATTGAGCTTATGACCAACTCTTAAAGGACGAATTTCAAAGTTACTTGGGTATATTTTAGCTGTTCTTGCGCTATTTCAAAGGCGGCTGAGTCAGGAATTTTCCGTTCAGCAGTAGCGTAGAAAAAGGTCGCTAATATTACTCGAAGCTGTGACATTGGTCACGTGCCTAGCCCACATTTCGCCGTGATTTTTTGTCGCATCTTCGCCTGACATCAAAGTGTAAGAAACCAGTGGCACAAATGTATTGGATGATTGCCTATACTTTTACTAGCAGCCTGCGCTTGTTAGCCCGCTGCTTTAGGACGATCAACATGGGGTTGTTTTAGGCGTTCCAGTGCAACCATACCGCGGCAACGCCTGAGGCAAACAGTTAAAGTCAGCCTCACAGCAGTGAGCACTGCGCCGCTTTGCGGCAGGAGACGCTTATGGGTGATACGGACAGAAAACTCTTCGTACTTGATACAAATATCCTTCTTCATGAACCTTTTGCTATTTACTCTTTCCAAGAACACGATGTTGTCATTCCAATGACAGTACTCGAAGAACTCGACCGCATAAAAGACAGCAAACGCGATGTTGCACGCGATGCACGCGTGGCGATTAGAGCACTTGAAGCACTCTTTAAAGACGCGACCCCTGATGAAATTTCTGAGGGAATTCCGATTAATCGCGATAAAGAAGGCGCTGGACACATTGCGATTTTGGCCGATTTTGAGCTGCAAGAAACCGTTAAGGCCTTTGCCGACAAAGCCGGCGATAATCGTATTCTTAATGCGGTACTTTATCTGCAAAATAAACGCGCTCCGCGCGAAGTCATTCTCGTCACCAAAGACATCAATATGCGTTTGCGAGCCAAAGGTGCAGGCGTGCGATTTGTGGAAGATTATCGCAGTGATCAGCTGATTGACGATGTGCAATATCTAACTAAAGGGTTTCAACAAATTGAGGGGGACTTTTGGGCTCAGGTAGATGACGTTGAGAGTAAGAACTGGGCGGGAAAAACCTACCATACCCTCGCCAAATCACCTTTTGAACCGACCTATCTTAATCAATATATCCTCGATGAGCAGACAGATTTTATTGGCCGTGTGGCGCAGTTCGATGAAGAGCAAATCACGCTAAAAGATCTCAGTCGAGAGCGCCTCATGAATCGCCGAGCATGGGATATTACCCCTAAAAATATTTACCAAGGCATGGCGTTAGATGCATTGCTCGACCCTGATATTGATTTAGTTATTCTTACCGGAGCCGCTGGCAGCGGTAAAACTCTCTTAGCACTGGCGGCAGCGCTTGAACAAAATATCGAACATAAAATGTTTGATAAAATAATTGTCACCCGTAATACCCCCGATATTGGCGAGTCAATTGGTTATCTACCCGGTAGCGAAGAAGAAAAAATGTTGCCCTGGCTCGCGGCTGTGACTGATACCTTGGAGGCATTGCACAAGAATGACCATTGCACCGAAGGATCACTCAAATATATCTGTGATAAAGCCAATATTCAGTTCAAATCAATCAATTTTATGCGTGGGCGATCGATTCAAAACGCGTTTGTTTTACTCGATGAATGCCAAAACCTGACGGCTTCACAAATCAAAACCATCATTACTCGCTGTGGCGAAGGAACCAAAATTGTTTGCTCCGGCAACCTGGCGCAAATTGACTCTCAGTATCTGACTCCTGTCACGTCTGGACTCACTTATATGGTCGAACGATTTAAAAACTTTGAAGGGAGCGCTAATATCCATCTTAATGGCGTCGTACGTAGCCGCTTGGCGGAATACGCAGAAGAAAATTTGTAGTCACACAACAACGCCATCAGAGACGAATCACAGCTTGTGATTCGTCTTTGCAGAAAATAATTATTCACTTTTTGTGAGTTTTTATGTTTTACTGTCATTCAGTAATCTTCACTCTCAAGGACTAGAGCATGGCGTTCAATCTTCGTAACCGTAATTTCGTTAAGTTACTCGACTTCTCTCCAAAAGAGATTCAATTCCTACTCGATCTGTCAGCGGATCTTAAAAAAGCCAAATACAGTGGCACTGAACAAAAAACACTGTTGGGAAAAAACATCGCTCTGATCTTTGAGAAAGCCTCAACACGAACTCGCTGCGCTTTTGAAGTGGCAGCCTTCGATCAAGGCGCTCAAGTATCTTACATTGGTCCTTCTGGCTCACAGATTGGCCACAAAGAATCAATGAAAGATACCGCTCGTGTACTTGGCCGTATGTACGATGGCATTGAATACCGCGGATTTGGCCAACATATCGTGGAAGAATTAGCGGAATTTGCTGGCGTACCAGTATGGAACGGCCTTACCGATGAGTTCCACCCAACGCAAATTCTCGCTGACTTCCTGACGATGCTGGAACACGGTCAAGGTAAACAGCTCAATGAAATGACCTTCGCTTATCTAGGTGATGCTCGCAATAATATGGGTAATTCACTGATGGTTGGCGCGGCAAAAATGGGCATGGATATTCGCCTTGTGGCACCAAAACAGTTTTGGCCAGAAGAACAACTTGTTGCAACTTGCCAAGAGATTGCTCAGCAAACCGGTGCCAAAATTACTTTAACGGAAAACGTTGAAGAAGGAGTCAAAGGATGCGATTTCCTTTACACCGACGTCTGGGTATCGATGGGCGAGCCTGCCGAAGCATGGGATGAACGCGTAGCATTGATGACGCCATATCAAATCAATATGGATGTGATGAATAAAACCGGTAACCCACACGCCAAATTTATGCACTGCCTACCGGCCTTCCATAACGATGAAACAGCCATTGGCAAAGAAGTGGCGGAAAAGTATGGTATGAAAGGATTAGAGGTGACTGAAGAGGTGTTTGAATCTCATCATTCGATTGTCTTTGATGAAGCAGAAAACCGCATGCACACGATAAAAGCCGTGATGGTTGCAACGCTAGGTCATTAAAACCTTTTGCACCAGAAAACCGCTAGGTAATCGCTTGCGCTTGTCTTTCTTCAGCGTATAATGCTCGGCAATTTATCTGGAGGTTGTAATAATGCCACGTAACATTTGCACGGCGACACGCTGTCAATTGCGCACTACATTGCGTAAGCAACATTGCTTACTGGCTGTTTATTTTACAGCTTCCTCTTATTTTTAAAGCCTCCCCTATTGGGAGGCTTTTTTATTGCCTAAATTTTTATTCTTTCATCAGACAGGGATGACGATTATGACCAACACGCTTTACAACAAGCATATCATTTCGATTCCAGAGCTATCCCGTGCAGAGCTCGAACTTATAGTCCAAACCGCTGGACAACTCAAAGCAGAACCGAATCCAGATCTGATCAAAAACAAGGTAGTCGCGAGTTGCTTTTTTGAGCCTTCAACCCGAACTCGCCTCTCTTTTGAAACGGCCATTCAACGCGTTGGCGGTGATGTGATTGGTTTTGATAACGCAGGTAACACTTCGTTAGCCAATAAGGGTGAAACATTAGCAGACTCAATCCAAGTTATCTCAACTTATGTTGATGCATTTGTAATGCGCCACCCACGTGAAGGCGCGGCTCGCTTAGCAGCTGAATTCTCTAATGGCGTACCAATTATTAACGCTGGCGACGGTGCAAATCAGCATCCAACTCAAACGCTACTGGATCTCTACACCATTGCTGAAACACAAGGCCGCTTAGATAATCTCAATGTCGCTTTTGTTGGTGACTTGAAATATGGCCGCACAGTGCACTCACTGACTCAAGCCCTAGCGAAATTTAACAACATCCGTTTTTTCTTCGTGGCACCAGACGCACTGGCGATGCCAGATTACATTTGTGAAGAGCTTGATGAAGCAGGCATTCAGTATAGCCTGCATACTGATATGGAAAGCGTGATCCCTGAACTGGATATTCTTTACATGACTCGCGTGCAAAAAGAGCGCTTCGATGAGTCGGAATACGCACATATCAAGTCAGCCTACATTCTGACTGCTGCCATGCTAGAAGATGCACGAGAAAACCTCAAAGTATTGCATCCTCTGCCTCGCGTAGATGAAATCACCACTGACGTTGATAAAACCCCTCATGCCTATTATTTCCAGCAAGCAGAAAACGGCGTTTACGCACGTCAAGCCTTGCTAGCATTAGTCCTTAACCAAGCACTGTAATCGAGGAGTCAGAACCATGAACAAAGAAACTCAATTGCAGGTAGAAGCGATTAAAAACGGCACTGTTATCGACCATATCCCTGCACAAATCGGCATTAAAGTACTCAAATTATTTAGCATGCATAAGAGCAATCAACGCGTCACTGTTGGTTTAAATCTGCCTTCTTCTGCGCTGGGCCACAAAGACCTAATCAAAATCGAAAATGTTTTTGTCAGTGAAGAGCAAGCCAGCAAATTAGCACTCTATGCACCGCATGCGACTGTAAACCAAATAGAAAACTATCAAGTAGTGAAAAAACTGGCGCTCGAACTACCAGAGCAGGTAACTGGTGTATTTGAATGCCCAAATAGCAACTGTATTACCCATGGTGAACCCGTCGATAGTAGCTTTAAGGTGTTTGCTAAAAATAATGATGTTCGTTTGAAGTGCAAATATTGTGAGAAAGTGTTCTCAAGAGAAATAGTTACAGAACGTTAAGCTAAAACCAATGCTCTAATTAGCATTGTCTCACGCAGCACCATTCCAATACCTCGCTTCGGCGGGGTATTTTGATCTTTACCTAGTTTCTGAATGCAGGCACACTGACGTTCTTTGTTTCAGTGAATTGATTGGAAAAACTCATGACTAAAGTACTTCACACAGAATCTGCTCCAGCAGCAATTGGCCCATATGTACAAGGTGTAGACCTAGGTAACATGGTTCTAACTTCAGGCCAGATCCCAGTAAACCCTGTGACGGGTGAAGTCTCTGCTGATATCGCAGTACAAGCTCGCCAATCTCTTGAGAACGTAAAAGCCGTGGTTGAAGCGTCAGGCCTAAGCGTGACTGATATTGTAAAAATGACTGTCTTCGTTAAAGATCTAAACGATTTTGGTACGGTTAACGAAGTGTACGGTAAGTTCTTTGATGAACATAACGTCGCTAACTACCCTGCACGCTCATGTGTTGAAGTTGCGCGTCTACCGAAAGATGTAGGTATTGAGATTGAAGCGATTGCAGTACGCAAATAATCCCCTACCTAATAAAAAAAGCGAGCATCAGCTCGCTTTTTATTGATTAAAAGAGTTACTTAAAACCTTTCACTTTTTTTATTAAATCGTAAGCGTTTTGAATCTCTTGTGACTTTTCTTTGGCCACATTCATCATCTCCGGCGGCAGACCTTTCGCCATCAGCTTGTCAGGGTGATGCTCATTCATCAATTTGCGATACGCTCGCTTAACCGATTTACTATCCGCATCCGCATCAATACCTAACACATCATAAGCATCATTGACTTGGTTAGCCGAAGAGGCTTGTTGCCACGATCCTGATTGCTGACCACCCGCAGAGTGTCCATTGAAGCCGCCACCATGTTGAAAACGAAATGCCGCTTCTTGCATACGTAAACGCTGTTCAAGTTGCTGAGCAGAGAAACCCAGTTTTTGTGCGATACGGTGCAAAACGTCACGCTCACTCGGGTGCAATGAACCGTCGGCAAATGCCGCTGAAATCTGCAATTCTAAAAAAAACTGCAACAGATCAAATCGACCGCCAGATGAAATATTAACGCGTGCCAATACCTCATTTAATGGAAAATCAGATGATTTGCCATCACGAAACGCCTCTTGCGCTGCAGTACGTTGGCTACCATGCAAGTTCATTCGTTCCATCATGGTACTGGCCAACTGAATCTCTTCACGAGTCACTTGACCTTTGGCTTTCGCCACATGCCCCATCACCGCAAAAGCCGCTTTGAAAAACTCCTCTTGCTTTTGCGCTTGGCTTGGCCCGCCTCCAAATGGCGATGAATTAAAACCCGCCTGATTTAAACGGCGAGCTTTGTCAAACTGATGTCCAAGAAACAAGCCAAATAGTGCACCTAGCGGCCCGCCGAACATAAAGCCAAAAAAAGTGCCAAGAATTTTGCCAAAAATATGCATTATGTGCTCTCAATCTCTGAATTTTTTCATCGTGA
The DNA here is from genome assembly GCF_000222605.1 of Vibrio ichthyoenteri ATCC 700023. Classification (GTDB taxonomy): domain Bacteria; phylum Pseudomonadota; class Gammaproteobacteria; order Enterobacterales; family Vibrionaceae; genus Vibrio; species Vibrio ichthyoenteri. Next base: position 75,891 of record NZ_AFWF01000107.1, on the reverse strand, counting down.
CGCGGTCTGATAGTGCCGGATGAGTTAAATTCCTTTATGATAAAGACCGTTTTATTTCTTAATCCGGTCGTTAATCCCCAAGTAACCCTGAGATACTCGGCTCAGCGTGAATATATCGGGATATATTAGCCGAATTTGTCAAGTTAAACAGGATAGTAAAACTCGATGCCACGTTTTCCCCGTTCGTTACTTGCCGCTTCAATCAGCGCTGCAGTGTTTACATCACAGATTCAAGCTAGTGAAGCGCTAGTTGACGACAGTGTGCAGGAACTGCCTGCTATAGATCAATGTTTGATCGATCAACCTGATGCCGAAAATCCCAACCAGCAACCGATCAACGTCGAAGCGGATAGCTTAGAGGGCGTCAATGGCGATAAAGCTACTTATAGCGGTAACGTGGTTGTCGTTCAAGGCAAAAAACGCATGCTGGCAGATAACGTTACTCTGCACCAGCAAGATAATGTCGTGATTGCCGAAGGCAACGTTACGTTCAGTGATGGTGAAGTAAAAACCATTTCAGACAAGGCCGTCAATCATCTCAATTCCGAACATATTGAACTCAATAATACCAAATACCAATTTCTCTGTGAGCCAGGCCGTGGTGAAGCGGTTTATGTAGCGAAAACCGGTAAAGCATTATACGAGATTGAAGATGGCTCGATTACCTCTTGTCCAGAAGGTGATAACTCTTGGCGCATGGTGGCATCAAGTATTGATATCGACCAAAACGACGAAGAGGCGACCTTCTATAATCCGCGCTTTGAAATTCAAAGTGTACCGGTTTTCTATCTGCCATTCTTAACCGTACCGATTGGCGACACTCGTAAAACGGGCTTTCTTTACCCGACAGTATCTTATGGTTCAAGTGATGGCTTTGAGATGGAAGTTCCGATTTATTGGAACTTAGCACCGAACTACGATCTCGAAACGACCATCAAATACATGGAAAAGCGCGGTACCCAACTAAATAGTAACTTCCGCTACCTAACTGAATTAGGCGCAGGTCAAATTGAATCGGAATATCTACCCGATGATAAAAAGCACCCAGAAAAAGGCGATCGCTGGGGCTTCCAATATACTCATAGTGGTATCTATGACCAAGCGTGGAAGTTTGATATTGATTACTCAAAAGTCAGTGATATCGACTATTTTACCGATGTCGATTCAGGTATTGGTAACCGCGAAGATGGACAATTAATCCAAGAGGGTAAAGTAACTTATCGCAGCCATGCTTGGGATGCATCGTTACTGGCGCGTGATTTCCAAGTGTTGACAGAGGAAGGAAATCTGCCATATCGCCTATTGCCACAACTATCGTTTAACTACTACGCACCCGAGCTAACACCGTATCTTGATTTTGATATGGTGAGTAGTATTTCACGCTTTGATACCGACGATGGTAATAAACCATCGGCAACGCGCGTGCATATTGAACCTGGTCTAACCGTGCCTATCGGCACCACTTGGGGCACATGGACGACTGAAGCGCGCCTACTTGGCACCTACTATCAGCAAGATTTGAGTGGCATCAACCTCAGTGATGAACAATTTAATGGCTACAATTTGAAAGAGGATGTCACGCGGGTTATCCCGGAATTTCGCTCTCATGCTGGTATCGTACTTGAACGTGATACCTATGTATTAGGTGGTTATACCCAGACACTAGAGCCACAAATTCAGTACCTTTATGTGCCTCAAGAAGATCAACGTGATATCTACTTATACGACACGACGTTATTGCAAACCGATTACTACGGCCTATTCCGCAGTCGAAAATACAGTGGCGTGGACCGCATTGCGCCGGCTAACCAATTCAGTTACGGCGCCTCGACGCGCTTTTTCGATGACCAGTACAAAGAACGTTTAAATATCTCTTTTGGTCAGATTTTTTACCTTGATAAATCGACTAAAAACTCGACCTCAATTGGAGAAAATGAAGAAGATTCGACCAACTACTCAGCATGGGCTGTGGAGATGGACTTTAACTTCAACGATTATTTGTTCTATCACGGTGGCATTCAATACGATGTTGACTCTGGTGAAATGCAATTGGGTAACAGCACCTTAGAATACCGCTTCAATGGCGGCTATGTTCAAGGTAACTACCGCTATGTCACCAAGGAGTACATAGAACAGACCGTCGATCTAAATAGTATCGATAGTGAAAATGGCATCAATGGCATTACTCGAGATGGCATTTCACAGGCTGGTTTCTTAGCGGGTTACAACTTATCGCATAATTGGAACGCGAGCGCTCAGTACTTCTATGATTTAACCACTGAAAACTCACTTGAATGGTTGGCGCGCTTAAACTATATCGATGATTGTTGGTATATTGGCTTCACGTATAGCAACCAACTGCGTAGCTGGAATCCGACCTTCAGCTCACCAAATTCTGAGCCTGAATATGAAAGCAACTTTAGTATTAACTTTGGCGTTGTCGGTTTTGGTACCAATATCGGAGCAGGCTCGGGACTCTCAGGACTCGACAGTGCTGGTAACTCGCTCGGTTATGGCCGTCCATTCTATTTGAACAACTAATTTTTTAGCCAGCCGATAAGGCTGGCCAAACGTTTATTTAAAGGGTTATTGATGAAAACTTGGAAATACACGCTGCTTACCCTGGTAGCGGCATGCCATATCAGTACAGCTTCTGCTGAGATGGTTGAAATGGATAAAGTCGCGATTATCGTCAATGAAGGCGTGATTCTCGATAGCGATATCAATACCGCAGTAAAAACACTCAAATTTAACGCGAGTGAAAATGGTCAAGCATTACCAGACGAAGATGTGCTGATTGAGCAAGTGAAAGAAAAACTCATCCTTGAAAACCTTCAGCAACAAGAAGCAGAACGAATTGGTGTGCGTATTGATGATAATCGTTTAAACGATGCTATCGCCGATATCGCCAAAAACAATAATCAAACCGTTGAACAACTGAGAGCCGCAATCAGCGCACAAGGCATTAGCTACCCTGAATTTCGTGAGCAAGTTCGAAATGAGATCGCTGCTAGCGAAGCGCGTAACGCGTTAGTTCGTCGCCGCATCAACATTCTGCCAGCCGAGGTAGAAAATCTGGCGGAAGTGTTAGCACAAGAAACCAGTGCGACCGTACAGTACAAAATTGGTCACATTCAACTTCGTGTGAATGACGGTGATGATAAATCGCAAGTAGAAGCACAAGCTAACGAGCTAGTAACAAGGCTCAATGGCGGTGAAGATTTTGCCAAACTCGCTTACGCCTACTCTAAAGGGCCAAAAGCACTGCAAGGTGGTGATTGGGGCTGGATGCGTAAAGAAGAGATGCCAACCATCTTTGCTGATCAAATCAAGCTGCAAAATAAAGGCAGTATTATTGGTCCCTTCCGCAGTGGTGTTGGTTTCCATATTCTAAAAATTGAAGACGTAAAAGGTCTTGAAACCGTTGCAGTAACCGAAGTTAACGCACGTCATATTTTGGTTAAACCAACCGTCATATTGAGTGATGACGGCGTGCAAAAGCAACTTAACGAGTTTATTCGTCAGATCAATGCTGGCGAAGCGACCTTTGCGGAGTTGGCTCAGCAATATAGCCAAGACCCTGGCTCTGCGGCACAAAATGGTGAACTAGGTTACCAAACCTCCGATCTATATGTTCCTGAGTTTAAACACCAAGTAGACACCTTAGCGGTTGGCCAAATTAGCGCACCATTTAAAACCGTCCATGGCTGGCACATTGTTGAAGTACTCGATCGCCGCGAAGTTGACCGCACGGATTCAGCAATGAAGAACAAAGCTTACCGTATTTTGTTCAACCGCAAGTTCAATGAAGAAGCCAGCGCCTGGGTACAAGAACTCCGCGCAGGCGCTTACGTAGAAATGGTACAGGATCAGCGTAATGTCAATTAAACGCATTGTTGTCACTGCAGGTGAACCTGCAGGCATTGGCCCAGATTTGGTCTTAGCACTTTCAAGCGAGAGTTGGGATCATCAAATCGTGGTTTGTGCTGACAAAACAATGCTCGCCGAGCGCGCCAAATTGCTCGGCATTGATGTGACCTTGCATGATTACGATGCAAGCTTAACAGTGAGCCCACAACAAGCGGGCTCTTTGATTGTGGATCATATTGCGAGTGACCAAACGGTTGCAGCGGGTAAACTCGATAAAGCTAATGGCCACTATGTTCTAAAGACCTTGGAACGTGCCGCGAATGGCAGCATGAGTGGCGAGTTTGATGCGGTTGTCACCGGCCCTGTGCACAAAGGTGTCATCAACCGAGCAGGCGTTGCCTTTAGCGGCCATACTGAGTTTTTTGCTGAAAAGTCTAATACTCCTTTGGTTGTTATGATGCTGGCAACGGAAGGACTACGTGTTGCCTTAGTGACGACACATATCCCACTCGCCTACGTATCAAAAGCTGTGACTGAAGAGCGATTGGAAAAAATCATTGATATTTTACATCGTGATTTAGTAGAAAAATTTGCTATTCGTCAGCCAAACATCTATGTTTGCGGGCTTAATCCTCACGCAGGAGAAGATGGCTGCTTGGGTCGAGAAGAAATTGAAACTATCACGCCTACACTTGAGCGCATTAAAGCTCAGAAAGGAATAAAGCTGATAGGCCCACTTCCCGCCGATACCATCTTCAATGAGAAATACTTACAAGATGCCGATGCGGTATTGGGTATGTACCACGACCAAGTATTGCCAGTCCTGAAATATAAAGGATTTGGACGATCAGTAAATATCACACTTGGTCTACCCTTTATAAGAACATCGGTTGATCACGGAACAGCTCTTGACCTAGCAGGAACCGGTCTTGCGGACACAGGGAGCTTCCGAACAGCGCTGACGCATGCAATAGATTTAGTAGAGAAGAAACAATGAGAAATGATGTCCATTTAGGACACAAAGCGCGTAAACGTTTTGGTCAAAACTTCCTAAACGATCCTTATATCATTGATGGTATCGTTTCTGCCATCAATCCTAGACCAGGTCAAAACTTGGTAGAGATCGGTCCTGGCCTTGGTGCTATTACAGAGCCTGTAGGCCGCGAAGTCGATAAATTTACCGTTATCGAGCTGGACCGCGATCTGGCTGAGCGTCTGCGTAACCACCCAGAATTAGCAGACAAGCTGACGATCCACGAAGGCGATGCAATGCGCTTCGACTTCGCACAGCTGGTAAAACCGAACAATAAACTGCGTATTTTCGGCAACCTGCCATACAACATCTCTACGCCATTGATGTTCCACCTGTTTGAATTCCATGCGGACATTCAAGACATGCACTTCATGTTGCAAAAAGAGGTGGTTAACCGTTTGGCAGCAGGCCCTGGTAGTAAGGCATACGGTCGTTTAACTGTGATGGCACAATACTTCTGTAAAGTAGTACCAGTGCTTGAAGTGCCACCAACAGCATTTGTTCCACCACCAAAAGTAGACTCTGCGGTCGTGCGCCTAATGCCGTATGAAGTGCTACCTCACCCAGCAACAAGCCTAAAATGGCTTGAGCGCGTATGTCGCGAAGGCTTTAACCAACGCCGTAAGACGATTCGCAACTGCTATAAAGGCCTGATAGAAGTTGAAACACTTGAAGAGCTAGGCATCAATCCAGCACTACGTCCTGAAAACCTAACGCTAGAGCAGTTTGTTGCGATGGCGAACTGGCTTGACGCCAATCACGTATAATTTTTAAGGGCGCTCAGGCGCCCTTTTCTTTTAACACGGCACAATGCTACGAGGAGCTAACACATGGATGTCTCACAACCTTGTATCAAAATCCAAGTCCACAGCAAATATATTGCGGAACAATCAAACCCTACCGAAAATCACTACATCTTTGCTTACTTAGTCACGATAAAAAATCTCAGTCGCCAAACCGTGCAATTAATCAGTCGTCGCTGGTTAATTACCGATGCTAATGGCAAACAAATTAATGTCGAAGGGGACGGGGTTGTTGGTCAACAACCTTTTATCGATGGGCATGATGAGTACACCTACAGCAGTGGTACCGCCATCGAAACTCCGGTTGGCGTGATGCAAGGACAGTACATAATGCTAGATGAAAAGGGGCAGCAATTCATTGCTGAAATTGACCCTTTCCGACTCGCAATCCCAAATGTCTTAAATTAGGAATAGTCAGTGGCAACTTATATCGTTGGTGATATTCAAGGCTGTTTAGATGAATTACAACGTCTTCTGGCAAGCGTAAATTTCAATACAAATCATGATCAACTGTGGATCGCAGGCGATCTTGTTGCTCGCGGACCAAAATCTCTGGAAACATTACGCTTTATCAAGCAGCTAGGTAACAGTGCAGTGGTTGTGCTCGGTAATCACGATCTACACTTGCTTGCCGTTTCGTTGGGTATTCACCGCATAAAAGACAAAGATAAAACGGCGGCGATTTTTACTGCTGAAGACAAAGATCAATTACTGTTCTGGTTACGTCAGCAACCTTTATTCGCGGAACATGCTGAATTCGTAATGTGTCATGCGGGGATCTCTCCGCAATGGGATCTCACCACTGCTCGAACAGCCAATCAAGAGATCGAACAAATATTACAAAGTGACAATTGGCCTTGGCTTATCGAACATATGTATGCTGATCAACCAGACAAATGGCACGACACTCTCACTGGTATTGACCGATATCGCTATATCATTAACGCATTTACTCGCATGCGGTTTTGCTTTGCTGATGGTCGATTAGACATGGCATGTAAACTGCCACCACAAAAAAATGATACCAATGAACTGATGCCATGGTTTGATTTACCCAATCGCATCAAGCTGGAAAAACCGGTTTTATTCGGTCATTGGGCTGCGTTAGAAGGCCATTTTTCACAAAGTGAAATAGGTTTAGACACTGGTTGTGTGTGGGGAGGCTCGCTCACAATGCTGCGCTGGGAAGACAAACAATACTTTGTACAGCCAGCGCTAACATAATTTGAAGGCGCAACATTTTGCTTTGCTGCAAGAGATGAGAATCGAGAAGACTAAGCTTTAAGAAACGAGAATGTAAAACGGCTCTCCACCAGAGAAACCGCGATGATACTTCAGCTCTCGCTTATCGAAACGACGTGTTCTTACTTCTCCAAGATAACAAAACGCATATCGTAAGCGTTCTTCTCATCTGCTTTATAGCTCTCTGAATAACGCTCTACAAAGCTTTTATCCCACGCGGGGAATCGAGTATCACCATCAATGTTCGCATCAATATGAGTCACATACAGCTTATCTGCCAGAGGTAAACAAGCGTGATAGATCGCACCACCACCAATAATCATCACCTCTTCGACATTATCTGCTGCGGCAAGTGCTTGCTCAATTGAAGTCACCATGGTGACACCATCAATGATTAAATCACGATCACGACTGATCACAATATTGTGTCGTCCCGGCAACGGACGACCAATCGATTGGTAGGTCTTGCGTCCCATCACCACCGGCTTGCCCATAGTACAGCGTTTAAACCACGCGAAATCAGCCGGTAAGTGCCATGGCATTTGATTGTCTTTGCCAATCACACGATCATTTGCCATCGCGGCAATCATACTGATGATCATTCTATATCCTTAAGTAATAATTAGACCGATCATACAATCGGGCGACGGCGATAGAATAACAAGCCCGGCATTGCTAAGCCAACCGCTAAACCAGCAATAATGAACATCGCTTTAAGAAAGTTGGTGGTGAGCATTTCCAACAATTGAGGCTCAAAACCTCGGTGGTTCAATTCCACTAAGGCAATCATTGCCTTAAAAGCAAACACTCCAGGCACCATTGGAATCAATGAAGCGACCGTAAACACCTTAGGGTGAGCAAATAGCTTACGTGACCAATGGACACCGATCATCCCCACCAGTGTCGCGGCAAAAAAAGAGGCCCATTCGATAGGAATGCCAAAATGCATCATCAAATAACGAGAGCCATGACCCAGAGCGCCGCCAAGAGCACAGTAGATCAACGCTTTTTGTGGCACGTTAAACACCAACGCAAAACCAACCGCGGGGATCGCAGCGAAAAACATATCGTTAAGCAGACCAATCAACAAATCTAGATTCATCATACTAGCCATCCCCACACTTCAAATAAGCTCATCGCCGCAACAATGCCTAAACAAGTCGCTAAAGTGAGTAAACTTGCCATGACAAAACGAGCAATCCCCATATTGACGTAACCTTTCAGCATATCCGCGACTGAGTTGATCAATGGCACCCCTGGCACCAACATCAAAACAGAAGAAGCCATGACAATAGTTGGGGCATTGCCCAATTCATACACTACCGCTTGGACCGAAATCGCCGTGGTAACAAATGCGGTCACAGTAAAGTTAACCAAAGGATTAAAATGTCGATGTCCGATCTCTTGGCGAACAATCATACCAACAGAAGAAGCGAGAAAAGTCATCGCGAAAACCGTCCAGTCACCACCAGCCAAACGGCTAAATGCAGCGCAAGACAAACCGATCATAACCACAACTAACCAGCGATTATAACGTTCAGGACTAATTTGATTGATTTTGTGCTGGGCAAGGTAATCATTGATGATTCCTCGTTCTAGCATAATGCAGATGCGTTGTACTTGGGTAATCACACGCATATTGATACCGCGATCAGGGCAACGGCGCGCAGTGGTAATACAGTGACCACGATAAACCGTTGTGACCACCAATGAACTTGCCGACAATGACACTTCCACTTCATCCATATCGCAGGCCAAACCTATCCTTTCCATGATGCTACCCACTAAAGCACTCTCACCTCCGTGGGCGAGCAACATCTGTCCTGCTTGAGCAATTAAGCGCGATATCGCTCTTTGCTTAGTTTCCATACAACCTAGCTTCCATACTAATTGATTAACATCTAAACCACTGGCCACTCAGCCATAACGCGGCGCAATATTGTGACGAAATTTTCAGCAAATAACTTTGATTTAAGACGTAAAAATATTTGAGACGAAAAAAAACCGCAAATAAATGCGGTTTCTTTAATTCGATCGGATTAGTCGCGAACGTAGACAACGTGACCGTCATCTTCTTCGTCATCCCAATCGTCGTCATCGTCATCACCATCTTCAGTAATAACGTTTTTGCCTGACATCGCGTCTTTATGGTAATCATCCCACATGAAGTCGACTTTATCTTCTTCACTAAGTTGTTCCAACTCGCGTGGCAGTGTTTCCATAAAGTCCGCAAGCTTGTAACAAAGCTCTTTAGTACCTTGACGATTTACTGCTGAGATTTTGAAGTATTCTTCTTCCCAGCCAAGCGCATCCAAAATACCTTCGATGATCTCATCCGCCTCTTCTTCAGGCATCAGATCCACTTTGTTAAACACTAACCAACGAGGTTTGTCTGCCAGTTTCTCACTGTACTGCTCTAGCTCATCAATGATCGTCAATGCGTTTTGGATCGGATCAGATTGATCAACCGGCATAATATCGATCATGTGCAGCAGCACACGACAACGCTCAAGGTGTTTAAGGAAGCGAATACCTAAACCAGCACCATCTGCCGCACCCTCAATAAGACCAGGAATGTCAGCGACAACGAAGCTTTTCTCAGCAACAACACTAACCACGCCTAGGCTAGGGATCAGTGTCGTAAATGGGTAATCCGCTACTTTTGGTTTTGCTGCAGATACGGCGCGAATGAAGGTAGATTTACCCGCATTTGGTAAACCAAGCATACCAACATCAGCTAGCAATAGTAGCTCTAGGCGCAATTCACGAATTTCACCTTTAGTACCTAACGTCTTTTGACGAGGTGCACGGTTTACTGAAGACTTAAAGCGCGTGTTACCAAGACCGTGCCAGCCGCCTTTAGCAACCATCACTTTCTTACCATGTTCTGCAACTTCAGCCACAATTTCATTGGTGTGAATGTCGACAGCACGCGTACCAACAGGAACTCGTAGTATTTTATCTTTACCACGCTTACCAGTACAGTTACCACCACGACCATTCTCACCACGTTCCGCTTCATAGAAGCGTTGGAAACGGTAATCAATTAGTGTGTTAAGGTTCTCATCAGCAACGATATAAATATCACCGCCATCGCCACCGTCACCACCGTCAGGACCACCTTTGGTGATGAATTTTTCACGCCAAAAACTAACAACACCGCTACCGCCGTCGCCAGCTTGAACTTTAACTACCGCTTCATCAACGAATTTCATCTGTTACTCCGCATTTTGTGCGTTGCAATATCATGTTTAGAACCAAAACGGTTCCATAACCACGATATAAATTCTAGCAGATCCCATATACAGATCGATCACCTGAGATCTTGGACCGCCCTACTTTGGACCAAATAACGAGAGGTTTTCCTTTAAACGTTAAACACTTAAGATAACGTAGCCCAAAAGCTTCTGGTTATTTGGTTCTCGTATAAATAAAAAACCCCGCCGATTTGGCAGGGCTTTTAAATTCAGCTAGAAACCTAATTCTAAGCTAGAAGCGTGAATTACTCAGCAGCTTCGATGCTTACGAATTTACGGTTCTTAGGACCTTTAACTTCAAATTTCACTTTACCTTCAGTAAGAGCGAAAAGAGTATGGTCTTTACCAAGGCCTACGTTGTTACCAGCGTGGAATTTAGTACCACGTTGACGAACGATGATGTTACCTGCAAGAACAGACTCGCCACCGAAACGTTTAACACCTAGGCGTTTGCTTTCTGAATCGCGGCCGTTACGAGTAGAACCACCAGCTTTTTTGTGTGCCATTGTTAAGCTCTCCTAATACGATTAAGCGTTGATTGCAGTGATTTTCACTTCAGTGAACCACTGACGGTGACCTTGCTGCTTACGTGAGTGCTTACGACGACGGAACTTAACGATTTTGATTTTATCGCCACGACCGTGTTGTACAACTTCAGCTACAACTTTGCCACCCTCAAGAAGAGGTGCACCAACTTGAATGTTTTCACCGTTAGCTACAAGAAGAACTTTATCAAATTCAACTGTTGCACCAGTTTCAACGTCTAATTTCTCTAAACGAAGAGTTTGACCTTCGCTTACACGGTGTTGTTTACCACCAGATTGGAAAACAGCGTACATATTTTACTCCGCTTTTTCCGCACAGCCTTTACATGCATTTTAGCAATTTGGGTGTGCGCTAAACTAATCATCAATAGGGCGCAGATTCTACAGAAGAGCCTTGCCTATGACAAGCCATATTTTTAAAAAAATGGCGAAAAGGTAATCGCCAAATAAAAGTGCCGAGATCATGCCCTTAAAGCATGTATTTTTCAACGTTTTTTAGTGTATTATTCATCTATTAAAGAATGTGTAAACACCAGACAGGTCCTAACCTCAGCCGGAATAACAATGGATTTTAAAGCTATCCAAACGCTTACTGCCGATGACATGGCAAAAGTGAATGAAACAATTCAAGCACAGCTAAACTCTGATGTATCCCTGATTAACCAACTAGGTTTCTACATTGTCAGTGGTGGCGGCAAACGTATACGCCCTCTTCTTGCGGTTTTAACAGCCCGAGCTCTTGGCTATCAAGGTGACGCTCATATCACCTCAGCGGCCTTTATCGAGTTCATCCACACTGCGACTTTATTGCACGATGATGTCGTTGACGAATCGGATATGCGTCGTGGCAAAGCCACAGCAAACGCCGCTTTTGGTAACGCTGCAAGTGTCTTAGTTGGTGACTTTATCTACACTCGCTCTTTCCAAATGATGACTGAATTAGGCTCATTGAAAATTCTCGAGCTTATGAGTGAAGCGGTTAATGTTATTGCGGAAGGTGAAGTCCTACAGTTGATGAACTGCAATAATCCAGATACGACCGAAGCAAGTTACATGCAGGTTATCTATTCTAAAACAGCGCGTCTGTTTGAAGCGGCAACCCAAATAGGAGCGATCTTGACCGACTCTCCTGCCGAAGTAGAACTGGCTTTGCAAAACTATGGTAAGTATCTCGGCACTGCATTCCAATTAATTGATGACGTCATGGATTACACCTCTGATGGTGAAGATATGGGCAAAAACGTGGGCGACGACCTTGCTGAAGGCAAACCAACGCTGCCTTTGCTCTACGCGATGCATCACGGTAATCCTGAACAAGCGGCGATGATCCGAGAAGCGATCGAAAGATCCAACGGCATGGATCGTTTGAATGATATTCTTGCGGCCATGGATCAAACAGGATCTTTGGATTACACCCGCCAGAAAGCCAATGAAGAAGCAGACAAAGCAATTGCAGAGCTATCGGTCCTGCCTGATTCAGAATACAAGCAAGCACTGATCACTCTTGCGCACATGTCTGTGAATCGCACTAAATAAACTCAGCTATCGCTATCAACAAAATGAAAAAAGGTAAGCCTAGGCTTACCTTTTTCTTTATTAACCCATCATTAATAGTATTTGTCACAACCCGGATGTAATTGCGGCTCATCAAACACTTCATCCAAGCTAAGTGCCTCTTGATGGTGGGTTTTCGTGTTCTCAACGAGCACTGAACGTGTCACGCTGTCAACGACCAAAACTTCGCTCACACCAAGATGACAATCTATCAGCATACCTTTATATAGATGATCAATTTCCATTGCCGACTCCTTGTTTATTGTTTGCTTACGAACAAGTCACCACAAGGATCAAAAAAGCCGATCATAAGATCGGCTTTTACGATGAGCTTTGATTACATTATTTTACGAAATCAACGCCAACTTCAATATCGCCATTTAGCGTCTCTAGCATGCCATCTAGCGCTGCTTTCTCATAATCACTGAGTGCCCCGTAGCTTAGTACTTCTTCGACACCTTCTTTGCCAAGTTTTATTGGTTGTGCAAAGAACGTCGCATGCTCACTACCACCATCAACATAAGCACACTCAACAACACCTTCTTCACCTTGTAGTGCTTTAACCAATGATAGACCAAAACGGCATGCCGCTTGACCCATTGAAAGTGTTGCAGAACCGCCACCCGCTTTCGCTTCCACGACTTCGGTACCGGCATTTTGAATACGTTTAGTCAGTGCTTCAACTTCTTCAGCGGTAAATTCAACACCTTCTACGTGAGAAAGTAACGGTAGAATCGTCACGCCAGAGTGGCCACCAATCACAGGAACGCGCACTTCACCTGGATCTTTGTCTTTTAGCTCAGCAACAAAAGTTTCAGAACGAATCACATCCAGTGTCGTCACACCAAAAAGCTTACGCTTGTCGTATACACCCGCATTTTTCAGTACTTCAGCGGCAATTGGCACTGTTGTGTTAACAGGGTTAGTGATGATACCGATACATGCTTTCGGACAAACTACCGCAATTTTCTCCGCCAATGCTTTTACAATGCCAGCATTAACATTAAATAGATCTGCGCGATCCATTCCAGGCTTACGAGCAACACCAGCAGAGATCAACACCACATCAGCACCTTCTAGAGCTGGGGTCGGATCTTCTCCTGCGTAACCTTTAATCGAAACCGGAGTTGGGATGTGACTCAAATCAGCCGCAACACCAGGAGTAACCGGTGCAATATCATAAAGGGCCAGATCTGAACCAGCTGGAAGGCGATTCTTCAGTAGTAGGGCTAAAGCTTGTCCGATGCCGCCAGCGGCACCAATAACGGCTACTTTCATCGTAGTTCTCCTTGAGAAATCATCTCTATTATATATTGGTAGGGTAATTTTTAGTCTGTTCTATAGCCCAAGCTATAATAATCAACCTCTGATTACAATTATTTAACGTCAGCTTTGCGAGGTTGCGCACCTCACACTTTACGTGCTACATAACCAGTGCATAATAGCACAACAAACCCCTTAAATGACAACGGGTTAACAAAGATAACTATCAGTAATTTATGCTAAATACATCCAAATTAAATTGACTTTTTTTCACCGCTTAACTGGCAGAAAGTGCATAGATATGCGAGACTATTCACTTGGTTATATGACGAAAAGAAAGAGAACCATGCGTCATTCAGAAAAACAAGACAACCTAGTACGTGCATTTAAAGCATTATTAAAAGAAGAGCGCTTTGGCTCTCAAGGGGACATCGTTGAAGCATTAAAAACGGAAGGGTTTGAAAATATTAACCAATCCAAAGTGTCTCGTATGCTAACCAAGTTTGGTGCGGTACGTACACGCAATGCAAAAATGGAAATGGTCTACTGCTTACCTGCAGAATTTGGCGTACCTACCGTATCAAGTTCTTTAAGAGAGTTAGTACTCGATATTGACCACAACGCGGCTTTGGTTGTTATTCATACCGGTCCAGGCGCTGCGCAACTAATTGCCCGTTTACTTGATTCACTCGGTAAGGCTGAAGGTATTCTTGGCGTCGTAGCAGGCGATGACACTATCTTTATTACCCCAACCGCAAACATCACCACTGAGCAACTGTTTAACTCTGTATGCCAACTATTTGAGTACGCAGGCTAAACCACATCAGCAAGCTACACCGAATAAGTCACTCTGTTTTTATCAGTGTGACTTATGTCACATCTTAACTAAACTCCTCTTACCTCTCGCGGTAACCATAAACGATTGATAAAAAAGAACTTTAATCAAAACCACAAAAGAAGTTGTTAGCTTGTCAAGCAGCCAATGTTGCTAACTTGTTTAATAAACATGTAATTATCTGTGGTTTTTTTGGTATTATTTAGCCACTTTTCTATTAAATCGCATGGAAAAGATGCCGTTTCTAATATAGGAAATTCCCAAAGCAACTACACTTGCAAAGGGGTTAATAATGAATAAAGGAAGGAAAATTCATGGCATTGAACAAACTTATTAAAGCCGGCGCAATTGCGGCTGCAGTTATGGGTGCAGGTGCTGTTAACGCGCAGGAATTTATTACTATCGGTACTGGTTCTGTTACCGGTGTTTATTATCCAACCGGTGGTGCTATTTGTAAGTTGGTCAACAAAGGCCGTAAAGATCACAATATCCGTTGTTCTGTCGAGTCTACAGGCGGTTCTATTTACAACGTCAACACCATTCGTGCTGGTGAGCTTGATTTTGGTATCGTTCAGTCAGGCTGGCAATACCATGGCTACAACGGCACCAGTAAATTTTCAGAGCAAGGCCCTTATAAAAATTTACGCGCAATGTTCTCTCTTCACACTGAACCTTTCAACATCATTGCACGTTCAGATGCAGGGATCGAAAATGTCTCTGACTTAGCTGGAAAGCGCGTCAATATCGGTAATCCAGGTTCTGGTGACCGAGCGACGATGGGCGTTGTGATGGACGCGATGGGCTGGACTAACGACAGCTTCAAGCTCGCATCTGAATTAAAAGGTTCAGAGCGCTCTCAAGCATTGTGTGACAACAAAATCGATGCATTTGTCTATGTGGTTGGTCACCCAAACGGTTCAATCAAAGAAGCGACAACATCGTGTGATGCTAAGCTAATCCCTGCAACGGGTGAGCAAATTGAAGCGATCGTCAACGCGAATCCTTACTACGCATTTAGCTCAGTGCCTGCTGGCATGTACCGTGGTACAGACCAAGATGTCAACAGCTTTGGTGTTGCGGCAACCATGGTAACGACTGCTGATGTTTCAGATGAAGTGGCTTACAACGTTGCTAAAGCAGTGTTTGAAAACTTTGATACCTTCAAACGTCTACACCCTGCATTTGCCAACCTGAAAAAAGAAGACATGGTGAAAGCAGGTCTTTCTATCCCTCTTCACCCAGGTGCGGTGAAATACTACAAAGAAGTTGGTCTTCTCAAGTAAGCCGCTCTTCTTAAGTAAGTAACAACAAGGAGGCTCCGCCTCCTTGTTGTCCTCCAACGTCTCACAGCAGACGTCTTTAGGCTTAATCTCAAGCCTTACCTCTTTTTTACCTAGTAAATCAATCGATGCGCATTTTTCAATCAGCTAACTACACTGATAGGTGCGGATTCAGGTTCAACATTAATTATGAATTGAACCAGATATTATAAGGATAAGGTACATGACGCAGACAACAGCACCGTCGCAAGATGTGCAGGAAATGGTCGCACAATCCGATACTGGGGCACGCTCACCATCTGGCATTCCTGGACGTATCTTATGGTTTGTACCGTTATGTTGGTCGCTATTCCAACTTTGGTACGCTTCCCCGTTACCATTTATTTTTAACTTTGCGGTATTAAATGACACGGAAGCACGCGCAATACATCTCACCTTTGCCATCTTTTTGGCCTTTACCGCTTACCCAGCATTAAAAGGATCACCGCGCGATCGTATTCCTGTTTTTGACTGGCTACTTGCGCTAGCAGGCAGCTTCTCCGCCGCCTACATCTATATATTTTATGCCCAATTGGCCGACCGTTCTGGGGCACCAACCTCTCCTGATATTATTATCTCGGTTGTCGGCATGTTATTGCTGCTTGAAGCAACACGTCGAGCCTTGGGGCCACCACTGATGGTTGTGGCAGCCGTCTTCTTACTCTATACCTTTGCCGGCCCACACATGCCGGATGTGATTGCCCATAAAGGGGCGAGCTTAAATAAAGCCATGTCGCACTTATGGCTTACCACTGAAGGGGTCTTTGGCGTTGCGTTAGGTGTTTCGACCTCATTTGTATTCCTGTTTGTTTTATTTGGTGCCATGCTCGAACGAGCTGGTGCAGGTGCTTACTTTATTAAGGTCGCTTTCTCATTACTGGGGCACATGAGAGGTGGTCCAGCCAAAGCGGCAGTGGTGGCTTCCGGATTATCCGGCCTTGTCTCGGGCTCATCGATTGCGAATGTCGTCACCACCGGTACTTTTACCATCCCACTGATGAAACGTGTTGGCTTTCCTGGAACTAAAGCTGGAGCGGTCGAAGTTGCCGCCTCAACCAATGGCCAGCTCACACCACCAATTATGGGTGCGGCGGCATTTTTGATGGTTGAATATGTCGGCATTTCTTATGTTGAGGTCATCAAAGCAGCCCTCCTTCCAGCTCTTATTTCTTATATCGCTTTGATTTATATCGTCCACCTTGAGGCATGCAAAGCCGGTATGGAAGGCTTACCGCGTCGACATAACCCGACGTTAGTACAAAGTCTATTGTCCTTTACTGGCACTATTTTAGGTCTATGTGTGGTCAGTGCTGCGGTGTACTACGGCGTAGGTTGGACGAAAGATGTCTTTGGTGATGCCGCAACGCCAATCATGGGTGGCGCTTTGCTGATTGCTTATGTTGCTCTGCTGCGCATCTCCGCTAAATACGCGAAAGAAGGCGATATCGAGATCGATGCAGAGTTAACCGAAGTTCCCGATCCCGGCCCAACAATAAAATCAGGCCTGCATTTCTTACTGCCTATTGTGGTTTTGGTTTGGTGCTTGACCGTCGAGCGCTTTTCTCCGGGGCTCTCTGCGTTTTGGGCCACGGTATTTATGATTTTTATCTTGATAACGCAGCGTCCACTCAAAGCCATAATGGCGAACAGCGGTGATATCCACGCACAAACAAAGCAAGGCTTTATCGACCTAGCCGAAAGCTTAGTATCAGGTGCACGTAACATGATTGGTATCGGTGTGGCGACGGCTGCAGCCGGTATTGTTGTTGGCGTAGTGACTCTAACCGGAATTGGTCTCGTCATGACCGAGTTCGTCGAGTTTATCTCTGGCGGCAATATCCTGTTGATGCTGCTCTTTACCGCAGTGATCAGTTTGATCCTTGGTATGGGCTTACCAACTACTGCCAACTACATCGTGGTTTCAACCTTGATGGCTCCGGTAATTGTCACCTTAGGCGCACAACATGGCCTGATTATTCCACTCATCGCCGTGCACTTGTTTGTCTTCTATTTCGGCATCTTAGCCGACGATACTCCCCCCGTTGGTTTGGCTGCATTTGCCGCCGCAGCTATCGCGAAATCCGATCCGATTCGTACCGGTATTCAAGGTTTTACCTACGATATCCGTACCGCGATCTTACCCTTTATGTTTATTTTCAATACTCAATTATTGATGATGGGCATTGACTCATGGTGGCACCTTGCTTTGACGGTGATATCAGCCATTATCGCGATGCTGCTCTTTTCAGCGGCAACACAAGGTTGGTGGTTAACGCGAAATAAATGGTGGGAGACGTTGCTGTTACTGGTGCTGACATTCTCATTTTTCCGTCCTGGTTTCTGGTGGGACATGATTTATCCCGCCAAAGTTCTTTCTCCTGGAGTGGAAATAACGCAAATCACAGAGTCACTCGATGTGGGTCAAGCCGTTGTGCTGCGCGTTTCTGGTGAAAATCTGGTCGGAGATTTCATTGAGAAAACGGTACGTTTACCTTTTGAAGATGATGCAATTACGGCGGAAGAACGCCTAAGCTCGATGGGGCTGATGCTAAACGAAAGTGACGGCAAAATGATTGTTGATATGGTTGAATTTGGCAGTCCAGCGGAAGCATCCGGGATTGATTTTGATTGGCAGATCGAATGGATCATTCAAGATGCAGAGAGACCAATGAAAGAGTGGGTATTCGTACCCTGCCTAATGATTGTATTCCTAATGGGAGTCAACCAACGACGTCGTATTCGCCAACAAGCACTCACGGCCTAATCCACACTATCGGCCCTAGTTTAGGGCCTTACTGAGAAAAAATAATGTATAAACAGATCCTTGTCCCTGTTGATCTCAACGAAAAAGGCTTCTCAGATCGTGCGATTGAGATCGCCATTTGGCACGCTAAGCACAATAACGCGCAACTGCATTTATTGAATGTTCTTCCGGGCATTCATTCGTCGATGGTGAGCAGTTATTTCCCTAAAGATGCAGCACAAAAAATGAAGCAAGACGTCAGCCTCCAACTCACCGCTTTTGCCCAGCAGCACATTGGCGATCAAGTTCCTTACAAGGTTCACATTGCGGAAGGCAAAGCGTACAAAACCATTTTGCAATATGCCGATAGGTTAGCCGCCGATCTAATCGTGATGCCAAGCCACAAACGATCTAAGTTGGATAAAGCCGTACTCGGCTCAGTTGCTAGTAAAGTCGTACAAGCTTCCCTAGTACAAGTTTTAGTGGTCAAGCCACAAAGCTAATTCGCCACAACATCATTTCAACCATTAAAAAGGCGCTCACCATGAGCGCCTTAATAGTTTTTAACTATCAATAAAATAAATACAAGCCATTTTTCTTTATTAATCATTTGGCCAATAATAAATCCATCATTTAAACAGAAGCCAATAATCATGAAAAAGACTCTAACCTTCGCCTCGATTCACTTTACCATCGCATTTACTGTTGCTTACCTGCTGACCGGTGACATTCTCATCGGTAGTATGATCGCGATGATAGAGCCAAGCGTGAATACGGTTGCTTTCTATTTTCATGAATTGGTCTGGGCTAAATCTCGTTCTTTGCAACGTTTAGCACAATCGGCCAAAGTGAAAACCACCAGCTTTGCCGTGATTCACTTCAGTGTCGCTTTTAGTGTGGTGTATCTATTGACTGGCGATGCCTTTGTCGGTGGTATTATGGCCGCTATTGAGCCTACAATTAACACTTGCGCCTATTACTTCCATGAAAAAGTATGGTTGCGTAAACAGGCTCAGCACCACGTTCAATCCGTTCAGCCTTGGGGTTGTGCTCACTAACGAGGATATCGATTGGCGATGTTATATCGGATAGTGCTGCACACAAAGATCTTCACACAGCCCAACATTAAAACGTTGGGTTTGTCCGTCAAGACTGACTTCCAATTGATATAAATAGCCGTTATCAGGTTGATTTGGGTCATTGTATATCGGCGCTTCAATTTGGAATAAAGCCGAAATATGGTTATTACGCACATCGATGGGGAGTTGATATGTCATACCATTGAATTTTACCGATGCTGACACCAAGCCCATGGCATAAGTCTTATAGTACAAATTGACTAAAAACTCACAGCCACCACCATGATGCCATATTTGCTCGGTACTAATGTGCTCGAGACGAACGTGACGTATAAACTGCAGATAAGGCTCCTGCCAAATACCGATTCGAGTATCGTACTGCTGGTAACACTCTTGGCCTAACGGACAAAGATCTTGCGGCTGTTCCTCTTCCTCAACAAGCCAATCCTCTTCTTGTTCAAGAAAAAGAATTTCAAAACGATTACGACCTAATTGCAGATAAGGGCGAATGTCTCTTTTATAGCGAGCTTGAGTTGAATCACAATCAAATACAGCGACACCATTGATCCGCACTTCAGCGTAGTAATCGACACCCGCCATAATCAGATCTATGGCTGGAAAAGCCAACATGGCTTCATCGACTTCAATATCATGCATGAGGTGCCACTCTTGAGCCGCAATAGTCTGCTCAGAAAGCGATTTGGGCAAAATATGACTAAGAGGATTTGGGAAGGTGATATCACCTTGAGGTATCGATAAGTCCGTTAATGGCGAGAGTTGCCATAGACCCGCGAGAGATAATTCCATGTTCTATAAACTTGCGCTAGATCAAATTAGCCCAGAGTATAGTGAATCCAACCTGAGATAGAAACAAAAATACCAGCGCAATGGCTGGTATTTTTTGATGCTGAGATGCAGTCGTTTAGAGGCTGAAATTACTCTTCATCGTCCTCATCTTCTTCAGGGTATAGAGCGTCTTCGCCCTCATAGTATGTACCCCAACCATCGTAGATAATGTCATATTTTTCAGCAAGGTGAACAAGCTTAAATACTTGCTCATCGATCGCTTCTGCATTCAACGCTGACTGCATTGTTGCATCACAACAAAGTAGCTTTTTGCCATCTTCGTCTTCTGTTTCTTCCGCTTCAAGTACTTCAAAGCCCATCTTAAACGCTTCAACAACTGCTTTTTCTAGCGTGTCGAAATCTTCAGCAAATAGATGGTGCTCGATGTCATAGAGCGAATCTGGATCACTGCCGTCTTCAAGCAATGCTTGGATAATATCGCGAGTCTCTTCCTTTTGAATCTCGATTAATTCTTCTACCGATAGATATTCATCTTCATGAGACATAATAGCGCTCCAGAGTGTGATAACAGTAATGATGATTTCTTGCGACGAAATATCGCATGGATCAAAAAAAAATTCCACCAAGAAACAGGCCTGGCAACGATCTTTATCCACATACGCTGCGCTTTATAGCGCAGATCTTAGCGAAAAAGATCCAAATTAACTCAATCGGCCACAATCGATAAAATCAGAACAATCTATCGCTCATCAAAGATCAAGTTTACAACTTAATACGCCTGAATATGGTACGACATTGCATATCTGGTGAGGTCACCTAAGTAAAAATATGGCTCACCTCCTTTATTGGCAAAAGTGAGTAGAATGCGATCGTTATCGCTTAGCTGAATATTCACTCATAACTTTTTCCATTATGCGCCTGCTAATCATTAGATTTATTGACTACCTATAAAGGAAATCAAAGTCATTTAGATAGAATAAGCGCCATTATAAAGCACTAGATATTAATTACAGACTTGCATCTTCCTCTTAACATTGTCATAAATAGTATAGGAACTAGATGTAAGGATACATAATGAGTAAGTTGTACGTAGGCTCAGAGGTTGGTCAATTAAAGCGAGTATTACTCAATCGACCCGAGCGTGCTCTTTCGCACCTCACCCCCTCCAATTGTCATGAGTTACTGTTTGATGATGTATTGGCAGTAGAAGAGGCGGGAAAAGAACATGATGCATTCGCCAACACGTTGCGCGAGCAAAATGTGGAAGTACTGCTTTTACATGATCTGCTGGTTGATACGCTCAACGTACCAGCGGCAAGAGAGTGGTTACTAACCACTCAGATATCTGACTTTCGCTATGGGCCGATGTTTGCTCGTGATTTTCGCCACTATCTGAGTGAAATGGATAATGAGCACCTTGCTTCCATTCTACTCGGCGGCTTAGCCTATTCAGAGCTACCATTTAAATCCGCTTCCATTTTACCCAAATTGCACCGCTCACTTGATTTCGCCATTGAGCCGCTACCCAACCATTTATTTACTCGTGATACCTCATGTTGGATCTATGGTGGAGTGTCACTCAACCCAATGATGATGCCCGCTCGCCAGCGTGAAACGAATCATCTGCGCGCCATTTATCATTGGCACCCTGTCTTTGCCGGACAAGATTTCATTAAATATTTTGGTGATGAAGATCTCCATTATGATAACGCCAATATTGAAGGGGGCGACGTACTGGTGATTGGCAAAGGCGCAGTATTAATTGGTATGTCAGAACGTACAACAGCGCAGGGGGTAGAAAACCTAGCCGCCCAGTTATTCAGACATAACCAAGCTCAACAAGTCATTGTGGTTGAACTACCAAAAAGTCGCTCATGTATGCACTTGGATACCGTAATGACCCATATGGATATTGATACCTTTTCGATGTACCCAGAGGTGATGCGTAAAGATCTCAATACTTGGGTACTCACCCCTGAAGGGGATGGGCAAGTTCATGTAGAGACCGCTACCGATCTAATGAGCGCCATCGAAGATGCGCTTGGCCTCAATGCACTGAAGATCATTACCACTGGTGGCGATAGCTACGAAGCCGAGCGAGAACAGTGGAACGATGCCAATAATGTATTGACCGTGAAGCCCGGTGTGGTGATTGGTTATGAACGCAATGTTTATACCAATGAAAAGTACGATAAAGCAGGTATTACCGTGTTGCCTATTCCAGGTAATGAACTAGGCCGAGGCCGCGGTGGTGCTCGTTGTATGAGCTGCCCAATCGAGCGTGAAGGGATCTGAGAATAAAGAGCGAGAAGCGAGAAGCGAGAAGCGAGAAGCGAGAAGCGAGAAGCGAGAAGCGAGAAGCGAGAAGCGAGAAGCGAGAAGCGAGAAGCGAGAAGCGAGAAGCGAGAAGCGAGAAAAAGAATAGAGAGAAAAAAGGGCTGACGCAATGACGTCAGCCCTTTCAATTAATCAGTGTCAGAACCCAAGCGATCGCCTCTCAATTATCGAAACGAAGTATTCTCCATTTCTAATAGCTAAGCGTTTTGCTGTTCGCTCTATTCTGTGCCGCCAACAGTGATTGAATCTAGCTTCAAGGTTGGTTGACCAACACCAACAGGAACGCTTTGTCCCGCTTTTCCACAAATACCCACACCGCGATCGATACTCAGATCATTACCCACCATAGAGACTTGCTGCATTGCCTCAAGACCTGAGCCAATTAAGGTTGCCCCTTTCACTGGTCGTGTAATCTTACCGTTTTCAATCAGGTAGGCTTCTGAAGTTGAGAAAACAAACTTACCGGAGGTGATATCTACCTGACCACCACCAAAGTTTGGTGCATATAGGCCTTTCTTCACCGTTGAAATGATTTCTTCCGGTGTATGTTGCCCTGGTAGCATATAGGTATTGGTCATGCGTGGCATTGGTAGATGAGCATAAGATTCACGACGACCATTACCGGTCGGCGCAACACCCATCAAACGAGCGTTTAGCTTATCTTGCATGTAACCTTTAAGCACACCATTCTCAATCAAGGTGTTGTATTGACCTGCCACACCTTCGTCATCAACGTTCAGTGAACCACGCAGATCTTTTAAGGTACCATCATCAACGATAGTACAAAGATTCGACGTCACCTTCTCGCCAATTTTGCCACTAAATACCGACGATTCTTTACGGTTAAAGTCACCTTCTAAACCGTGGCCTACGGCTTCGTGTAACAATACCCCCGGCCAACCAGAACCCAGTACCACTGGCATTGTTCCTGCCGGCGCCGCATCAGCTTCTAAGTTCACCAGTGCCATACGAATTGCTTCATCAGCGTATTGATACGCAACGTTTTGACCTTCAACACTGGTTAGGAAATAGTCATAATTGAATCGACCGCCACCGCCTGAACTACCACGTTCACGACGATCACCTTTTTGTGCCAATACGGTAATAGATAGGCGCACAAGCGGACGAATATCGCCGGCATAAGTGCCATCTGTTGCTGCAACCAACATCTGCTCGTGTAAACCACTTAAACTAATGGAGACTTCTTCAATCAGCGGCTCTTTAGTACGAATATAAGCATCTAACTCTTTTAGCAGAGCCGTTTTCTTTTCTTTTTCCCAACAGTTCAATGGGTTTACAGCTGCGTAGTAGGCTTGATTGTCAAAACGCTTAAACGCTTGAACTTTGCCATTTTGACCTTGTTGAGCAATACCGCGAGCCGCAATCGCACTCTGCTTTAAGCCATCAAGTTGAATTTGATCAGAATAAGCGAAACCGGTTTTTTCACCAGTAACAGCACGAACACCAAGGCCACAATCAATATTGAACGAACCGTCTTTGATGATGCTATCTTCCAGAACGAGAGACTCATGCCAGCTTGACTGAAAATAGATATCAGCGTAGTCAATTTGACGAGTAGCAATACTCTCTAATGTGTTAGCGATGTCTTGTTCGGTGAGACCGCCCGGTTTGAGTAGCGCATCTTCTACGTGATTTATTGTCATATTTCGCTCTTAATTTTTGATTTGATTAGTAAAGCGACTATGTGCCATCACAGGCATAGCCGCTCTAATCTCATGTACTGCTTGTAAATCCAACTCAACCAATAAGTTGCCTGGTTGCTCATCTAAGCTCGCAAACAGATCTCCCCATGGAGAGATCACCATTGAATGCCCCCATGTTTGGCGGCCACCTTGATGAAAGCCGGTCTGATTAACGGCGATGATCCAAGACTGAGTTTCAATCGCTCGTGCGGTTAATAACGGCTGCCAATGAGTTCGACCTGTCACAGCAGTAAATGCCGCTGGCACAACAATAACGTTAGCGCCTCGCTTGGCCAATTCGCTAAATAGCGGTGGAAAGCGCACATCATAACAAATCGTCAGACCGAGGTGAGCAAAAGGTGTTTCGATGGTGACGATTTCTCTGCCTGCCGTAAACGTTTCAGATTCACGGTAGCGTTGATGACTGTCCGCGACATCCACATCAAACATATGCAGTTTATCGTAATGGCTGACACATTCTCCATCGCTATTAAAAACCAGTAATGTGGTCGTCACACCTTGCTCGCGTTGAATGGGCAAACTGCCAATCACAATCCAAACACGGTAACGACGAGCCATTTGAGCAATTTGAGACTGCATCACACCATGGCCGAATGGTTCAGCATGATGATGGTAATCACTACGCGAGCCAAAAACCAACGCATTCTCAGGCGTGACCACCCAAGTTGCCCCTTGCTCTGCAAGTGCAGCCACTTGTTGCTCAATGTAGGCCAGATTCGTTTGTGGATCTGGCCCTGAGGTCATTTGTATTAGTCCAACTCGATCCATGAGTTCTCCTCTTTATTCCACCGCGTCACGTAGCTTTTTCGGCAGTTTAAATTCACCGCGACTACGAGAAAGTTCGTTAACCACAGGCGCATCCAATGGCCCTTTCACTTCGTAGTCAACTTGAGTAAACACCTCAACCACCGGTGCGATCACTGTGGTGATTGCCAGTACATAGAGCGCGGTTTGTGGTGTAACAGCAAAGGCCGTCAGCACTGGAATTCCCGATGTAATATCAGGCACAAAATTAACTTCTGCATCCACAGTGCGATTGTTTAAGTTGGCCAGACCTTTAATGGTCATCTCACCCGCAATCGCATCCATCTTAATATTATTGGTCAGGAAGATGCCGTTTTTAATATCGCCACTGCCAGTGATTGAATTAAATGCCATGCCGTCATCAAACACATCACTAAAATCGAGCTGCATCTTACGGATGATCGAATCTAAGCTAAACAAGCCTAATAATTTGGCAGCACCACTCACATCAGAAATGATCCCTTTACCCAATTTAGATTTTACATCGCCAGACAAAGAGTTAACTTTCATTGACCATGGCGCACCATCCCACTCCAACTTAGCGGAAATATCGTACGGCGCTTTTTGAATCCCAGATGAAATCCCAAAACGCTCCATGACTTCGCTGTTATTATCACCAGAGACAGAGATATCAAATTGAGTATGGCTTTGCTCTCCATCCAACAACCATGAACCGGTCATTGCCACTTTACTGCTACCACTTTCCAATGACAGTTTTTTCCACTCTAAGCGATTGCCTTGACGTTGAAGATCAAGATGAGCAGTCCCCAACTTGTAACCCTGAACCCACAAGTCATCAATCGCGATAGTGATGTTCGGCACCTGTTGGTGGAAGCGACGATCAAACTCAGAAATCAACGGTGAAGATTGGTCTTCCGCTTCAAACAAACGCTTACCTTTAAAGGTCTCATCTTCAAGCATAGGAACAAACACGTGTAAACGCTCAAGTTTCACCGACAAATCATATGGTTCAATGTAATTCGCTTCCCCTTTCGCTTCTTGGCTAGAAAGGGTCATATGCCAACCGAGATTGTTGCGCTTGGCATTAAAGTCGACATCGTTCCAATCAACAGCGGCCAACGTTAGCTCATCAACATTCATATCAACGCGCTGAGGATTTGGAATAATCGGCGTATTCAATTGCGCCAATACTGAGCGATGTTTCGGTGTCGGTTGGCTCAACGATGAAATCCAAGCGTCAAGATCAAACTTTCTCGCCCGAACTTGTAAGTGATGACCAGTCATTGGGCTAATTTTGAAGCTGCCTTTACCTAACACCATATTAGTCGCCGTCAACACTGGGGTCTGTGGTCGAATATCAATTTCTGTTTGGTACTTAAAATCGGGCAACTGTAATCGCGCCGTAATCGACTCTTGATTACCGGAGGCCTGCAAATGCGCTTTGCCTTGCTGACCAATCTGTCGGCTAAGCGGGTAAGGGTAAGTACTCGCTAACATTTGTAGATCAGCACTGGCATCAACTTGGTAGGTAAAACCAACGTCATTAAGCTGAATATCAACCTTGGTTTGCCATGGAAGGTGCCCAGTTACCGGTTCCAACCATTGTGCTCCAACGTAAGGTGCCAGCGGTTTCGTATCCCAATCACCTAACACATCAATGCCAACCCGATAGCCATTACCTTCGTTCTCGCCATTAAAATCGATAGAGACTGGCTGAGTTAACAAATTGGCGGATAAGCCCGCCGCTTTAACAATGTCGTTATCAAATTCAATTCGACCTGATACCGCCTCTAACTGCATTGGTGGCGTATCAATGGTGACGTGATTATTTTTAAGCTCGGCGTAACCCCACGCGCGAGTATCAAAATCAGAAAAAGGGACGATCAGCTTAAATTCAGAATTCACTTGCCCATCAACCTGAATTGTCGTCAGCGCTGCGCCCACAGAATCGACCAAAGGTGATGCCATCATATAGTCACGCACGGCATTGCCTTGACCATTGGCGACAGCTTCAATTTCAATATGACCGTCTTCCGCCAAATCAGGGATGCGCCCGGTTATACGCGTGGCATTCACTCCCATTAATTTGGCGCTTTTCGAATCTAAATGCATCGCCTCATTTTGAAACAGTAAATCAAGTTGTAACTCAGTCACCGCTGGCCAACCGGTATCGAAACTGTATTTACCTTGTTCTACCTCAACCCAGACTTGGAACATGCCATCATTTTTTTGATACGGAAATTGGGCTAATTCGCCATACCACAATATCTTCGCCGTATTGGCTTTTCCGCCTTGAATCGCCGTAGAAAGGTAATCCGTAAGCTCCGCCCCAAGAGCGGGAACAGGCAGGTATCGCCATGCTTCACCGGCATTAAACACATCGGCTTCTGCATACAACGATAGAAATGGGCTTTTGCCTGTAGGAAAATCAAGTCTAAACGCGCCGAGTACTTGCAAGTCCGGCGTAGCAGCCGTTACTTTATCTGCCCACAAACGCCAACCTTCAGCACCAAGGTTTTGCCAAACAATATCAATTTCCGCTTGCTTGACCTTTAATGGTGCTTGAAAAACTTCATCATATGGCAGGATATCATCGATAATAGTGACTTTTGCGTCAGCCTGATGATAGTTACCACTCACCTTCGCTTCGAGGTGGTTCATACCTGGCACGAGTTGCCATTGCTGCATCGAACCTTGAGTTAGCTTGGCTGAATACGTCAATGACTCCAGCGTTGCCCCCATCGCGACACGAATATCTTCAACTTGACCACCAAGCTGCAGTTGCTGCAAGGTTTGCGTTAAAGCATCCGAATCAGGAGCTAATTTCACCAATGGGACGACGGCTGACATGTCCAACTGAGAGACATTTAAACGCCATTTATCAGGTTGCCAGTTAAAAGCCACATCCAATTCAGGCCATGGTTGATCGTCTGTACGTAGCTTTAGTGAGTGAGCATTTACTTGCCAACCTTTATCACTAGGTTCGAGCTGGAGAATACCAGACTCAAACATTAACTCGTGACGCCCACCTTCTTGCCACACTAGTTCAGAAGGAAGCACTTCGACATACGCATTAACCGGTTTACTACGATTAAGGGTTATCCAACTATTTAAACTAACCTGACCTTTTTCAATTCCGGTTTCGTGTTGTAAATATCCCGTCAGCCAAGGCGTAATGAGGACATTTTCTGCCGACAGATAAAACTCTCCGGTCACATCACTCAAAGAGCCGTGATCGATGAAGTTACCCTTCACATCCAGAGAATTTAATTGTGTTCCAGCAATGGTCACTTCACCTGCGAGCGCATGATGACGTCCACTGTTCTGCCATTTTAGATTTTCAATGTCTAGCTGACGCTCTTCACCATTGACCGACATAAACTGTACAGCCGAATTTTTCAGTGAGAATTCATCTAGTTGTCTGAGCAGTAATTTATCCAACTGACCCATAACATTTTTCTGTTCTGCTTTTGGCGTCAGTTGCGGATTTTTTTCACTTTTGTCCCACTGAATCGCCCGAACATCTAGATTAAGATCGTGAACATTTAAATCAGCTACCACGGGCTCCAACTGAATAAGCGATTGAAATAAATCAAACTCAACTTCAACGGTCTGCGCAGAAAAATCGATACCGCTGCCTGCGGGAGTCTTAGCTCGAACATTTGCTAGCGAAATGGAGGGATGGGTATTACGCCAAAATCCGCTGATTTCACCGATTTCAAAATCCAATCCACTGCCTTGGTTCACCCAAGTTTGGATCTGAGTTTGGAAATGATTTAATTGCGGTAAAGTAATGCGCAGTGCAGTGACCGCAATGGCTAAAGTCGCCAATACAGTCACACACACCCAGAGTAACGTTCGTGTTATACGGTTTACGGTTTTGCTCACTGTCTTCCCGCTACATCATAACGACGTCAAATTGCTCTTGAATATAGAGCGGTTCAGCTTGAATTTTCACTTGTTTACCAATAAAGACTTCGAGTTCAGCCAACGCATGTGACTCTTCACCACGTAAAGTTTCAGCCACAAATGGAGAGGCATATACCACAAACTTGTCGGCATCATAAGCACGGTTCACTCGCGTGATTTCACGCAGAATTTCATAACAGACCGACTCAACCGTTTTCACGCTACCGCGACCTTCACACGTTGGACAAGTCGAACACAATACATGTTCAATACTTTCGCGGGTTCTTTTGCGCGTCATTTCGACCAAACCTAAATTCGTAAAACCATTAATATTGGTTTTGACTCGGTCTTTACTCAGAGCACTTTCTAAAGAAACCACAACTCGCTTACGGTGTTCTTCCGACAACATATCAATAAAATCGATAATGATAATGCCGCCCAAATTACGTAAACGTAGTTGACGTGCGATAGCTTGAGTTGCTTCTACGTTGGTATTAAAGATGGTTTCTTCAAGGTTGCGACGGCCAACAAATGCACCAGTGTTGATGTCAATTGTCGTCATCGCTTCGGTTTGATCAATGATCAAATAACCGCCCGATTTAAGCTCTACTTTACGATCGAGCGAACGCTGAATTTCATTCTCAGTGTCGTACATATCAAAAATAGGCTTATCACCTTCGTACAGCTCTAACTTCTCTGTCAGTTCTGGTACGTACTCAGATGTAAACTCTTTCAAGTTTTCAAATTCAAGTCGAGAGTCGACTAAAATTTTGGTCAAGTCCGTGCCAACAAAGTCACGCAGAATGCGTTGTGAAAGCCCAAGCTCACCGTATAAGGTTGAACGCGTTTTATATTTGCTACGACGCTCTTTCACCTTTGACCACAAACGTTTTAGAAACGCCGCATCTTGGCCTAGCTCTTTCTCGTCCGCACCTTCCGCGGCCGTACGAATGATAAAGCCACCATCTTCATCACAATAATGAGCCACCACCTTCTTAAGGCGATCACGCTCTTTTTCACTTTCAATACGTTGCGACACGCCAACATGGCTTGCCCCTGGCATAAAGACTAAATAACGAGAAGGTAGGGTAATATCAGTCGTCAGACGAGCGCCTTTGGTTCCCAATGGATCTTTCACCACTTGGACCACAATATCTTGGCCTTGTCGTACTAACTCAGAAATATCGCGAACTTGGAATTGTTTCTTTTCATTTTCAGCCACACACTCGGTGTGCGGAACGATATCTGAAGCGTGCAAAAATGCCGCTTTATCTAAACCGATATCGACAAACGCCGCTTGCATGCCGGGTAAAACTCGACTCACTTTGCCTTTGTAGATATTGCCTACAATGCCGCGCTTCGCTTCTCGTTCAACATGAACTTCTTGTAACACGCCCCCTTCGATCATCGCGACGCGAGTCTCGCTTGGGGTTACGTTGATCAACAACTCTGCACTCATGAGCGCACCTCAATGTAAATTATAAAAATTTGTGCAAGAGCTGGTCCGTTTCAAACAGTGGCAAACCAACTACAGCGTGGTAACTGCCTTCGATTCGAGTAACAAATCGTCCTCCCAATCCTTGGATTGCATAACTGCCCGCTTTATCGCACGGTTCACCACTTTGCCAATATTGTTCAATTTCTAGTTCGGACAAAGGTTTAAACCATACATCAGTCGTCACCACGACCGTCTCTTGCTGTTGTTTCGTTGCCACCGTGACAGCGGTCATCACCTGATGCGCTCGTCCCGATAACTGTAATAACATTTGTTTGGCATGGGCAAAATCAGTGGGCTTCTCTAGCACACTCTGATCGCACACCACAATCGTATCTGACCCAATTACGACGGAATCTGCCGGGGTAATATCGACTCCAGCCATCGCTTTATCGAGAGACAATCGAGAAACATACTGCTGTGCACTTTCATTGGCTTGGCGTACTTCTTCAACATCAGTACAAATCACTGAAAACGGGTAACCCAATTGCGTAAGCAACTCTTTACGACGTGGTGATCCTGACGCCAAAACTAACTGACTCATATTTATCTCACATGCCAACGACGTCGAACACGACGCATCAATAAAAACATCCATGGCCATAGAATACAGTTGATTAAGCCTGCCCACAGTGACATTGGATTAAAAGCGATATCTTGAATCAAATACTCGCCAAAAAAGATCATCACTTCCAGCGCCACTGACAACAAGCCAATCACAATCGCTTGTTGCCACAGAGCCATGTTACGGATAACCAAGAAATTCAGGGCCACAAGATAGATCAAAATAGCCATCATCATGCCTCGGATACCGAGCGTAGAACCGAGCAAGAGATCCCAAAGTAAACCAAGGATCAGCGCCGTTCCCACGTTGACACGGTGTGGTAACGCCAGCACCCAGTAACAGGTGACCAACAATAACCATGAAGGACGTAATACATCTAACACCCCTGGCCAAGGGATCGTTTGTAAAGTCAGTGCGATAATGAAAGAGGCAATGATGACCATCTTGCCTTTTAATATACTACTCGCCATTGCTGATTACCTCTGCCATGTTATTTGGGTCAGCTTGTTGTACTTTTTCTTGGCGAGAATCACTTGGCCAAATAAGCAATAAATAACGCAGACGGTCAAAATCGACCACGGGATCGGCCTCAATAAGAGCAAACTCTCGATGGCTGTCACGCTCAACGTTAGCGATATAAGCAACGGGATAACCTTCAGGGTATACACCACCAAGGCCAGAGGTCACCAAAAGATCACCTTGTTGAATATCGGTACTGATTGGGATGTGATCCAAATGAATGGTATCGACTTTACTGTTACCCGAGGCAATCACACGGATATCATTACGAATCACTTGAACTGGAATTGCGCTATTAGAGTCAGTCAGCAGTAGCACACGGCTGTTATGCGCAGAAACGAAGGTCACTTGACCAACAATGCCTTTTTCATTGGCAACCGGCTGACCAACATAAACCCCATCAATTAAACCTTTATCAATCACCACTTGGTGACGATAAGGAGAGGTATCTACGGCCATCACTTCTGCCACCATTTTACGTTCATCACGAACGAATGATGAGCCTAACAATTTGCGCAGACGTTGGTTTTCTTCTCGGTATTGATCCAATAGCAATACATCGTTTTTAAGACGCAACACTTCGCGTTTTAAAGCACGATTATTTTCCATTGCGCCTTGGCGAACGTTAAAGCGCTCATAGACACCATCAAACATGGTACGTGGTACATCCGCCATATACTGGATCGGTGCCACGATACTATTCAATAAATAGCGTACTTGAGCGAAAGCGCCTAAACGACTATCAGCCAGCATAAGGCTGGCTGATAAAATCACGGCGAAAAATAAGCGTAATTGAAGTGAAGGTCCTCGGCCAAAAATAGGCTTCATTGATTCTGAGTTCCTTTAATCTTTCTTATTTTGCCCAAGCATTGCTCAGGCATCAGTGATTATTCTTCGCTAAATAGATCGCCACCATGCATGTCGATCATTTCTAATGCTTTACCGCCACCACGAGCCACACACGTTAGTGGATCTTCTGCGATAACCACTGGGATACCAGTTTCTTCCGTTAGAAGACGATCGATATCTTTTAGTAGTGCACCACCACCGGTTAGTACCATACCATTTTCAGAAATATCTGAAGCCAGTTCTGGTGGACATTGCTCAAGAGCAACCATCACAGCAGAAACAATACCAGTAAGCGGTTCTTGCAGCGCTTCAAGAATCTCATTTGAGTTTAGACTAAAGCTACGTGGTACACCTTCTGCAAGGTTACGACCGCGAACTTCGATCTCTTCTACTTCATCACCAGGATAAGCAGAACCAATCTCATGTTTGATTTTTTCTGCGGTTGCTTCACCAATCAAACTGCCGTAGTTACGACGTACGTAGTTGATGATCGCTTCATCAAAACGGTCACCACCGATACGAACTGAAGATGAGTAAACCACACCGTTAAGAGAGATAACCGCAACTTCAGTGGTACCACCACCGATATCGACCACCATTGAACCAGTCGGTTCAGAAACTCGTAGACCAGCACCAATCGCTGCTGCCATTGGCTCATCAATAAGGTAAACCTCACGAGCACCAGCACCCAGCGCTGATTCACGAATCGCACGACGCTCTACTTGAGTCGAACCACATGGCACACAGACCAGTACGCGAGGGCTTGGTTTTAGTACGCTGTTATCGTGTACTTGCTTGATAAAGTGCTGCAACATCTTTTCTGTCACATAAAAATCAGCAATTACGCCATCTTTCATAGGACGAATCGCTGAAATATTACCCGGTGTACGGCCTAGCATCTGTTTTGCAGCGTGACCGACCGCAGCAACACTTTTGCCTACACGGTTACGGTCTTGTCGAATAGCAACGACTGAAGGTTCGTCAAGAACAATACCTTGTCCTTTAACATAAATTAGGGTGTTAGCTGTGCCTAAATCGATTGAAAGGTCATTCGAAAAAATGCCACGAAGTTTTTTGAACATATTCTTCGCTCGTCCTGAAAGAATTAGAAGATAAAAATTGGTTTAAATGTACCAATGCCTTGCCATCACAGCAAGGCATTGTCTAATAAAGATGGAGTGAAACCCGCAATTTCTAACAGTTTCCTTACTTAACGCAGATTTTTGACAATCACTACAGGCCTACCAAGCCCGATTCTCTGCGGAATATGATCTTATCGTTACCACGGAAGATCCCGAAAGTGGCAACGGTAGAAGGATCTTCATCGCCATCACTACTCCAGTTGTATTGCAACCAAGGTTGCGCGGTTGCGCTGGCGCCACAACTCACTCCAGAGCGGGTTACTTGCGGAGAAGTATGCCCAGTGCTTGGCGTGTCATCCAAACGCAACCAAAAACGAACTTGCTCACGTACTGTGCTATCAACAGTATCCGCGTTTGCTTTTAGTTGATCGTATTCTCCCATCGTCACGCTAGTTGAAGTCGTAGCACCACTTAATGCAGAATTGGATGTAGTTCCTTCACTCCAAATTGTCTGCTTACAAACATAGCCTGCCAATGAGTTCAGCTTGGAATTGTTGTCATCATCATTAATAACAAATTGAGCACCATCCCAATATTCCACTCGCAAAGGCACCGTCAGTTCACTGCCTGATTGACCTCCTGAACTGCCCAATACCATACGCCCATAACGTAATGCCGGCTGATGGAGAAAAGCTTGGCTCACAACAACAGTGTCTTGATCGAATGAAACGGGGTCATGCTCTCCAAAAAGACTCAAACCAAAGTCAGTATCACGCGATAATGGCTCAATGGCAGTATCAATATTGAAAGGGCCATTTTCCTTGCTGCTAATGGTTAAACCATTGACTGTCTGATTGCGATTAACCTGTGCTGCATCACTAAAGACCCAATAAGAACCACCAGCATGTAATTGCCAATTGCTTGCGAGCAAATCGAGCACCAACTCATTATCCCCCGCACTGTCCTGCTGAACATTAAATGCTGCCTGAAGGTCATTCTCGACAAACAAATGATAATTTTTGACAGGGTCACTCTTACCATACGCCAATGCCGCAACTTTAATAGCCGTAGATTCAAACGGCTGACTTAAATACGTAATGCTATTTTGATTGGCTGGCGCAGTCCAATCTGATTGACTAATAGCAAAATGATTTGGGTAGAAACGGCCGATGTTTTGAGTATCATCGACGAGACTCCCGTCCATATAATTTGCCGATGTTTTAAATTCAATTGTACCTACTTCATCCCACCAATATTGGACTGTCAGCGATGGACTCGTTGGAGAAAAGGCCGGTTCAACTGACGGGGTAATAACGCCTATTTCCCCAGATATCGGATAAGCAAGACTATAGTCAACTTCTATAGGACCATTATCTAGTGCGTAGTTGCTTGTCACTGGATAAGCGCACTCTCCTTGAGCTGCCCCTTTAGAATCAAAGTGAACAATCGGAATGAATGTAGCTAAAAATGGTCGACCTGCGGCCATAAAGCCGAGATCTTCTGTCGTTGTGGCTGGATTAAGATTGCTATTGTCATCGCTCTCTTTAACGTCGCAAATCGCAATTTTATAAGGGCGAGATTTAAGTTCAAAATCACCCGCTAATACCCCCTTGCCGCCAACCGGACAGTGATTTAAACCAGAGCAATCAAATTCAGTATCTTCTAAGGTAATTATAAATTGCCCGCTTTCAGTGATAATCAATGGTGATGTCGCTTCTCCATTAAGAAACTTAGGTTCATATGTTAATGTTCCTTTGCTCCCGCCGATTGCTGCACTTGGAACCACGAGCTCATAACTGACCTCAGGCTTACCTTGATACTGCGTCGCAATTTGTGGCTGATTATTCTTATCGCAGGTATATACCTTGGCGGTAATATCCACGGATTGCCCAGCAATGATGTTGGCATCATCAATTGAGAACTCAAATGGATAGAACTGAAAATTTCGATAAACGATATTACGTCGGTCCTGATTCATCTGCACTTTTAAAGTGTAATCAGAGCTTAACTCCGTCTTATCTGGATCAGAGGTCGATATTTCTAACTTTAATTTACCAGCGCTATTAGTTAAAAATTGCGTATCTGAGATTGCACTACCGATATTATCAACCACCTTCGCTTTCAAATACGGCGCATCACCTACTTGTTTGTAGTAAAGTTCAACCGTGACGCCTTCCATCATTGGAACACCATCTTTTTTAGTATTGATGGTAAATGTGGGCTTCTCTTCACCACACACTAAGCCACTGTCTCTTGGCGGGGTAACCAGTAACTCATAGCGACCATCCGGTACGTAACACTGACGTGGTGGCTTAGCATCAATAATATGGTTGTTACTGGTGATCAAAATTTGTTGCGCTGAAATAGAGCCTTCGAACTCAAAGCCGTTGCCTTGAATCGAAATCGCACTTGAAGAGTCCACATACCATAGCGCTTTCATCGTTAACGAGTTTTTATTCGTTGCCAGATGTGAAGCATTACCATGACCAATAAGAACTAAATCTTCGTAATAGCCACGCGCATTTACATTTACATTATTACCATCTACATCAAATTCTAGATAATGAATAAACACTTGCCCTTTCGTCTCTATACTAGCGCCATTCTCTAACTCCAGTTCCTTGATCCAATATTCGCCATTGAGAAATGTTAATGTTGCATTCGAGTCAATCTCTACTTCCGAATAACTACCCGGAGTAATCGTACAGTTCCCTTTTGAACAGGTGAATTTTTTCGAGCCATGGCTAAATGATTGCAGGGCTGGGGGGAAGTCAGGAAAGGTCAATGACGCATCAATGAGACAAGCTTCTGTGTTGGTACCATCATAGATACAACCACTATTTTTTCCTGAGAAATTAATAGATTGATAAGACAAAGGATCTAAGTTCGGTAAAAATATTTTCGTATCGTTACCATTGGCACTAATTGTGCCCCCAAACGGTTTTCCCTGATGATAATTATTATTTTGCAAAGAACTTGGAAAGTACTCACAAATATCTATTTTAGGCGAACCATAAACAAAATAAGCCAACTCTTCAGGAACAGGGTGGCTTCGATTGGTATGATCTTCTTCCAAGGTCAAGGTAAAATGATTTTCAGCACTTAGATCACATGCTCGAACCCATCCACCATCACCACCATTACG
The DNA here is from genome assembly GCF_000222605.1 of Vibrio ichthyoenteri ATCC 700023. Lineage (GTDB taxonomy): Bacteria > Pseudomonadota > Gammaproteobacteria > Enterobacterales > Vibrionaceae > Vibrio > Vibrio ichthyoenteri. The sequence continues at coordinate 39,151 of NZ_AFWF01000107.1, read as the reverse complement.
AGTTTGCTTCTTCGCAATGACACCATAGTCATGATAGCTCTGCGGTAAATCAATCTTAGTGTCTCTGCAGGATTCAATTAAGCCTGCCAAACCATTTTTTTGGCTATATGTTACGGGTGATTTAACAAACGAAAAATCAATGTTATCTGCCGTCACACCTGTAAAGCTTGGTGCCACTAAATAGCCGACATCCCTCGTCCGCTCCGGCAATGATGGCAATGCCTGACGGCCAAAATCTAACGCAAATCGAAAACCAGTATTATCAGGTCGATGAATAGCAGCGGTAACCCAAAATGTTTTACTCGCGTCAGGCTGAACTTGTGCCAGCACGACCGGATCACGCCCATCTAAGCTAATGCTATAAGTATGTGAATCCCAACTTTCTCCACTCCTATTCCCTTGTTGTTGATACTTAGACGTCGTTAATCGTCCTACTTCCACCACGTTATTGGGTTGATTGGGATCGGGCGCCCAAATACCAGGTTCGGCAACCACGTAATAAATCGGGTCCATAATCTGATTTGGAGTGGTAAAAACATTACGCTGTTTTACCTTCGCTTGAGTTAAAGAGACCGATTCAAGCGTGGCGATAGCGGGATCTGTATTGGCAATATCATTCTTATTAATCGAAGCCATGACAAATACCACCGGAACTTCTTTATAAGATTTGGCAAATGTAATGGTGCAGGAAGTGGAGTGACAGTCTTTGCCATCAATGACTCCAAACTCAAATTGAGCAAAAGCAGTAGTAGCAATAAACCCAAGCATCACAACAAACAATCGCAATAATATTTTCATGGCTTATTCCCTCACCCAAATTTCTTCCGCTCGTTCAACCACACTCTTACCTGAACCACAGCTTACCCGCGCAATCAGTTTAAAGTAGTTAACTTGAGCCAACGTGCCTGATGGCGTACAGCTTGACTCAACGATTTTACAATTTTCAACATTAACAAACTTGTCATCTGCATCAACTAACGCCGAAGCCTCTAGAGTTGAACAATTGGTTGCAATCGCACTACTTTGAGTCTGTAAGGGATAGACAATGGTTAATGCTTCTTCGTTGATTGATTGCGCTAACAACCACGCCTGCGTTCCTAGAACTTCTTTCGTTTGAGCATCTGCGTTTGACCATTGAATTCGGCTCAACGTAGAGGCTAAAAAGCCCATCACGACCAAAACAAAGATCACAACAATGTACAAACTGCCCTTTTGACGGCTTCGACTATGGAACATTTAACACCTGTATGTCCTGTTGAAAATGCGTTGATTCTCCAGATTGAGCGAAGTTCAAATCGATATGAACAACGCCATTATGCTGCACTGTCGCAGGTGTATAACTCAAAGTACCATTCACGGAAGCCGAACCCAGTTCAGTTATAGGGCTGGTCGTTAACGGTAAACTTCCATCACCTTCACCACGTACCACTCGCTCACTGACTAAACAGTAAGAGATTTGCTTGTTAGGAGCGGCTATATATTGTCGTTGACTGACTGAACCGCCAACCAAATCAACCGCACGATCAGGCAATGAAAATGTTAAACCCACAGCGCCTGAACTCACATGTTCAACCATATTGGTTAATGGGAAGCTATTGTGAGTTATGTTGGCCAGATTTTGTCCCGCGGCTAGAGTTTGTGATGGGTGAATAAGCAAATATTTATCTTTTAACGTCGCGACTGTGGCCTCGGGATCACCAACAATAAAATTAATATCAGCGCCAGAAACGACATAAAATCCCGAATCAATGATCGGGTAAAAGGAAAAACAATTTCCTCCAGAGATAAAAATATTTGGCACCGCATGACGAACTTCACGAGCCATTTTTTCTAACACAAACTTAGCTTGAGTTTGCAATCTTTGGCGGTCAACACTATCGGCATACCCCTTCACACCCAACTCAACAAAACCGGCAATTCCAAGCACCAAAATACTACTAACCAATAAGGTGAGTACCATTTCAATTAGAGTAAAACCACGGCGAATCATCAGTAATTACCTCGGTAAGCAATAAATTCAAGTGGTGCTTGTTGGCCAGCTTTTATTTCTAGCGTGACCTGTTTGAGCATTTTATTGGGAGTATTAGTAAAATAGGTAACCGCTATATTGACTTCAAAATTATGGTAGGCGCTGTTCGTTCCGGAAGAAATCAAATCATAGAGATTATTAGGGCAACTTGTTGTTACTGCTGATGTCGTCCAACAGCCAATATAATCATCAACGTCATTAAAATTTGCAGGTACTTCACCATCTGGGCCTAACGATGACGATGCCCCCGAAATACCGCTACATAACTCTGAGTCAGCATCAATGGATGAACACCGTACGACACCACCTAATTGAGTACTATGCTGATCAAAACTGCGCGCTAAAATTTGCGTCATCAAACCATGACCAAGCGCTGAAGCTCGCGACTGATAATGAAGATCGGCGGAACGACTAAATTGAGGAACTAAGAAGCTGGTTATGGTCACCATAGCGAGCGCCATCACCACCATCACAACAATGCTTTCTATTAAGGTGAAACCGCGTGGCGCTTTCATTAGAAACACCCCGAGGTTGAAATAAGGCCATTAGGACAAACAGAGACAACAGCGTGGCTATTTCCACCTTGGATGGTGATATCCACCCCAGCACTGGCAGCGCCTAATGGGTTGCCAAGCAAATCAAACTCAATCGTAGCAATGTTGGGCATAGCAGAAAAACTGACACTATCGTTCATCACCCAATCACTGCGGCTATCAATTGGGTTTGCACAGGATTCTTTAGAGCCAATACAAGCAGTGGATATTGAGAGCACAAAGCTATCATTCAATGTACTGGTATTGGATTGCATGCGGTTGAGTTGTACTTGACGGGCAACAGAGATGACAGAATCTTGAATGGCGAATGCAGAAAAACTGCCAACACCGATATAACGGCTAGCAGCGTACGCAGAAATGATGGCCAATAGAATAATCACGACGATCAATTCAACCAAGGTAAACCCCAATCCTTTGCGAGTTTTCATGCCACCTTCGTCAATGAGAGATAAACTTTAGCAGTATACCGTAAGGGATTAAAAATGCGGTGATTTTACGGAAATTTTGAGACCGGCGTAAAAAAGGCCAGCTAGGCTGGCCTTTTTTACGCAATCAATCAATTACAATCGTTAACTACAATACTCGGTTGAGAAGCAGATGTACTAGACATTGTGTATGCTACAGTACAATTTCCCAATGTTGGTGACGTTTCACCTGCGAATGTATACTCGATTGTATCTCCAGTAGCAGCTGAAACTGCTACCCAATCAGCACCGCTTCCTGACAAACCAACAACTGCATTACCAATACCATCCTCACTTGCTTTTGGATAACCAAAATCGGTAGTGATATCAGGTTGACCAGTTGCTCCAGAAATACTTTGTCCAGCTTGATCTTCAATGCCGTTAATAGCCGCACGACCGTAAACAATACCAGTTGCGCCAGCCATAGCACCTTTTAGACCTTCTAGTGATGCTTCGCGTGCATCGTCTTGTAGGTTTAGGAAACGTGGTGCTGCAGTTACTGCCAGAATACCTAGAATAACAATTACCACCACTAGTTCGATAAGGGTGAAACCACCTTGTCTTTTCATAGTATCAATCTCTCTATTTAAAATTTATTAGCAGTACTACTGCAGGGTTACGGTCACACGACCGGTTTTGATTTCATACTCAAATTGATGCGCAGTGCCGCCTTCTTGTTGAATGTAAATACAAGAGCTGCCCCCGTCACCCGCTTGAGCGGAATACTTAATGTTTTTATTGTCTTTAGCATTATCGACAGTATCAACTTGAGGAGGATTCTGAAGCAAGTTCTCCATCAACAATATGCAGGTTGATTCTGATACATCGGTCGGAAAACTCGCATTTCCGTCCTTAACCGTAATAGGGTAACCATCACGGAAGCCGGTTTCTGTACCATCGGCAGATTCCGAGCGAGTTAACCAAAAGTCGACGCCATCGTAATTGACGTAGTTTTGCTTTTCGCCGTTTTTAGTCACAGAAGGGCGAGCTTCCGCTTCCCACTGCGCTCGAGCCGAAAGAACACCGGTTGCAAAACCACCAGCGACGCCTTCAATACTGGCTTTTTTCGCTTCATCAGTTACATCCAGAAAACGAGGCAATGCAGCAACCGCCAATAAACCGACCACGACAATCACCACGACAAGCTCAACTAATGAGAAACCAGTTTGTTTATTGTTCATAATCTTATCAACTCGCTTTTTGGTATGGCGTATTATACGCTTTTTTTGTAACAAAGTCACCGCGAAAGCGTCAAAAAACATATTCTGACGAAAAGCTGACGCTTACACTAAACTTATTATTCTTTAGTTGGACATATATCGCATGTTCTCGGCTATATGAGTACTCACATTGAAAACCCAACGCATCTGAATTATCGATAATTTTCTCTGGTAAAGATTCCAAAACCTTTCTTTCTTGATAAAGAACATCCAACCAGTCATCACAAACCGTTTTATTGGCACTTTTCTGAGGAATTACCCAACCTGAGTGAGTAAAAATCAAGGGGCGCCCCTCGATGGTTAACTGCTGAGGTTGTCCTGAAAGTAACCATTGTTGCTTGTAATAATTCGCTCTTTCTACAATACGCTTACTGGCAACCGTTAAGGCAGTATCACTCGCCTCTTGCTCCACTTTTTGCCACGACCAAATAAAAGCCAGCAATATTGCCAATAACACCATTAACCAAACCACCCACCGAGAACGATCTAAATTGGCGAGTAAACTACCCTTTAATGGCATCCAACATTCCCCACATAGGCAAGAAAATACCTAGCGCTAAAATCAATACCATACCAGCGACAACCACCAGCAAAAATGGCTCAATACGTGCCGTCAATGTCTTGAGGTCATAGTCAACTTCTCGGTCATAAAAATCGGCCACTTCAATAAGCAGTTCATCAATACGACCTGTTTCTTCACCGACGGAAAGCATCTGAATCACCAGCGGAGTAAAAATACCTGTCGCAATTGCGGTATTAGAAATAGAACTACCCGCCTCAATAGAAGCCTTCATTTCTAATAAACGAGCCTCTAAAAACTTGTTATCTAAAGCCTCTGCAGACAAAGACAGCGACTGGTTCAGCGGTACACCCGCTTTGAGCATCAAAGCAAAGGTCCGAGAAAAACGAGCCAATTGCGCGCGATTGACGATACCGCCAACAACGGGCATGCGGAGGCGGATCTTATCCCACTTCTCTCGACCTTCGGCGGTTTGTAACCAAGTTCGAAAAGCAAATAAGCCACCAAAGATCGCAGCCAACATTAACGCCCAGTAATTGACGAAAAAATCGGAGGTGGCGATAAGAATACGTGTTGGCAATGGCAGGTCGACACCAAAGCGACTGAACATACTTGAGAACTGCGGGATCACCTTAACGTTAAGAACAAACATCGCTAAGATAATGAACGTGATAACAAAGGTTGGGTAACGCATCGCGGTTTTGATGCGCTTGCGTGTCTCTAATTCTTGCTCATAATAATTGGCTAATTGCAGTAACGCATCGTCCAATCGACCGGTATTTTCACCCACACTAAGCATGGAAACGAATAGTGGGCTAAACACTTCAGGATGCATTTGCATGGATGCAGAGAGGCTGCGGCCATTGGTCAGTTCATTGGTGACATCTTCTAATGCCTCTTTGAGCTGTTTGTTGGCACAGTTTTGCGTCAAGCCTTTCATCGAGCGCAATAGCGGTACACCCGCTTTGGTTAAGCTGTACATCTGGCGACAAAAAATCACCAAAATATCGAGCGGTACCGCTGGCGTAAACAATGCTTTTAAATCAATATCCAGTCCGGCCGCTTTTTTTCCTTCGCGCAATTGAGTCGGAATGACTCCTTTGGCCATCAACGCTTCTGCGGCCAGTTCTGCAGAACCCGCATCAATGTTACCCGTGACTTTATTCCCGTCTAAGGTGCGTCCTTGATAGTGAAATACCGACATGACTTCCCCTACAAGTAGATAGCTTGAACGCTACCCGTTGAGTCGCCTTCGCCAAGGTTCATCACTTCATCGAAGCTCACAATACCTTGCAACGCTAACTCCATTGCTGATGCCAGCAGTGGTTTATAGTTCTCTGATGCCCGAGCAATTTGTGCAAAACCAACTGCATCATTAGCTCTAAGTGCATCCATCATATCTTGCTCAAGCTCTAGGATTTCAAACACACCAATTCGGCCACGATAGCCCGTGAGGTTGCAGTTTTGACACCCTCGGCCACGGACAAACTTAGCTTCAACTTGATTTGGGAAACGCTGCATTAACCACTGACGCGAACCATCATCGACATGATGTTCAGTCTTGCAATCAGGGCACACTTTGCGTACTAAACGCTGCGCAACCACAGCGCGAACTGCACTAGCAACCAAATAGCCCGGAGCGCCCATATCCATCATGCGCAACGCACTATCTACGGCATCGTTGGTGTGTAGTGTACTTAACACTAGGTGACCGGTTAGTGCCGCACGCAAGCCAATCTCTACCGTTTCTTGGTCACGCATCTCACCAATTAGGATGATGTCTGGATCTTGACGCAAGAAAGTACGCAGCACCGTTGAGAAGTTTAAATTGATTTTGCTGTTTACTTGCACTTGGTTAACGCGAGGCAAGCGGTATTCCACGGGGTCTTCAGCAGTAATAATCTTCTTACCCGGCTCATTCAATTCCGTTAGAGCACCATACAAGGTGGTGGTTTTACCCGAGCCCGTTGGACCTGTAACCAAGATCATACCGTGCGGACGACGTAGCTGACGGCGTAAACGCTCTAGCAATGCCGGCGGTAAGCCTGACTCTTCTAGATTTCGAACCCCGGAGGATTGGTTAAGTAAACGCATCACCACCGATTCGCCATATTGCACCGGCATGGTCGACATACGAATATCCACCGACTGGCCTTTTGCTTTTATATTAAAGCGACCATCTTGTGGCAGACGTTTTTCGGAAATATCTAAGTTAGCCATCAATTTCAGACGTAGCACTAATGCTGGCGCAACATTGACTTCATTGAGCAATGTTTCGTGCAGCACGCCATCAATACGCTGGCGCAAGCGCAATACGTTAGAATCAGGTTCAATATGAATATCGGATGCGCCCACTTGGATCGCATCTTCAAACAATGAGTTAATCAGCTTTACAACGGTGACTTCATCGCTGTCTTCATCTTCAATGCTAAAATCAAATGCTTCCGTGACTTGGTGCTCAGCTTGTAACTGCTCAGCAAACGAAGCGATTTCTTTGGTACGGCGGTAATAGCGATCAAAGCCGTCAACCAACTGATTTTCCGGCGCGATGACAAACTCGATTGAGTATTGCGGCAATTGGGACAACAGTGATTCTTGGGCAAAAAGATCGGCAGGATCACTCATCGCAACCCGCAGGGTGTCAAGGTTACGGCCAATCACTAATGCTCTTAAACGACGAGCATGAACCTCTGGCAGCAGTTGCACCGCATCCACATCAATGTTCATGCGGCTCAGGTCGATTAATGGCAGATCAAGCTGTTGAGAGAGGAAGGTCAACATCTGCTTTTCACTCAAGAAGCCCAAGTCAATTAACGTCGCACCCAACTTTCGACCTGTTGATTTCTGTGCTGCCAGCGCCTGTTCAACTTGTTGCTCGCTAATGATCCCTTCTTCAACCAGCAAGTCACCGAGGCGTTTACGTAATTTAATCTGCACTTGGCTGCTCCTCTAATCGAGTTAATACATTCAAACGGTCACGAATGAATTGCTGAGATTGGCTAGATATACCCACTTTTGTCAGTGCTTGTTGGTAAGCTTGCTTCGCCTTGGGTATTTCAAACTCGCGCTCAAGTTGAATACCATAACCTAGCCACCAACGACCATTTTCAGGTTCAAGCGCCACCAAGCTCTGGTAGCTCTCTAATGCCAACGGATCTTGATTATTCTTCTGAGCTAACGCTGCTCGCAGTGACAAGTAATCACTGGTTGGGTTATTGGGTAAATAGACTAGAGGTGTTAGTGCGGCTGCCGTTTGTTTCTCTTTAAGCAGTAACTTAGATAGCGCCAAACGGACACTCATATCATCATTATCAATCGCAATGCCTTTTTGCAGTAAATCAACCGCCTTACGCGCATCCCCTTTGCCGTAATACAATGCGGCCAATGTCTGGCGTACCTTACTATCGCGTGGGGTGTAACGAATTGCATCATTGTATTGTGCGATGGCTTCCGACAGGTTGTTTGCGTCCAAAGCTTTTTTAGCGCGCTCTTGTGCATTAAATGAAAGTTGCGTTGGCGTTAGTTCCACTTGCTCAACAACAATCGCACCATCTTCGAGTTGCACAGCCGAATGCTTTGCATTCGCGCCACCTGAAGCAATCTCTGCATTAGGCTCTGCATCGCTGACAAGATGGTTATCATTACGCGCGAGTAATCGCGGTTTATCTTCAATCGATTGTTCCGTGACATTGGCCAACGGCTTTTCAATCGTTTGTGACTCAACAATTGGGGCATCCACCACAACGGCGTTGTGCACCATTGGTGACGTTGCAATTTTGGCAGACACTACTGGCTTAGAAACATCATGAACAACCGGCGTTACCGCGGGCTTGATAGGAGCGCTATAAATCGCATCGCTGGCTTGAGTTACCTTCGCCGTTGGCGAGGGACGTGAAGCCACCGAAGCTGTCTTTGACACCGCATCAAGTGCTGCGTTAGAGAATGGAGCCTGAGTAATAGGGTCAGATGCATCGGCCAGTTCAATTCGCTCTTCTGGAGCTTGCAATGAAATCGCCCACCCGCCAACCGCTAAGCTCAAACTAAAGCCAGCAATCAACCACGGTAGTCTTGGCTTTTGCTTAATCGCCTGAACCTGAACTCTTTCTATATCATTAATCGAAGTCGTTTGTGACTTTGATAACTCAGATAGCGCGTTATTAATCGCACTCATGATCTAACTCCAACCCCAACACATTGGGCTTTTATACTTTGGTTTACAAGCATCGAACGTATCATGCGCCGCTGCGTGTAAATGTGAATGTTGAACAGTGCTTACACCTTGGCTGCTCGCAAGCAGCAAACTTTTATGGCAAAGCTGATTGATCAATCGTGGAATACCTCGGCTTGCTCGCCACACCGCTTTTTTCTGACTGAGCGTAAACACATCACCGCTACCACCCGCTTTCTCTAGCCGAGTATTGATATAGGTGACCGTCTCTTCGATAGAGAGTGGTCTGAGCTTGGCACTGAAAGTAATACGTTGACGAAATTGCCTTAAGTGATGCTGGACTAATCTTTCATCCAACTCAGGTTGACCAAACAAGACGATCTGCAATAGTTTCTGCCGTTCCGTTTCCAAATTACCAAACAATCGTAACACTTCGAGAGCGTCATCACTGAGCGCTTGCGCTTCATCAACCAGCACCACAACTTGTTTTCCCGCTTTAGTAAGCTCGATCAAACGATGTTGGATATCATCAACAATTGAAGTGACATTTTGGTTATGAACCATTAATTCTGCAGCAACAGACTGACGTAGCTCACTGCCTGACAACGCTGGATTTGGTAAATAGACCAATTGAATATTAGGTTCAAAATGATTGACTAACATTCGACAAACCATGGTTTTACCCGTGCCGACTTCACCGGTCACTTTAATCACCCCTTCGCCCATTTTAAGCGCAGCGTTCACCGTCTGAATGGCTTCATAGTGAGGTGCTAACCCCAAAAACAGTTCCGTATTTGGGGTTAGATGGAAGGGCAGTTGGCTAAAACCAAAATGCTCTAAATACATGGTCAGTTACTGCTGTTGGTCAGGAAACCATTCTTGCAACAAGTCGCGTGAGCGTTCTAACTCTTTTTGCCACGTATTGACACCAACGACCGTCGGTTTAAGCAAGATAACCAATTCAGTTTTTTGTTGCAGTTGTGACGTATTGCGGAAGAGATAACCCAAGCCTGGAATATCGCCTAAGAACGGTACTTTCGAGGTTTGATCGATACTATTTGACTTCATCAAACCACCAATCACGACCACATCACCATCTTGGGCACGAATCACCGAATCGGATTCACGAATCGAACTTTGCGCCAGCGGTAAGGTTAAGCTGTTGGCACCAAAGCCAATTTCTTTAACCTGCTCCTTCACATCAATAACCGCAGGGTGAACATGTAGCAGTACATTACCTTGGTCATCAATTTGTGGCGTCACATCTAACGAAATACCCGAGAAAAATGGGGTCAATTCCACTTCTGGCGATGGCTCAGAATTATCAGCAGTGCCCACTACACTCGAAAAATCCGTCACGTAGTATTCATCGGTACCGACTTTAATCACTGCTTTTTGGTTATTCGATGCCGTCACTCGCGGACTAGAAAGTACATTGAGATCACCTTGTGTCGCCATAAAATTCAACACGGCATCAAAGCTACCACTTGAAATAACAAGGTTCGTTTGACCACCAAGTAACGTACCGATGGCATCAAGCCCAGGCAGAACTTGAGGCAAGATATTACCATTCGGATCTTTCACGATGGTGCCTTGGCCTATCGAGTAATCAGTACCATTCGAACTAAAGGCTTTGTTCCAGTTAATGCCTTGCTGATAGCCATCACTCAAGGTCACTTCCAAGATTTTTGCTTCCAAGATCACCTGGCGATGCATACGTTGTTGAGAAATGCCCAAGAACTCGCGCACTTGACGTATTTCATCCGGGAAAGCACGTACCGTAATCACACTAGCTTGTGGAGTAACAACCACTGACTGCCCTTTACCACTACCGATCAGTTGTCCTACTGCCACTTGTAGTTGCGGCCAAAAATCGCTTTCACTGGTGGTCTCAATCTCTGTACCACCTTTTGAAGTGCCAGAACTTGAAGACGAAGAAGACGATGAATCAGAATCACTTGAAGAGCCACTATCAGTATTGGTAATGGTTCCAGTGGTAATTGAAGTTAATGAACGGCCTGAGCGTTTAAATTGCAAATAATCGACAGGAATCGTCACCGTGCGCAACCCCGCAGGATACACTTGAATCACTTTGCCTGTTTTTTGAATATCGTAACCATACATATCGCTCACAACAGACAACACTTCATCCAATGTTACATCGGATAAATTAACGGTGATTTTGCCCGCCACATCAGGGTGAATAGCGACACTAAACTGAGTCCCCTTCACCAAACTGGTGAAAAAGGCTCGCGCATCAACGCCACTGGCTTTAATTCGAAAACGCTTTACCGTCTCGCTGCTGCTAAGACTTTCGCCATCAAGCTCGGGCATCAAATCCGCTTCAACTGACGGCGGCAACTCTTGCAACGCGCGACCATTGGACTCATTGATAGCTTCATTTAAAACGCTCTTAGCCTCGACAGGGTCGCGATGCCCCATAGAACAGCCGACTAATGAAGCAATGGTGATTGCTAAAACGAGTTTACGCATACGATCTCATTAACCTTATTGTTTTACTTCTAGAGGAAACAGTTCCAGCTTCCACTGTTTACTGCCTCGAGCGACGGTGACGTACTCCGATCTCACTTGCTTTACTTGAAAACCATCAATACGTTCACCTTGCGCCAATGCTTGGCCATTCAAAATCGCGACGCACTCTTTGTCATCACGACAGACGATACTTTGTAAATTAGGCACGCGATATTGTGTGACCTTCTTCGCTTGCTTGCTTTCCGCCACCGGCTGCCAATTCAGTGGTGCCGTTGGATCTTGTGAAGCCATCGCAAATGAAGAAATACTCAGGGTGCCCAGTAGCGCAATCAAAAATTTATTAACCACCGATAAACTCCTGTCTTGTGCCTAACGTGTACACTTCTAACACCAACTTCGCTTGAGGATAATCTTCCACTTGATAGCTAAAATTACGCCAATAGTAATTCACTGGCAGTGACTCAAGCGTTTCTAAATAACTCAAAATGGCAAAGTAGTTTCCGGTTAATTCCAATCGCACAGGGTGAACGTAGTAACCGTTATAATTTTCCGTAGCTTGGCCATTCACTATCGGCTCAGCCTTTAGTGACTCTAAAGAAACCAAGTGCAGACCTTTCGTTCCTGCCAATACATCTTCTAATAGTTTGGCCATTTGGCTTGGAGAAATTAAGTCTTCAAACACTTTTGCCAGTTGCTCAGATAGCATCTGGCTTTCAGTAAATAATCTTTTATATTCAATGTTGATGGCTTGATCAGGATCTTTCTTCAGCTTTGCTGTGATGGCAAGAACTTCACCCTCTAAACGCAAGTTACTTTGTTCTGTAGTGGTGACTTGCTGGCGCAAAGACTGATTCGCTTTGAGCGTTGGCTCAACCAACAGTACATACCCACCTAAAATAATCCCAACCCAGCTACACAAAGCGATCAACCACTTTTCTCGTGCACTCAAATTAGCAAATTTTTCAGCCATATTTAGCCAATGCGTTTTCATTGCTCGGCTTCCTCTTTGGTATGCAGCTCAAAGGTCAATATATTCTGTTCATTACGGCCTATTTTCAGCTTTTCAAATGAACGACCGACTAGGTTCAACTCACCTTTAAACTGATTAACCCAATTAGGAATCGCTTGTGGATCACGCGCTAACCCCTTGATATCAAGACTTTCATCATCCATGCGAATATAATTAATCGAAATATCTTTACGGCCTAATTGCGCCAATGACGACATAATTCCGGAATAGCCCGCTTGCTGTGAACCGTCATACTTGGTCACTGCATTTAGCGAATCTCGCTTGGATGAGATGTCCTCTTTCAGCCGTTCGACTGCATGCACTTTTTCTGGCGATGGTCGATGCTTCGCTAATCGTTGCTTAAGACTGGCGACTTGCTGGCTAAACTCTTTCTCTTGAGACTTAACGATACTGAGTTCTTGGTTCAACTGGCTACTTTGCCAAGAGTTATAACCGTATGCAGCCAGTATCACAACCAACAAAAAGCCGGTCGCGAATGCGACATTGTTCAGGGTGAAATGATCAACTTTTGGCTGTAGATGAGCAGGATATAGGTTGATCCCCGCATCATAATTTTGCGAAATAAACTGAGTGAGCAATGCACCAGACTCTAATCCTGAGTCGGTCAACCGCGACACTGATACGCTTAATCGCTCATCAAGTGCCTTAGCTAACTCGTCATTATCTTCATCGTCACAGCATACTTTCATGCGATGCAAAGTCGCGCCACGCATCTGTGATGAAAGATAATCGATCGAACGTTGTAGCTCTAACGCCACACTATCGAGTTGAAAACTTGCACTCGCCACACCCGTTAACGGTGCAGTGACGCCTCGAATAGTCCGTTGGAATACACAGCGATTATCCACAAAAGCACTAACTTTATAGGCACCGTTTTGGCTACGCTGCAACAAGACAAAACGCTCGGTATCGATTGCAACTCGGCCCCAGACATCATCCTCAACCAGAATGTGACCAAGCTTTAAATTAACCTGCTGCAATGCTTGAGCAAGACCCAATACCATTGATTTTGGTACCACATACACTTGCAGCTTATTACTCGTAAGTAACGGCATCGCATCGGCAATGATGTCGGTAATTTTTTCGCTGATAAGATCTTTGAGCAAAAACGGTAACGTTAAACTCAACTCTTCTTGCGGGACGTTGGGCTTTTCAATTTGATAGTTTTGGTAGAGGCTTGAATTTAGAACGATATCAATCGAACTATCAATAACCTGCCCCTTAACTAAAGTGCTAACCAATACTTTCTGCCAATCAGCGCCTTCAGTGGAAACTCGCTTAGGCAATATGGCGGCACTAGACTCTGAGAAATAGAGCGCGCTCGGTTGGACAACTACCCTCAGACAGTTTCCCGAACGCGTACCAGAGCTAAACTTTTCAATTAAAGATTGAATATTCATCTACAACTTAACTTCTTCGCCAACGGTTACGTCGTCCAACTTGAACATTGGATTTGGACTGTATGATTTGCTCCGCTTGCTGTTCCGGTATCAGTTGTTGCTCGGCCGAAAAATAACGGCCTTGAACCCCTTGAACACCAAGCTCTAAAATGGTTTTGTACTCTTGCTTTTGGTCGACACCAACAGCAATGACTTGCGTTTTTAATCCTTCACATGCCCCTAAGAGGCTGCGTACAAACAATTGATTTTCATGTCTTTGATCAATTTGCTTAATCAAGCTGCGGTGCAACTTCAAATAATCAATCGCTAAATCTTTTAAATAGTGAGTGCTCACAATAGAGCGACCAGCTTGCCCTACGATTACTTTACAACCTAAGCCGGTTAACATCTTGATCACAGGTCGCATATAGTCAATATGTTTCACTAAACGCGCTTCGGCGAACTCAAAATAGAGCTGATGTCTCGATTCTGCGGGTAATTGTAATAACTCATCCCTAAACCAACGAAAGTACTTTCGATCTGAAAAGGGAGTCACATGAAGGTTTACAGAATAACATAAACTATTTTTTGACGCTTTCAAAAATCTGACGACCGCCAAAAAAACTGAGCGATCTAAAAGACTTTCGTAACCAACCGACTCAATTGCAGAATTAAAACGTGACGCCTTAATCAACCCTTTTTCTGGATCGTTAATACGCACAAATAACTCATAGTGATTGAGCTCTGTTTCTTGCTGTGAGTTCAACAGGTAACATGGCTGCGAAAACAAGTAGACTTTTTCTGGCGTTAGTTCTTTGTCAAACAAGGTACGCCAGCGCACGCTACCGCGTTCATCTCGCTGAGTAGAAAGCTTATTGAAACGACTCCAAGTATTCACTTGCTGAAGATGAGCACTCTTCAATGCGGTCTCCGCTTCATCCATGATCTTGCCCTGCCGCTCTCCTTCTTGGAACATGCTCACGCCGATATGGCACCAGTTGTCTCGATCCAATGGCATAGGTAAATCAAGCTTGCTCAACTGCTTCAAGCTGTTTATCGCGATGCTAGAGACTTCTTTACTACTTAAGTTTGGCGCGAAGATCGCAAAATCGGCGTTATAATAACGCGATAAAATGACATCGGGATAACGCAATATTATTTTGCTGATCGCTTCACCAACAGCGACAATAAATTCATTCGCCTGCTGTTTGCTGCTTTCTTCTTCAACCTGATCCCAATCGTCAATACGAAGCAATAACACGCCGCCATGTGAACCGCTTTCAGATAAAGCCGATTCCAATTTGCTGTCAAACAGCACTCGATTGGCGGTGCCTGTCAATTGATCAAGAAAAGTCTGGGTTCGAATGAAAGTATCAAAGCGGCTGCGTTCTTGTCGTGCATCCTGCAGCTCTTCAATTAAGCGATCCAACGCTTCACTGGCAGTGTAAGGCCACTCTTTGAGATCGCCCTTGGCAAACTCTTCCACTCGACCAGCCAATATCATTCGCCCCCGCTCTTCAAGTAACTCTGAGCCGAGTAACTGTAACTTGAGCCATTTCACCCCTTGCATTAAGCCAAAAATAATCAGCATCACCGCAACCGTGATCGACCATAAGGCCTGCATTGAGTAGCCGTAGCCAAGATAAGGAGGAATAGCAATAAAGCGAATCTTATAACCATTATTGCGCTCGAGTTGATATTCCACTCGATAAAGCAACGAAGGATCAAAGGTATTAGAGGTGTCTTTATAGCGATAGATTACGCCAGCTTGCGAAGAGAGTTCCATCTCAACGATATTTGACGCTTGCAGCATTTTCGGCATCCAGCGCTGCATCGAATAAGCGGCGTCAGGATCTTCCATTTCTTTATCAACCACTTCAACAATGCCATTGAGAGAGTGATCGAGATATTCATGGCCTAAGCTGCGAAAAGATAATGTGCCTCCGAGAAAGAGGATAAACATCGCGCAGATCACGATCATAGTGACAAAAGCCACCAAACGTGTGCTCAATTTTAAGGTAGGCGTATACCTCATAAATAATGGATTCCCTTCACCTGAGAGTGTCATCTATACAGAATGAGAGCCCACATACTACGTCAAAAGCAATCATCTGGCACGAGAACTCCCTATCCTTAGGAGCTAAAGCAAAGATTACTATATAAAAAAGCCGCGACATTCGCGGCTTTTTTTCAGTTTGGATAGATTAAAACGGGATGTCGTCGTCAAAATCCATTGGCGGCTCATTGTATTGAGGCTGCTGTTGCTGAGGTTGTTGTTGCTGCGGCTGGTGTGATTGCTGCTGCATTGCAGGTTGTTGTGGCTGACCCCAACCTTGTTGCTGCTGTTGTTGCTGCTGCTGAGGCTGACCACCCATAGGGGCACCTTGACCGCCTTGACGGCCGCCTAGCATTTGCATTACGCCATTAAAGCCTTGAACAACAACTTCTGTTGTGTACTGATCTTGGCCTTGCTGGTTTTGCCATTTACGCGTTTGTAGTTGACCTTCAACGTAAACTTGAGAGCCTTTACGTAGGTACTCACCAGCTACTTCCGCTAGTTTGCCAAACAGCGCAACACGGTGCCACTCTGTTTTTTCACGCTGTTCACCGGTAGCTTTATCACGCCATGACTCAGAAGTAGCCACTGTAATATTTGCTACTGCACCGCCACTAGGCATGTAACGAACTTCAGGATCTGCGCCCAAGTTACCGACCAAGATTACTTTGTTTACTCCACGGCTAGCCATGTTTCGCTCCGTCTAGATAGAATTTCTTAAATTTAATAGCGCACAAGAATAACACCCTAGTTACGCTACAAACAACTCTTGATGTCCTACCACTAAACAACTTTTCTGTTACTCGTCCCAGAATTCAATACTTACTCATCTTCTCTTCGCCCATTTTCAATGAGATAAAGATAAATCACTTATCAAATATGAAACATGATGCAGTTGTTATTGACCACCAATCGCTCTTTCAGGGCAAATGAGACAGGATAGATTAAAAATAACTAATAAATACAAACCTTAACAACGAGAAAATCCTATGGCTAAGAACATCTACACAAGAACCATCTATTTCCTATGTGAAAATAAACACGCTCACTACCCAATTGTAGATCGTATTGAAGCAACCCTTGGTTTACCGATACCGAGAATGGAACCACAAGACTGCATGCTGGCAATGCAGCAACATAAACATAAGATCCTGCTTATCGATCACAATAATTATCAGACTCTCAACAGCAGTATTCGTAACCTACCGCTTTCAAATAAAATTTTTGAAACGATTATTTTTAACGTTGAGAAACGACTCACCACAGATGAACTGCTCAGCTTTGGCAATCTAAAAGCGCTTTTTTATCGTAACGACGATCTTAATGATGTCGCATTTGGCTGTGGTGAAGTGATCAATAGCCATAATTGGCTACCAAGAAAAGTGGCGGCTCAGTTATTACATTACTATCGCCATATCTTTGATAGCCAAACCTCACCAGCCACGGTTGATCTCACTACGCGCGAGATTCAGATTTTACGCAGCCTAAAAACCGGCGCATCCAATAATCAAATCGCCGAAGACTTGTTTATTAGTGAGTTCACCGTCAAATCCCACTTATACCAAATATTCAAAAAGCTATCGGTGAAAAATCGTATACAGGCAACATCGTGGGCAAAACAGCACTTAATGTCTTAAAAATAAAGCAAGGGCTAAAAAATCAACTTTTGCACGAAAGGATTGATTATCTCCTGGTAAAAGCGTGTTATCTTGTCGCCAACTTATTAAATACATCAGATAGATAAAGGGTTTTATCATGATCAAAAAATGCCTATTTCCAGCGGCTGGTTATGGCACGCGTTTTCTTCCAGCCACTAAATCAATGCCAAAAGAAATGATGCCAGTGGTAAATAAACCATTGATTGAATACGGTGTGGAAGAAGCGATCCAAGCTGGCATGGACGGCATGTGTATTGTTACTGGCCGTGGCAAACACTCAATCATGGATCACTTTGATAAGAACTATGAGCTAGAGCATCAGATTAGCGGCACTAACAAAGAAGAATTGTTGGTTGATATCCGCGATATCATCGACTCGGCAACCTTCACCTACACTCGCCAACGTGAAATGAAAGGCTTAGGCCATGCCATTTTGACTGGCCGTGAACTCATCGGTGATGAACCTTTTGCCGTGGTGCTTGCCGATGACCTTTGTGTTAATGAGCAACAAGGTGTTCTGGAGCAAATGGTAACGCTGTTTAAACAGTTCCGTTGCTCAATCGTCGCTGTACAAGAAGTCCCTGAAGATGAAACACACAAATACGGTGTGATCTCTGGTGAGATGATTAAAGATGACATCTACCGCGTTGATGACATGGTTGAAAAACCAGAACCAGGTACGGCGCCAAGTAATCTTGCGATTATCGGTCGCTACATTTTAACGCCTGATATTTTTGAGTTAATTGAAAATACCGAACCTGGTAAAGGTGGCGAGATTCAAATTACTGATGCCCTGCTTAAACAAGCTAAATCTGGTTGTGTCTTAGCGTACAAATTTAAAGGTCAGCGCTTTGATTGCGGTAGCGTTGAAGGCTACATCGAAGCGACTAACTACTGCTTTGAGAACATGTACCTCAAAGACAGCAAGAAAACTGAATTAGGTAAGAAAGCGACCGCCAAACAAGCTTAAGCTTTACCACTCAAGATTCTCTTTTAGGCAGCCACTACGGCTGCCTTTTTTGTTACTGTTTTTTTATCCAGTATCTTCTTTGAACATTTCTTCCGCTGTGCAATACTAAGACAAACTGCACACAACATTAATTTGTGAGCTTAGTCAGCCTTAATACTCTTCCCCATACAGAGCGATAATAATGGATAAGATAGAAGTTCGCGGAGCCCGCACCCACAATCTCAAAAATATCAATCTGACTATCCCACGCGATAAACTGACTGTCATTACCGGTTTATCTGGCTCAGGGAAGTCATCTTTGGCATTTGATACCCTCTACGCTGAAGGTCAACGCCGTTATGTCGAATCACTCTCGGCATACGCTCGTCAATTTCTGTCGTTGATGGAAAAGCCAGATGTTGATCATATTGAAGGGCTCTCACCCGCTATTTCTATCGAACAAAAATCCACCTCGCATAATCCACGCTCAACCGTAGGGACAATTACCGAGGTCTATGATTATTTGCGCTTGCTTTACGCTCGTGTTGGTGAGCCTCGCTGCCCTACTCATAAAGAGCCACTCACGGCACAAACCATTTCACAAATGGTCGACAAGGTGCTTGAGCTCCCTGCGGGTTCAAAAATGATGCTGTTGGCACCCATCGTAAAAGAGCGTAAAGGTGAACACGTTAAGACGTTAGAGAACTTAGCCGCGCAAGGATTTATTCGCGCTCGAATCGATGGGGAAACCTGCGACTTAAGCGATCCACCACCACTAGAGTTACATAAAAAGCACACCATTGAAGTGGTTGTGGACCGTTTTAAAGTCCGTGAAGACTTACAGCAACGTCTGGCTGAATCCTTTGAAACGACTTTAGAGCTGTCTGGTGGTATTGCCATCGTCGCCCCAATGGAAGGGGACGGTGAGGAAACGGTATTCTCAGCCAACTTTGCCTGCCCACATTGTGCCTATAGCATGCAAGAACTAGAGCCTCGCCTGTTCTCGTTTAATAACCCTGCTGGTGCTTGTGGAACGTGTGATGGCCTAGGCGTACAACAATATTTTGATCCTGCACGCGTGATTCAAGATGAATCGCTAAGCCTAGCTCAAGGAGCAATACGAGGATGGGATCAGAAGAACTATTATTATTTTCAAATGCTCAGCTCGCTGGCGAAACATTATGACTTTGATCTCCACCAGCCATTTAATCAGCTCCCGAAAAAGATCCAATCAGTGATTTTAACCGGCTCTGGTCGCACTGAAGTTGAGTTCAATTACATCAACGATCGTGGCGATATCCGCGTAAAACGTCATCCTTTTGAAGGCATTCTCAATACATTAGAGCGTCGCTACCGCGATACAGAATCTAACTCTGTTCGTGAAGATCTCGCCAAATATATTGCGACGAAATGCTGTTCAAGTTGCGACGGCAGCCGCTTACGCCTTGAAGCGCGTAATGTATTTATTGGTGATACCGCATTGCCAGAAATTGTCGAACTCAGCATTGCTGATGCGCTGACCTTCTTTGCTCAACTCAAATTGGAAGGGCAACGCGCTAAGATTGCTGAAAAGGTAATGAAAGAGATTAACGACCGCCTTGAGTTTCTCGTCAACGTCGGTCTTAATTATCTTAACCTATCGCGCAGTGCAGAAACCTTGTCAGGTGGTGAAGCACAACGCATTCGGCTTGCTAGCCAAATCGGCGCAGGTTTAGTGGGGGTAATGTATGTACTCGATGAGCCCTCCATTGGCTTGCATCAACGAGACAATGAACGTCTGTTAAAAACATTGGTGCATTTGCGTGATTTAGGCAATACCGTACTGGTTGTTGAGCATGATGAAGATGCTATCCGCAGCGCCGATCACGTGATTGATATTGGTCCTGGGGCTGGTGTACATGGTGGCCAAGTGGTTGCTCAAGGCACGATGGCGGATATTCTAGCTGAGCCAGAATCATTAACCGGCCAATACCTTTCTGGCGCCAAGAAAATCGAGATCCCTCAGGTTCGCACGCCGTTTGACAAGAAAAAAGTCGTTGAGTTAGTTGGCGCATCAGGCAATAACTTAAAAGAGGTAGATCTGACAATCCCTGTGGGGCTGTTTAGCTGTATTACCGGTGTTTCGGGTTCAGGAAAATCAACTTTAATTAACGACACTTTCTTTAAGATCGCCCATACACAATTGAATGGGGCGACCACTGCAGTCCCTGCGCCATTTAAAAAAATTAAAGGCTTAGAGCATTTCGATAAAGTGATCGACATTGATCAAAGCCCAATCGGTCGCACTCCACGCTCAAACCCAGCGACTTATACCGGGATTTTCACCCCGATTCGTGAGCTATTCTCTGGTACTCAAGAATCTCGTACCCGTGGTTATAAACCGGGCCGCTTTAGCTTTAACGTACGTGGCGGTCGATGTGAAGCTTGTCAGGGTGATGGCGTAATCAAAGTAGAAATGCATTTCTTGCCGGATGTTTATGTGCCTTGTGATGCCTGTAAAGGCAAGCGCTACAACCGAGAAACTCTCGATGTACGCTATAAAGGAAAAAGCATTGATGAAGTGCTAGAACTGACGGTCGAAGATGCTCGCCAATTTTTTGATCCTGTTCCTGTGATTGCACGCAAACTACAAACACTGATTGATGTTGGCCTTTCTTATATTCGTCTTGGCCAAGCAGCAACAACACTATCAGGCGGTGAAGCACAACGCGTCAAGCTAGCTCGTGAATTGTCAAAGCGAGACACAGGTAAAACCTTGTACATCTTAGATGAGCCAACCACCGGTTTGCACTTCCACGACATTCAACAATTGCTGACCGTGCTGCATCGCTTACGTGATCACGGCAATACCGTTGTCGTAATCGAGCATAACTTGGATGTGGTTAAAACGGCCGATTGGGTGATTGATTTGGGGCCTGAAGGTGGCCAAGGTGGCGGTGAGATTATCGCTCAAGGTACGCCGGAAGATGTCGTCAAGGTCAAAGGTTCACATACTGCACGATTCCTGAAAGGTATGTTGAAATAATCGACTTGAAGGATTTTTTGCGACGTCAGCGCTTTATTCACTAGGGTTAGAGCAATTTCATCACCTTTCCTTAGTATAAATAACCCACAAACGCTGCAAAAATCCGCTCAAAAGGTCAACAGCGTTTAGAAACCAGCGTATCATAAGCTGGTTTTGTTTTTGTAGAAGTGACTGCTATATGGCAACCATACATGTAACCGGAACGCAGCTTGAGCCTCTTGCGCCAAGACTGCCACTCATCCGCCCCTTTTTAGCCTCTATAGGGCTTATTTTCATTGTTGCCATGCACTTTTTTATGCCTAATCCAGGCGGTTCTGGGTTGGCCTTATCATTCAATGCAACAACATGGCTGGCACTAGGCTTTAGTATTGCGATTGGCCTCTATCAAATCGGCAGCGCAGGAGCGATTCGCTATAACAAATTAACCATCGTACTGTTTATATGCTGCTTGATGCTAACCGCGCCAATCCTCTATCCCAACTCCGAGCCATTGCTTGCTATTAATCGTCTTTCTGGCTTGTGGTTTGGTTTTTTGTTGTTTGTTATCTTGCAACAATTTCGCTTTAGTAATCGTCAAAAGCAACGCTTATTGTGGTTTATTGTCATTGCGGTCGCGATTGAAGCGCTACTCGGTTGGGTACAATATTTACTGTTAGAGCCGGGCAACATTCTTGGTTACAACACGGTACAGAATCGCCCTTATGGCATTTTTCAACAGCCAAATGTCATGGCCAGTTTTCTCGCGACAGGTTTAGCGATTTCCGGCTACTTACTTGCTCGTCAACCGACCAAATATCAGCGCAAGTTGAGTGATGTTAGCTTACTCTACATCATGCCAGCTCTAACCATTCCACTATTAATTGTTCTTGCCTCTCGTACCGGCTGGCTGGGCAGCATAGTGGCGGTTGCATTCGTGCTGCCATACTTATATCGTTTTGCAACACACAAGCGAGTGATTGGCTGGTGTCTATCGGTTGTCATAGGTGTACTCGCCGGCCTTCTTGCGCCTCTAATGCAAACCTCAGGCAACGCTGATCTCGTCGCAGCCAAAGCCAATCTAGAAAGTCCACGCAGCTATATGTTCCCACAAGCGCTGGACATGTTTATCGAAAAACCATTTACCGGCTATGGCTATGGCGATTTTGAAGCGGATTACATGTTATATACCGCTCGTCAGCATCAACTTAATGACGATTACCATGTTGGGTTACCAGCACTTGATCACCCACACAACGAAATTTTGTATTGGGCAGTCGAAGGTGGGCTACTGCCGGTTTTAGCCATTATTTTAGCAGCACTGTTTGTCTTAATTCGCATCTACCAATGTAAAAAAGGCACCCGATTAGCGATGTTTGGCCTATTTGTGCCTATCGTTCTGCACAGTCAATTGGAGTACCCTTTCTATCATGCCATTATCCATTGGATAACCTTCATCATTCTGCTGTATTGGATTGATCAGCGAACAAACTCCTACCGCTCCGCTTCATTCAGTCGTATCACTAAGACCTTACTTAGAATTATGAGTTTAGTGGTGCCAATTACGCTTGGTGCGTACATGCTCAGTTCACTGCATACCAACTATGTACTGACTCAATTTGAGAAATCGAGTCCGAAAGATCCAGAAATCCTAAATCGAGTGACCAATCCGGTTGTATGGAAAGATCGCTATGATTGGGATGTTTACAATACTTACCTCAATATCGGCCTAATAACCCAAAACCCTCAATACATTCAGCCCTATATTGATTGGTCTTTACAGATCATAAAACACAAACCACGTCCGGCGTTTTACAACAACTTGATCTTGGCTTATCAAGGTTTAGACGAAACACAAAAAGCTGAGCAGATCCGCAGCGAAGCGAAGTTTCTTTTTCCTAATCGAGACTTCGATAAGGTGCAATATATCGCTCCCGATATTGACGCATTAAAGCCCTCAGCAGCGCAATAAAATAAGGCGGCCTAAAAGCCGCCTTTTCTACAAATATAGTTCAATATTATTGAGTAATAGACTCTTCTAATGCCCTTAGACAAAGCGCTATATTTTCTTGTCTTGCGCCGTAGCCCATCAAACCAATTCGCCACGCCTTGCCAGCTAACATTCCAAGACCAGCCCCAATTTCTAAATTGTAGATCTCCAGCAGATGGCTCCGCACCTTGGCTTCATCAATCCCTTCAGGCACATAAACAGCATTGAGTTGTGGCAATCGGTAAGCTTGTTCAACCACAAATTCAAATCCCAATCTTTCCAGGCCAACTTTGAGTTTGTCATGCATCACTTGATGACGATGCCAAGCGTTCTCTAACCCCTCTTGCTGCAACATAACTAAGGCTTCATGCAACGCATACAAGCTATTCACAGGCGCAGTATGGTGGTAGCTACGTTTGCCTTCACCACTCCAATAACCCAGCACTAAACTTTGATCGAGAAACCAACTCTGCACAGGCGTGGTACGACCCTGTATTTTTTCAATCGCTTTGGCGGAAAAGGTCAATGGTGATAAGCCCGGCGTACAAGAGAGACATTTCTGGCTGCCTGAATAAACGGCATCTAACTGCCACTCATCCACTTTTAATGGCACACCACCGAGTGAGGTTACGGCATCAACAATCGTCAGAGCACCATGTTGTTTTGCTAGCGCCCCTAACGCTTGCGCATCTGAGAGCGCTCCTGTGGACGTTTCGGCATGCACAAAGGCAACAATTTTGGTATCCGGATGATCCACCAGTGCTTGCTTAACTTTGTCGACAGACACAGGGCATCCCCACTCATCATCGATCACAATCGCTTCACCACCTGCGCGAATCACGTTTTCTCGCATTCGCTCACCGAACACCCCATTGCGGCACACAATTACTTTATCGCCCGCTTCAATGAGATTAACAAAGCAAGCTTCCATTCCGGCACTTCCCGGAGCCGAAAGCGCAATGGTAAATTCATTTTCGGTTTGAAAGGCATACTTTAGTAACTGCTTTAGTTCATCCATCATGGCGATAAAAAGCGGGTCTAAATGACCGACCGTTGGGCGGCTCAACGCTTGCAGAACTTGTGGTGAAATATCGGAAGGGCCCGGGCCCATTAAGATTCGGTGTGGCGGAATAAAGCTGGTTATGGTCATGATCGCTCCTTGCTGAGTTAAGTGTTCATCTCCACTTAATCCACCATAGAGCAATAACCTACTAACAACAATTGGCCGTAAGTCTAGATAGCAACAATTTTGTTATATTTGTAAATTTTCAATTGACTTTGATCACATAAAAACGTTCAATATTTAGTCACAGAAGAGGAGCGCTGCCTAGGTAGATGCATCGTGGAGCCACAACTCCGATACGATTCATTGAAGGGAGAGCAGTGCCGAGATTGCGCTAAGTTGTCGGATTAGAGCAGTCGGTTGACTTGAGTTGATTCTCATCAATTGTCATCAGCACAGCCTGATGAAGCGCTTCTGAGGTGAACTATTAGCAACAATAACTTACCTCTTTATACCGCTCAAAAAAACTCTCTTCTTGTTTGATTTATCAAACGTAAAACATCGGACGTTGGCAACACCAACAACAATTTAGGAAGTCGTGGGAGAAACACTGTGAGCTCTTTTAATGTCGCCAAATTTGGCGGTACTAGTGTCGCAAATTTTGAAGCTATGAGCCGTTGTGCGGCCATCATTGAAAACAATCCAAGCACCCGATTAGTCGTCAGTAGCGCTTGCTCTGGCGTAACCAATTTATTGGTTGAACTCGCTAACGGCGTACAAGATCAACAACAACGCAATCAAGTTCTCAGCCAAATTGCAGATATTCATGAAGCCGTTCTCGGCAAGCTTGAAGACAGCAACAACACCGCCGCTGAAATTTACAAGATTCTGGATACCGTCACTAGCCTTGCGGAGGCGGCTTCTATTCAAGCGACTGACAAACTCACCGATCACCTAGTTGCGTGTGGTGAGCTAATGTCAACCCACCTCTTGGCACAGCTGATGAGAGAACGCGGTATCAATGCCGTACGCTTTGATATTCGCCAAGTTCTGCGTACCGATAGCACCTTCGGTAAAGCGGAGCCGGATGTAAAACAAACCTCTGAGCTGGCAACCCAGCAGCTTATTCCACTATGCCAAAAGTCTGTTGTTATCACACAAGGCTTTATCGGTTCTGACGAACAAGGCAACACCACCACGTTAGGCCGTGGCGGCAGTGACTATAGTGCTGCATTGATTGCTGAAGCGGTCAAAGCAGAGGGATTAGAGATCTGGACAGATGTTCCGGGTATTTACACCACCGATCCTCGTATTGCAGAAAAAGCCTCACCAATCCCTGAGATTAGCTTTAGTGAAGCCTCTGAAATGGCCAACTTCGGTGCAAAAATTTTGCATCCATCGACATTAGTTCCGGCATTGCGTCATGATATTCCGGTTTTTGTCGGTTCATCAAAAGAGCCCGAGAAAGGTGGTACTTGGATTCGTCACCAAGTGCAAAGCTCACCACTATTCCGCGCGTTGGCACTACGCTGCAACCAAACGATGGTTACGCTGCACAGTGCCAACATGTTCCATGCTTATGGCTTTCTGGCTAAAGTGTTTGAAATCCTCGCCAAGCATAAAGTTTCCGTTGATTTGATCACCACCTCTGAAATCAGTGTTTCACTGACGTTAGACCAAACCGGGACCGCCGGCGGCGCGCCACAATTGCCAAGTGCTGCCCGTGAAGAGCTTGAAGCTTTATGTACCGTAGAAGTGGAGCACAACCTGTGCTTGGTTGCGCTAATTGGTAACAACATGAGTGAAAGCCGTGGCTACGCAAAACAAGTATTCGGTACTCTGGAAGACTTCAACTTGCGTATGATCTGCTATGGCGCAAGCCCGCACAACTTATGTTTCTTGCTGCATGAATCAGTCTCTCGCCAAGCAATACAAAAACTCCATCAAGAGCTTTTTGAAAAATAATCTATCTTTAGATGCAAAAAACCGAGCGTGATGCTCGGTTTTCTTTTCTGTGTCCCAACAAAATCAATCCATATCGATGCTGATATCCGCAAGAGAGCCATTAGAAACAGAATCGCCACGTTGCGTTTTGAGCATAATGCGTAAATCATTGGCCGAATCAGCACTATGCAACGCATCTTCCTCACTGATTTTCCCCTCCGTCACAAGCTGGAATAAAGCCTGATCAAACGTCTGCATACCAACTTGTTGGGATTTCGCCATAGTCGCTTTCACTTCATGGAGTTCCCCACGACGGATCAAATCCGCAATGCGAGGGCTATTGAGTAAAACTTCAAAAACGCCATGTCGGCCCAGCCCCTCTTTGTCACGCAACAATTGCTGCCCAACCACGCCTTTGAGATTCATCGACAAATCAAATAAGAACTGCTCTTTCTTCTCTTTTGGTACTAGATGCAAAATGCGCTCTAGTGCCTGATTGGCATTATTCGCGTGTAAGGTCGCCATACATAGATGACCCGTTTCAGCAAAAGCCATCGTGTATTCCATGGTTTCGCGACTACGGATCTCGCCAATCAAAATCATATCCGGTGCTTGGCGTAGAGAGTTTTTAAGCGCCACTTCGTAGCTTTCCGTATCTAACCCCACTTCACGCTGAGTAACGATACAACGCTGATGTTCATGAACAAACTCAATTGGGTCTTCCACTGTGAGGATATGCCCAGTTCGATGTTGGTTACGAAATCCCGTCATCGCAGCCATCGTGGTCGATTTACCTGAGCCGGTTGCCCCTACTACCAACACCAAGCCTCGCTTCGCAGTCGACAAGTCTTGTAATACCGTAGGTAAATTGAGTTCTTCGAAGGTTGGTATCGTGGTTTCGATGCGGCGAATAACCGCACCAGGAAGCTCACGCTGGAAAAAAGCCGACACACGAAATCGACCATACTCTCGTACTACGGCAAAGTTGGCTTCACGGCTACGTTTGAACTCCGTCAAACGCTCGCTATCCATAAGCGAGCTCAATAACGCAAACACCTCTTGCTCTATCAAGCTTCTCACCTTGGGCCTGCAACTCACCATCAACACGATAAAGTACCGGAGCACCAACCGTTACATACAAGTCTGACGCTTTTTGCTTACTCATTCCTTGTAGGAAAGCATCCATCATTATCGTGCTCCCTTAATAATCTAACGAGCCAATTTTTTGTTCCACTTCCTGTGGCTCAACCAGACCTTTAGCAATCAAAAGCTTGGCGTTTTGCTCCATGGTTTGCATCCCTTGAGCTGCACCAGTTTGGATCACGGAATACATTTGCGCGACCTTATCTTCACGAATCAAGTTACGAATAGCTGGTGTCGCCATCATTATTTCATGGCAGGCAACACGGCCCCCACCAATACGCTTCAAGAGTTTTTGCGCAATCACCGAACGCAGTGATTCGGATAACATTGAGCGCACCATGCCTTTGTCACTACCGGGGAAAACATCGATAATACGGTCAATGGTTTTTGCCGCCGAACTGGTATGCAGCGTACCAAACACCAAGTGGCCAGTTTCTGCCGCCGTTAGCGCTAAGCTAATGGTTTCTTGATCACGCAACTCACCGACTAAGATGACATCAGGGTCCTCACGCAATGCACTGCGCAGCGCCGCTTTAAAACTGTGCGTATCCCGATGTACCTCACGTTGGTTAACTAAGCATTTTTGATTGGTGTGCACAAATTCAATCGGGTCTTCGATGGTTAGAATGTGCTTGTTATGATTTTTATTGATGTAATCAACCATGGCCGCCAATGTGGTCGACTTGCCCGAACCCGTAGGCCCAGTAACCAATACTAAACCCTTTTCAAGATTAACGATTTTTTCGAAAATCTCGGGAGCATCAAGTTGCTCTAAGCTTGGAATCGTGGTCGGGATGGTGCGGAATACCGCCGCGCTGCCACGAGCTTGGTTAAAGGCATTAACACGAAACCGACCGACATCTGGCAATTCGAATGAAAAATCAACTTCTAAGTGTTGTTCAAATTCGCTACGCTGAGCATCATTCATCACATCAAAGATTAAACGATGCACGTCGGCGTGGCTGAAAGCAGGGATTCCCAGCTTTCGAACTTCACCATCAATTCGTACCATCGGAGAAACACCTGCAGAAAGATGTAGATCTGACGCATTATGTTTTACACTAAAATCCAGTAACTCAGCGATATCCATTTAAATTCCTTAGTAAAGTAGGCTATGAGTAGTATTCAACAAAACATTGAACAGATCACCTTACAGATCTCTAGTGCACAGCAAAAATGTGGCCGCGCTCAAGAGTCAGTGCAACTTCTCGCAGTAAGTAAAACCAAACCTAATCAAGCAATCCTTGATGCAGCCCTTGCGGGGCAACAGATGTTTGGTGAAAACTACGTTCAAGAAGGCGTTGATAAAGTAACATATTTTTCTGAACAGCATCCTAGCCTAGAGATCGAATGGCACTTTATTGGACCCATTCAGTCCAATAAAACGCGCCCAGTGGCAGAAAACTTTGCCTGGGTACATACCGTCGATCGCGCTAAAATTGCCCAACGTTTAAATGACCAACGTCCAAGCCAGTTGCCTCCTCTGCAAGTACTGATTCAAGTCAACACCAGTGGTGAAAGCAGCAAATCGGGCATTGATGAACATCAAGTGTTTGAGTTAGCTGCATTGATTTCTTCTCTTCCCAACCTCACGTTAAGAGGGCTGATGTCGATTCCGGCCGATGTGCCTGACTACTCATCACAATTGCATGCGTTCAAACAACTCGCGGCACTGAAGAATACTTTGGCTGAACGTCACCCTGAGCTTAATCTCGATACCCTTTCAATGGGAATGAGTGGCGATATGGAAGCGGCGATTGAAGCCGGCAGTACTATGGTACGAATTGGCACCGCTATTTTCGGCGAGCGTGATTACACCAATAAACCGTAACGAATGACCAACAATAACCAATAACACTATTACCCATTTAGGAAGTCATCATGGAACACAAGAAAATCACCTTTATCGGCGCAGGGAATATGGCGCGCTCTATCATTGCCGGCTTAGTGGCAAGTGGCTACCCTGCCAACTTGATCACCGCAACCGATCCCAATCAAGAGCAACGTGATTTTCTTTCTAACCAATATGGTATCAATACCGAAGCGGATAATGCGATTGCCGCACAACAAGCCGATGTAGTGGTACTGGCGGTTAAACCACAACTTATGGAAATCGTAGGCCAAGGTATGCAAGGTGTCGATTTCTCTCACAAATTGGTTATTTCGATCGCGGCAGGGATCAGCGCCGAGCGTCTAAACTCGATGTTTGCGGCAGAGCTGAGCTTGGTGCGCGTAATGCCAAATACCCCAGCGCTAGTCAGCCAAGGCATGAGTGGACTTTACGCACCAGCAAATGTATCAGCACAAGATCGTCAATTTGCTGCAGACCTTATGGGCGCGGTAGGTAAAGTCTGTTGGGTTGAGCAAGAGTCTGGCATCAACAATGTTATCTCTGCTGCAGGCAGTGCGCCGGCTTACTTCTTCTTATTTATGGAAGCGATGCAAGCTGAAGCGATCGCACAAGGTTTTGACAATGAGACCGCTCGTCTATTAGTCCAACAGTCAGCACTAGGCGCAGCCGAAATGGTGATTGCTAATCCACAAATTGAACTTTCAACGTTGCGTGAACAAGTGACATCAAAAGGCGGCACTACCGCTGAAGCAATTCGTACTTTCAATGAGCACCAATTATCGGATATCGTAGCTAAAGCAATGCAAGCTGCGGTTATTCGCGCTCAAGAAATGGAAAAACTATTTTAATAAGCAGAGCCAACTAGGCTCGATTGATTTAAGGGCAACCTATGAGTTCACTCAGTTTCTTAATTTCTACCGTGTTTGATTTGTACATCATGGTGGTTCTTTTGCGTCTTTGGCTACAAGCAACACGTGCCGATTTTTACAATCCATTCTCACAATTTATTGTTAAAGCAACCCAACCGGTTGTTGGCCCACTGCGCCGCGTGATCCCTTCGGTTGGCAGCATTGACCTATCAACCGTACTATTTGCTTACGTGCTATGTGTGGTGAAATTTGTCGCGGTTATTTTAGTCGCCTCTAATGGCTCTGTCGCCTTCAGCGCTGACTTCCTCTTCCTCGGTGCATTATCACTGGTGAAAGCCGCGGGCGGATTGTTATTCTGGGTACTACTACTGCGCGCGATTCTAAGCTGGGTAAGCCAAGGTCGCAGCCCTGTTGAGTATGTATTTCATCAATTAACTGAACCAATGCTAGCGCCTATTCGTCGCATTCTTCCTGAAATGGGTGGTTTCGACCTAAGCGTATTAGTACTGTTCATCGTGCTGCAATTTGCCAACTTCCTTATGGGTGACATTATTGGTCCTATTTGGTACCAACTATAGTGTCTGTAGCGGTTTGGAAAGAAGGTGAAGACATTGTGCTTCGCCTTTACATTCAACCCAAAGCCAGTCGCGATAAAATCGTCGGCTTGCATGGTGAAGAAGTCAAAATCGCCATTACAGCACCGCCAGTCGATGGCAAAGCCAATGCACATTTAACTAAGTATTTGGCAAAACAATTTAAAGTGGCTAAGGGATTGGTCAAGATTGAAAAAGGCGAACTCGGGCGGCACAAGCAAGTACGCATCGCTACGCCAAGCCAGATCCCTACTGAAATTGAAGCCATCTTATGATGGCTTTTTATTTATCTTGGGAGCACCATTAATGAAAAAATACCTCATCGTATTGCTTGCTAGCGTCTTATCGATGCCTGCAATTGCTGGGCAATTTACTACGATCAAAGATGTAGAAGTACACTACTCAGCCTTCAATTCTACCTTTCTTACCCCACAAGTTGCTCGCAGCTATCAGCTAAAACGCAGTGGCTATTCTGCTATTTTAAATATCAGCCTACTCGACCGTTCGCAACTCGGTAAGCCAGCCATCAACGGTGAGTTAAAAGGAAGCGTAAAAAATTTAATCGGCCAAACTCGCGAGCTAAACTTTAGAAAAGTGACAGAAGGTGATGCGATCTACTATCTGGCGGAGTTTGCCATCAGCGATGAAGAAAATATTCGCTTCAATATCGATATCGACGCTGGCAATAAAGGCAAAGGCACTTTAAAGTTCACCCAAAAATTTTATGTTGAAGAGTAAGTAGGACAGAGCATGAGCAAGATTGTATTAGCGACAGGTAACCAAGGTAAGGTACGCGAGATGGCCGATCTATTGGCTGACTTTGGTTTTGACGTGTTTGCTCAAAGCGAATTTAATGTCGTTGAGGCAGACGAAACCGGCACCACCTTTATCGAAAATGCGATCATTAAAGCTCGTCATGCGGCAGCTGAAACCGGTCTTGCCGCAATTGCTGATGATTCTGGCCTTGAGGTTGATTTTCTTCAAGGAGCACCTGGTATCTACTCCGCGCGTTACGCCGGCGAAGGTGCGAGTGATCAAGACAACATCGACAAACTACTTAAAGCGATGGTTGATGCACCTGAAGAACAGCGCACTGCACGTTTTCACTGTGTTTTAGTCTTTATGCGCCATGCCGCCGATCCAACACCGATCGTTTGCCATGGCAAATGGGAAGGTCGTATCCTGACGGAAGCACAAGGTGAAAATGGCTTTGGCTACGATCCGATTTTCTATGTTCCTGAAGACGATTGCTCATCTGCCGAGCTTGAACCGACGCGTAAAAAGCAGCTTTCACATCGTTCAAAAGCATTGCAAAAACTCTTTGCTGCGTTATCTGAGCAACACTAAGTTATGCAGCTAATTCCACCAGCACTGAGCTTATACATCCATATCCCGTGGTGTGTACAAAAATGCCCTTATTGTGATTTCAACTCCCATGCGCTGAAAGAAGAGATCCCGGAGGATCACTACATCAATGCACTACTCGAGGATTTGGATCGCGACATCAGTAAATATCAGCTTAACGATGTACCAAGGCCATTACACTCGATCTTTATTGGCGGCGGCACACCAAGTTTGATTTCAGCGCAAGGTATCGAACGCTTACTCAAAGGGGTTGAGCAGCGCATTCCATTTAAAGCCGGGATCGAAATTACCATGGAAGCGAACCCAGGAACGGTAGAAGCAGAACGCTTTGTCGGTTACAAAGCCGCTGGCGTTACGCGCATTTCGATTGGTGTACAAAGCTTTGCTGAAGATAAGCTCACCAGTCTGGGGCGAATCCACGGTAAACAAGAGGCGCTTAATGCGGCTAAGTTAGCCCATCAGATCGGTTTAAACAGCTTCAACCTCGATCTAATGCACGGCCTGCCAGATCAAACCATCGAACAAGCTTTAGCCGATTTAGATCAAGCCATTGCTCTTAATCCACCGCACCTCTCTTGGTATCAACTGACCATAGAGCCTAACACCATGTTCTATTACAAGCAGCCAACGCTGCCTGATGATGATGAATTGTGGGATATCTTTGAGCGAGGCCATCAAAAATTGACGGCAGCGGGTTACGTTCAGTATGAAATCTCTGGCTACAGCAAAGTAGATTATCAGTGCCAACACAACCTTAATTACTGGCGTTTTGGTGATTACCTCGGCATCGGTTGTGGTTCACATGGTAAATTGAGCTTTAGTGATGGGCGTATTATCCGCACCACCAAGGTCAAGCATCCACGCGG
The DNA here is from genome assembly GCF_000222605.1 of Vibrio ichthyoenteri ATCC 700023. Classification (GTDB taxonomy): domain Bacteria; phylum Pseudomonadota; class Gammaproteobacteria; order Enterobacterales; family Vibrionaceae; genus Vibrio; species Vibrio ichthyoenteri. Next base: position 6,005 of record NZ_AFWF01000107.1, on the reverse strand, counting down.
CTATCTCACGGCATACCAAAATATGGTTAAACCCTATTTGAGTGATGAAGTGGAAGTGGCGGTAGAAGATCGCCCGTTTGAATTCTTTATGAACCGCTTCCGCTTGATTGAGGCATGCCCCAAGCAAGACTTTATCGATACCACAGGCTTACCATTGAGCGCCATTCAATCCACCATTGATTGGGCACTAGAGCAGCAATACCTGTCGCAAACCGAGACGCATTGGCAGATCACTGAGAAAGGTAAACTGTTCTTAAATGACCTATTGGAAGCGTTTATGGCGGAAGAAGAGTAAAAAAACCAAACGAATTGAACGTGAAAATTTCGCATCGGGAATTGAAACATTATTGTTTTAACCTCAATCGAAAACTCAATTTCAAATACGAAAAGGGTCAGCAAATGCTGACCCTTTGGCTATTCATGCGACTCAATAAAACCCACAGCGATCGATTCTCGGTTCTCGGTTCTCGGTGCTAAACTCTCGCATCTTCCTGATTAAAAGATCGAACGACCAATACGCTCTGATAGCAATTCTAAGGCTTGAGTGCCCGGCAACGAATTTCCTGATGGGTCCAGCTCTGGGGACCACACTGCAATCGTCATTTCACCCGGAACGATAGCAATAATACCGCCACCAACACCCGATTTACCCGGCATACCGACTCGATAGGCGAACTCACCCGCGCCGTCATACAAACCACAAGTCGCCAACAAAGCATTCAATTGCTTGGTTTGCATAGGCGTAATGATTTGTTTACCGGTTTGCACCGAAACCCCTTTGTTGGCTAGATAACTAAAGGTTTTCGCCAGATCCACACAACTCATTTTCATTGCACAAGCATGGAAGTAGTTATTCAGAACCGGAATCACTTCGTTCTCAAAGTTACCAAATGCACGCATCAGATACGCAATCGCGGCATTTCTATCGCTATGCATCATTTCTGACGCCGCTACGACCTTGTCGTAAACAATATGGCTTTCCCCTGATAACTGACGTACAAAATCCAACAAACGCTGTCTGGGCGCAGACAGGCGGCTATGCAGCATATCAGCTACTACGATCGCACCCGCGTTAATAAATGGATTACGCGGGATACCTTGCTCCATTTCTAACTGAATCATCGAGTTAAACGCTTGGCCAGACGGTTCTTTACCAACACGAGTCCAAATTTCTTCGGGCTTATAGAGAGACATTGCGAGCGTTAAACTGAGCGCTTTAGAGATGGATTGAATTGAAAATCCCTCATCGGCATCGCCCGCTTTAATCACTTCACCTTGGTTGGTAAACACCGCGATCCCGAGCTTGGTATTCGGCACTTTCGCCAATGCTGGAATGTAATCTGCGACTTTCCCTTGTCCTACTAAAGGACGAACTTCTTCCAAGATGTCCGCCAGAATCTCATAGGTTGGTTTCATCATGACCTGCTTATGCTTGTTGTATGAACCCAAAAATTTGGGGATTTTAAGGTCAAAAAAGCCAACATGAAATGTTGGCTTATTGTCTATATCTTATACCTAACAAGGCTAGGTATGGAGAGAAATTAAATACGGATTACGCAGTGCGTTTGTATTTAATATCCCAAACGCCATGGCCTAAACGGTGGCCGCGCGCTTCAAATTTAGTCAGTGGTCGCTCATCCGGACGAGGAATGTAGTCACCATCTGTGGCAATGTTTGCAAAACCTGGCGCTTGGTTCATCACTTCAACCATGTGCTCAGCGTAGTTCTCCCAGTCCGTTGCCATGTGGAAGATACCGTCTTCTAATTTCAGTTTTTGGCGCACCATTTCTGCGAAATCAAGCTGAACGATACGACGCTTGTGGTGACGCTTCTTATGCCAAGGGTCAGGGAAGAACAGTTGTAGCGTACTTAAGCTGCTATCTGGGATCATGTGAGCGAACACTTCAACCGCGTCGTGACACATTACGCGTAAGTTGGTAATACCCGCTTCGCGAGCATCAGATAGACAGGCACCAACGCCAGGACTGTGCACTTCGATACCGAAGAAGTTTTTCTCTGGGGCATTTTTTGCCATTTCAACTAATGACGCACCCATACCGAAACCAATTTCCAATACCACAGGATTGTCATTACCGAACACTTCTTGCCAATCAAGTAGCGTATCTTGGTAATCGATACCCATGGTTGGCCAGCAATCTTTCATTGCACTTTCTTGACCTTTGGTTAGACGACCCTCACGGCGCACAAAGCTACGTATTCTGCGGATCAACTTACCTTCGTCATTGTATTCGTTAGTAGTCACTTCACTCATGATTTTGCCTGTTTAAAAATTGGTCTCGATACAAAGGGATTGTGATTATCCAAAGAATCGCCATTGGTGCAAGCATTTCCGAATAAAACCACATACTTTATCGGTTGTACTTTACCCACAATCTGTGATGCAATTTTAGCCCAATATCGAATAAATAATAAATGAGCACGTCGTGACGCCTTTTGCCCAAGCCATTTTGCAATGGTATGACGCTTATGGAAGGAAAAACCTTCCATGGCAACAAAACAAAACTGCCTACAGCGTTTGGCTGTCGGAGATCATGCTGCAACAAACTCAAGTGGCCACTGTCATCCCCTACTTTGAGCGCTTTCTGGCACGCTTTCCAACCGTCATCGAACTCGCTAATGCCGAACAAGATGAAGTCTTACATCTATGGACTGGCCTTGGTTACTACGCGCGCGCTCGTAACCTGCATAAAGCGGCGCAAATCGTCGCCAGCGACTATCACGGCAAGTTCCCGACCGATATCGAAGCGCTCAATGCACTACCGGGGATTGGTCGCTCAACCGCCGCCGCAATTCTGTCATCCGTTTACAAACAACCGCATGCGATCTTAGATGGCAATGTGAAGCGCACTCTAGCGAGAAGCTTTGCGGTAGAAGGCTGGCCGGGACAAAAAACGGTTGAAAACCAACTCTGGCAATACGCCGAGCAGCACACCCCGAAGCAAGATACCGATAAATACAATCAAGCGATGATGGATATGGGCGCAATGGTCTGCACCCGCAGTAAGCCAAAGTGTACCTTATGCCCGATTGAAAAATTGTGCCTTGCTAACAAACAAGGTAACCCACTCGATTATCCAGGTAAAAAACCGAAAAAGAAAAACCCGTTAAAGAAACATGGTTTGTGATGTTGCACTACCAGGGCCAAGTCTGGCTCGAACAGCGCCCGCAATCTGGTATCTGGGGTGGCTTATTTTGTTTCCCTCAGCACGATAATGCAGCGATTGATCACCAGTTAGATCTACGCCACATCGATCCTGATCAGATCCTAAGCCAACAAACATTGATCGCTTTTCGCCATACCTTTAGCCATTACCACCTCGATATCACGCCGATTTTGCTGGATCTATCAAAACAGCCTGATGTGATAATGGAAGCGAGCAAAGGTCTTTGGTATAACTTATCTCAACCAGAAGAAGTGGGGCTTGCAGCACCAGTCAAACTATTACTGCAAAGCTTGCCGCATGAGCTTCATTAGTCAAAAGGAATCTATTATGAGCCGCACCGTATTTTGTGCTCGACTACAACAAGATGCAGAAGGTCTTGATTTCCAACTGTATCCAGGTGAGTTGGGCAAAAGAATTTTCGACAATATCTCAAAACAAGCATGGTCTGAGTGGCAACAGAAGCAAACCATGTTAATCAATGAGAAGAAACTGAACATGATGGACCCAGAGCACCGCAAGCTACTGGAAACAGAAATGGTTAACTTCCTGTTTGAAGGTAAAGACGTTCATATTGAAGGTTACACACCACCAAGCGAATAACGTTAAGCCAATAAAAGTCCAATGACACCCCAGTTTTCTGCGGTGTCATTTTTGTATTTGTAGTTAGGATACTCATGAGAAAACTCGTTTACTTTTTTACCGCCTTAATGCTGGTTGGCTGCAGTCGCGAATTCGTTGAGAGCTTTTACGACGTCGATTACGAGCCCACCAATCGTTTTGCAAAAAACCTCGCGCAACTGCCTGGTCAATTTCAAAAAGATACTGCCGCACTCGATGCGTTAATTAATAGTTTTTCCGGCAACATCGAAAAACGCTGGGGTAGTCGTGAAATCAAAGTAGCCGGCAAGAGTAACTACGTTAAATACATCGATAACTACCTCAGTCGCTCTGAAGTAGACTTTCAAAAAGGCACCATCATCATTGAGACCGTTTCACCGACGGACCCAAAACAGCATCTAAAAAATGCCATTATGACCACACTATTGACTCCAGACGATCCCGCTAACGTCGATCTCTTTTCGTCAAAAAGTATTACTTTGGAAGGTAGGCCATTCTTGTATCAACAAGTGGTTGACCAAGACAACAAAGCGATTCAATGGTCTTGGCGAGCCAATCGCTTCGCCGATTATCTGATAGCCAACAAACTTAAAGTCAAAGATGTCGATTTTAAAAAAGCCTACTACGTTGAGATCCCTCTGGTAGAAAACCAAGTAGAGATCCGCAGCTACCAATACGCCGACATCGTGCGTCGTGCGTCGCAAAAATACGACATCCCAGAAGATTTGATTTACGCCATCATCAAAACCGAAAGCAGCTTCAACCCCTACGCGGTTAGCTGGGCGAATGCTTACGGTTTGATGCAAGTGGTACCAAAAACAGCAGGTCGCGATGTTTTCAAATTAGTCAAAAATCGTTCTGGTGAACCCACACCTGAGTATTTGTTTAATCCAGAGAACAATATCGATGCCGGAACCGCTTATTTTTACATCTTAAAAAATCGTTATTTAAAAGATGTGCAGCATCCATTGACGTTGGAGTACACCATGATCTCCGCTTACAACGGTGGAACTGGTGGCGTTTTGAACACTTTTAACCGCAGCAATCGAAAACAAGCGATGAACGACATCAATTCTTTGCAACCCAATCAAGTTTTTTGGGCACTAACCAATAAACATCCCAAAGCAGAAGCGCGTCGTTACCTAGAAAAAGTTACAAAATTCAAAAAGGATTTTAACCCTGGTAAAACCTAATGGTGACTTTCGCACAAAAACCGAGCAAACAATCGTTATTTTGAAATTATTTTCAAAAACACGTTGACGGATGACCTGAAAATCCGTTTAATACGCTCCGTTGCCCGGATAGCTCAGTCGGTAGAGCAGAGGATTGAAAATCCTCGTGTCGGTGGTTCGATTCCGCCTCCGGGCACCACAATTTGATTGTTGGTGTCTTAGACGTCAACGAGTTAGCAAAGAATTTAGTGTGCCGACTTAGCTCAGTAGGTAGAGCAACTGACTTGTAATCAGTAGGTCACCAGTTCGACTCCGGTAGTCGGCACCATTCTTTTGCCTCGATAGCTCAGTCGGTAGAGCAGAGGATTGAAAATCCTCGTGTCGGTGGTTCGATTCCGCCTCGAGGCACCATTATTTGGTGCTTATCTCGCAAGAGATGACACAGATAATTCCCCCTTAGTTCAGTCGGTAGAACGGCGGACTGTTAATCCGTATGTCGCAAGTTCAAGTCTTGCAGGGGGAGCCACTTTAAGAAAACCGTATCGCAAGATACGGTTTTTTTTCGTCTTAAGTTTGGTAAATAAAACCGACACACATTCCAAACCACAAATCCCCTCCCTACTTCTTCATTTCTTCATTTCTTCATTTCTTCATTTCTTCATTTCTTCATTTCTTCATTTCAAGCTAGCGTTTCATTAAGCGTAAAAATCAACATACTCCTTCATCTAGATCTCATATTGCGTTATATTTATACAAAATGACATTCTGTAACTATTTTTTTGCTGCGTAATAAATGGCTAGATAATTAGAAAACGTATCGTAATCTGACTAAATAATTCCAAAACTCCGGACTTAATACAGTCAAATCAGATCTTTCCATGCATTTATCTCGAATCATCACCTTTTTTATTTTGTAGCAAAAATTTAATCAGCGTCATATTTTTGAGCTTTGCCGCTATACCGAGCCAAGGTGGAGCGTAATAATTTTGTCATATTCAACGATACCAAAAGCTAGTCGCTGTTAAAGGCC
>NZ_AFWF01000108.1 GCF_000222605.1 Vibrio ichthyoenteri ATCC 700023 | reverse complement strand
TATAGAACAAGGATTAAGTAGATCACACCCATGGTTAGCGAAATAGAAATTGAAGAGTCACGAAGGAACACAAGGTTCTTCGGTAGATTCATTTCTTCAGTGCTCTTTGAGCCTTTACCGACGACTTGACCAACGAGAGCCGAAGCGACATAGCCAACTGTTGAGAAATGACCAAATGCAACATCATCGCTACCGGTGATCTTACGCATGAATGGCTGTGCCATCGCTGGGAACAACACCATGATTAGACCTAAGCTCACTGAGCCTAAGAACACCAACATCGCGCCGCTAAAGCCCGCAACACTTAGGATGATGGCAATCATACATGCCATGTACAGAGTGTGGTGACCAGTTAAGAAGATGAACTTAAATTTTGAGTAACGAGCAAAGAAGATATTTGCCACCATACCGAATGCCATGATCATTGAGGTCGCCGCCCCAAAATCCGCCATTGCAGTTGCGTAGATAGCTTCGTTATTTGGAATCACACCACGAAGACTGAAGCCTTCTTCCATCAGTACGCCCATTGGAGTGACTGCGGCAACCAGAATACCAGCGCCGCCGCCAATAACAATGAAGCCAAGAATGGTTTTAATCGTGCCCTTAATAACATCAGAACTCGATTTTTTCTGGATAGCCAAACCTAATAAGGCGACTAAACCAATCAGTATTGCAGGGGTGCTAAGAATATCAGTAATAAAATGGAGCATAATAAGTTCCTTTAGTTACGATTTAAGTAAGCTTCGATTTTTTCTTTCATTGCTGCTTTGTCGGTAATGTTTGGAATTGAAATAACATCACCAGCATGAATACTGTCCGCAAGATCTTTTGTACAAATAAAAACATCAGCCATGTCTGGGGTTACAGAGCCTAAATCGGTATGTTCAACTTCTGCATCGATACCTAATTCACGCATCACTTCTTTAACCTTCATTTCGATCATGAAAGAAGAACCTAGACCAGTGCTACATACAGCCATAATACGCATAGTTTTATCCTCAGAATTTTTTGATTGTTTCAATAATTTGTTGTTTTTCTAGAGCCTTTGACACTTCTAATACATCGTCTTCGCTACAGAAGAATTCTGAAATAGAGGTGATCAGTTCGATGTGTTGGTTGCTATCTTTAGCCGCTAGCAACAAAAGAATTTTTACTGGATCGTTATCTTCGCTGTGAAATTCAACGCCATTACGAACCACAAGTAGGGATAGAGCATTATTGTTGACGCCTTGCTCTGGACGAGCGTGTGGCATAGCGATCATTGGGGCAAGAACGTAGTAAGGGCCAAGTTCTAAAGTTGAATTGATGATGGCATCAACATATTCAGGTTGAATATCACCAGACTCAATTAAAGGTTGGCATACCAGATGAATGGCATCCTGCCAGTTTGAAATGTCATCAACAATAGAGATGCGCTGTTCAGTAAGGAGAGTTGAAAGCATATGTTTACCTTTATTACGTTAACCTTGATATACACCATCAAAGCTGTCTATACAGGTAATGCTATAAGAGTTAAAAAATAAATAAGGTGATAATTCTCTCAATAATCCAAGGGTTAAAATTTAATTTCCATTGCTGTCTTTGGAATCACATATTTTGAATTATTCGCGATGGACTTATTTAAATATGTGATGTCGGTGTATTTTTTATAGGAATGTAGGTGGTATGAAAAATATTAATAAGAGGTATTTTGATGAGTTTTATTTATAGATTTTTACGCTTAAATATTGTTTTGGTTGGCGCGTTGTGAATATTTTTTAACGAAAAATAACATTGCACTTAATGTTGTCTTAATTAATTGGAGAGGGGGTGTTTTTTATATCTTTGTTTTACTTGCAAGTGGCTTTATTTGTTTGTGTGTAGACAAATAAATAAAGTAGTTGGTGGCAATATAGGAAGAAAAAAGAGGGAGTGTTCTACAACACTCCCTCTTAGTATGGTGACTTGATTCGCTTTTTACTTTTCGTTTTACTTAGTTTTATTACTTAGCGACGTTACCCGCTACGTTTAGTGCATCCCACGTGCGTGAGAAAGGTGGTGCGTAGCAGAAGTCCATGTAGCCGAGTTGTTCAGTGGTCATCTTGGCAACAATAGCGACAGCTAGGGCGTTTACGCGGCCAACTGCGCCTTTTTTACCGATGATTTCACCGCCCAGTAAAACGTGAGTGTCTGGGTGGTACACTAACTTAACCTTAATATCTTCTTGGTTCGGGTAGTAATCCGTTTGGTTTTTATCTGCAATCGTCGAGGCTTTGACGGCCATCTCATGCTCTTTGGCCAATAGTTCAGAGACACCGGTACACGCGAGTTCGTAATCGAGAACCTTTAAGCATGATGAGCCTAAGAAACCGGTCATGTGAGTGTCTTTACCTGCAAGGTTATCTGCCATCATACGAGCTTGCTTGTTGGCGGTTGTTGCCAGCGGCAAATACATCGATTGGCCAAGTGCGACATGATGTACCACTGCACAGTCGCCGACTGCGTAGATATGAGCATCTTCCGTCGCGCCAAATTCATCGACAAGCAGTGCACCATTAGCTGCTTTAGCCAATTCGAATGCTTCTGTGTTTGGTTTAAAGCCCAGAGATAGAATTACAATATCGGCTGCAACATCGCCGTTGTCCGTTGCTACGATATAACCGCCTTGTGGCGCATCACTAATTGCGGCAACGCTGCAACCAGTTTTCAGTTCTGCACCTGATTCACGAATCGCATCTTCCACGACGGTGATCATTTCAGGGCTGAATTGACGGCTCATGATGTGCTGTTCACGTTCAATAATGGTGACGTGTTTGTCCAGGCCATGAGCTGCATCGAAAACTTCAAGGCCGATAAAACCAGCACCAATCACACAAACACGCTGTTTGCTGTTGTCTTTAAACGCGTCTTTTACGGCCAAACCATCTTCTTGGCTAGTGAGGGTATAGACGTGTTCTGGGTTGTATTCCCCAAAGGCTGGCATGATTGGACGAGCGCCAGTTGCGATGATTAGGATATCGTAATCCAATACGCTATCTACTTCGTTATGACGAAGTGTGATTTGTTTTTCAGTGCGATTCAGCGCCACCATTTCGGTGTTAACGCGAACATCTAAACCTGATTGAATAGCTTGATCAGGTGTACGAGAAATCATACGTTCCGTGTCATCAAACATGCCACCTGCAAAATAAGGTAGGCCACAAGCTCCGAACGAAATGTAATCGCGTTTCTCAATTACGATCACGTCGCTTGATGGTTGATTTCTTTTGTATTTTGCAGCGAAGCTCATACCTGCGGCATTACCGCCAATGGCAACAACTTTCATTTTAACTACCTAAATAACTGAAATTCGGAAAAACGAAAGAGCATCCAAGTGGATGCTCTTTTTAAACCAAGAGATTAAGCTGAAGCTTCACTCTCTTTCACGCTAACAGCGCTATTGTCTGCATTGTATTGCTCAAGATTCAGTGAGCCATTCTTCTTAGCAGTTAACACGCCAGACAGCATTGAACCTGAGATGTTCAGAGCAGTACGTGCCATGTCGATCAGCGCTTCAATTGACACTAGAATCGCTACCACAGTGATGTCTAGGCCCATGATAGTCAGTACGGCTACAGCAGCAAACGTTGCGCCGCCACCCACACCAGCGATACCAAATGATGCAATCGCAATCACCGCAATCAGTTGTAGGATGAAGCCCATATCAACAGGCATACCCATCACTTGTGCTGCCATGATAGCAAGCATTGCTGGGTAAATACCCGCACAACCGTTCTGACCGATACTGGTACCAAAGGTTGCTGACATGTTTGCTTTTTCTTCATCAACACCTAAACGTTGTGTTTGTGCTTCAACGTTTAGTGGGATAGCTGCCATGCTTGAACGAGAACCAAAACCGAACACCAATACAGGCCAAGTTTTCTTCATGAATTTAGCCGGTGATAGGCCGAACATTGATACCATCACGAAGTGAATAGCGAACATTACACCGATAGCAACATAGCTGGCTACTAGGAAGCGTCCCATCTCGGCTAAAGCGAACAAATCGTTAGTCATCATGAACGTGGTCATCAGAGCGAATACACCGTATGGCGTTAGCTTCAGAATTTCACGTACCATTGAAAGAACCACTTCTTTAGCTGCATTGATGAAATCAACAAAGCTTTGTACTTTCTCTGGCTTACGCGTTCTAACTTGTAGAATACAGTAGCCAAGGAACATACCGAACAATACTGTCGATAGCGTAGAAGTACGTTGAGAACCCGTTAGCATGTCGAAGATGTTGGTTGGAATGATAGACAGTGCCATACCAGACAAACCGCTGTTAGCCATTGCGTTTTGTGTTGCAACTAGTGAGTCACCGCGTGCTTCGATTGCACTGTTGGTGCCCATGGTGCTAACCAATGCGTTTGCATCGATACCAAATAGGTAAATGGCAGCAATACCAACCGCAGCTGAAATCGCACAAGTGAAAAGTAGAATACCGATAATTTTTGGTGCGATTCGAGAAAGAGCGCCACCACCGTCAACGTTCATGATCGAAGAGATCATCGCAACGAAAACAAGCGGAATAACGATCATTTGTAGTAGCTTAATGTAGCCTTTACCAAACACGGAAATCAGTTCAGCAAAGCCACTTGTTGCGACGTTACCAACACCGAATACGAGCTGAATTGCGCCACCAAATAAAAGGCCAGCGGCCAGTGCGCTTAATACTCGGAAGTTAAAACTTTTCTTTTGTTTTTTGAAGCTTGAAAGCAAGGCATAAAAGCCAAAAAACAGAACACTTAATCCTATAAACGAAACACTCATGAGAATCTCCTATTGATACCCATAGTTTGTTGAGAATGGTTACTTTTTGAAGGCGACTGCTTCAACTTCAACCAATGCATCTTTTGGCAATCTTGCCGCTTCCACACAAGAACGTGCTGGTGCATTCTCAGTACCAAAAATTTCGGTATACACTTCATTGAATGCTGCAAAGTTTTCCATATCGGATAGGAAGCAAGTTGTTTTAAGTACCGTATCTAGACCGGCGCCGCTTGCTTCAAGAACGGCTTTTAAGTTCTCTAGTGATTGGCGAGCTTGTTCCTTAATACCACCTTCAATAAATTGCATGGTTTCCGGAACCAGCGGTAGTTGGCCAGAGGTAAAAACCATGTCGCTGTACGCAGTACCTTGAGAGTACGGGCCGATAGCCGCAGGGGCTTTTTCAGTCGCAATGATTGATTTCACGATGTAACTCCTAATTGATTAAACTTTGTTATGATTTGAATTCTCTAATGAATTTGTAAACAGCTTGGCGGCTTATGCCAAGTCGTTCTGATACTTGTGTGGTGGTTTCTTTTAATTCGAAAATACCATTGTCAAATAAGCAGCGAATAATGGCTTTGTTACGTCCTTTCATCGTGACTGAATCATCAAGATCCACGTCAGTGATGGCTGTGTCTAATGCTTGGTTAATGACATCATTGGCATTGTTGCTGAAGTTTTCGTTGACCAATGAGGTACCAAATTGAGGCAGTAAGGTTTTGACAATTTCAGGAAACGGATAAGAAAGATTCATATTGATGCACAACATTCCAATCGCCTTTTGCTTTGGTCCCGCTACGATGCAGGTGGTTGATTTGAGCAATGAACCGTCAGCGGCATTGGTGAAATAGCTCTTCGGTGATACTTCACCTGTTTTATTAAATGTGCGCCAAACTTTCAAACCTAAGTCGGTGATTGGTGAGCCGATTTTACGTCCAGTATGATGACCATTGACGATTTTTACCACTGAGTTATCAACGCTCTCGAACGAGTGGATAACCACTTCACAATGGGCGCCAATTAAGTCAGCAATGGTGTCAGCTACGCGAAAGTAGTTGCTGAGGTATTCTCGGTCTTCATCAGTAAATCGAACTTGTTTTACACACATGGCTTAGGTTTACAAAATTGAACTTCATGACGTAAAACTAACTCTTTCGTACTACTTCATCAAGTGCGGTAAACTTTTGTAAACCAAAAATAAAGTGACGCCAATCACTTATTGTGCTGGTTTTTCCATAGAGCTTGAGAGGTTTTTTCGAACGACATCACGCTATATTAGTTTGTGTGGTTAATTTTTTTAAACTTAATCATAGTTTAAAAAAGTATCACAAAATTTGGGGTTTTATACCGCCTTCATGATCTATCGCAAGTTTCAATCTAAAGCCAGCATCGTGGACAGCGTTTATATATGGCCAAATTTGGCTGCGATACTATCAATATTTAATAGATTGAGTTTCCTGTTTTTCCAGATTGTGTCACCCCCAAGCCAAAGCTATCGTTAATCATCATTACTGATAGAACAGTAATTTCCAAATTTTTCAAAAAAGGAAATTGAAATGGCTTATGAAGGTTACACAACGTTTACTGCACAAGAGCAAGATGCAATCCTTTACGTAACGTTTGATTTTGGTGCGGTCAATGTTCAAGGGCAGGAGATGCTGTCTGATTTAAATGGTTTGGCATTGCGACTAGAACGCGATCGAACGATCAAAGTTGTGGTTTTTCAGTCGGCGAATCCAGAAATTTGGGTATGCCACTATGACACCAACTTACTGAAAGATATGTCTACTGAAGCGGTCTCACGTGAAGAAGCAAAACTTCTCGACTTACAAGTGGTACTAGAGCGCATCAGTAAACTACCACAAGCAACGATTGCTAAACTTGAAGGCTTTGCTCGCGGAGGTGGTCATGAGTTTGCTCTTGCTTGTGATATGCGTTTTGCCGCCCGTGGAAAGTACAAATTCATGCAAATGGAAGTAGGGATGGGTATTTTACCTTGTGGCGGTGGTGCTTCGCGTATGGCTCGTCAGGTCGGCCTTGGCCGTGCTTTAGAGATTATTCTCAGTGCGCGTGATTTCGATGCAGATGAAGCGGAAGCATATGGAACGATCAACAAAGCACTAGAGCCGGATGAGATTGGCCCTTACGTTGACGCACTTGCACAACGCATTTCTAAATTCCCAGCCGAATCCATCAATGCTTGTAAGCAGATGGTTTATGAGTCGATCGATAAGCCGATTGATGAAGCACTTAAAGCGGAAGCATACTGGCTATATCAGGCAACAAGTCGAACGGCGGCCGTTAAGCGTTTTAAAATTGCTGATGAGCAAGGCCTTGAGCACGATATTGAAAATCAACGTAATTGGGAAGCACTGGTAATGAAGGTGCAAGATATCGAATAAACCGACCATGCGCTTATCGACAAATAGCAGTTATTAGTGACAACGACACTTGAACGAGTGAAGTTGGCTAAGCGGTAGGGGGATTTCGTCAGATAGCAAAAAGGCCGCTAATTGCTTAGCGGCCTTTTCTAAATGTGGCGGAGAGATAGGGATTTGAACCCTAGGTGGGCTATAAACCCACGCCGGTTTTCAAGACCGGTGCTTTAAACCACTCAGCCATCTCTCCGTTGACGCGCATATTATATAGGTCGGAGATCCTTGTAAACCCCTAATTTGATTGTTTGCCTTGTTTTTGAGCGATTTAACGGTTTTTTTTATCAGTTGCTGGTTTTGTAGTCTATATGTCTGATTTTGTGGAAAAACTAAGGCAAGTTGTATCGGATCATTTGTGGGCAGTGGCAAGGGAAATCTCATCTTGATTGTTTATACAAGGAGATGAGCTTGGCTTATTCGCACCCAGAAAGTAGGGCTAAGTAACGAAAGGGTGGTGTTGTGGAGGAAGTGCAGGTAACAAAAAAGAGAGCCGAAGCTCTCTTTTTTATAGGTGTATGGTCGGACTGAGAGGATTTGAACCTCCGACCCCCGACACCCCATGACGGTGCGCTACCAAGCTGCGCTACAGTCCGATGCAATCAATGTAACCAACTCATGGTTAAGCGTCAATATAACAGACTGATTTATTTGCTTTTTGTGTAAAAGCGCTGCAATTCAGTTAAGCCTTGCATCAACACTGGTAGTGCTGGATTTTCGTCCCGTAGGCGATTGTAATTGGCATCGTATAGCTTGTAGTTGCCAAATTTATCGATCACGGTGGTGTTGCTGTTGGTGATCAAAGCAAGTTCATGATGATCACCAGCCAAAATCCATTTGCGAGAACGCTCATCAAAGAGGTTTCGACCGCTACTGTAATCCGATGTAATCCGATGGATTTGACGATACCCCAAGTAAGTCTTGCAGTAACGTTACCGACAGATCTAGGTGACTGGTACGGTGGTTGTACTGACCCGCGACTTTACCTGGCCAATGGATGACCATTGGTACTTCAAGCTGATATTGGCTGTAATTAGAGCCTGCACCCCAGCTATTTGATCCGGTTTCGTTGAACTCTGTACCATGATTTGAAGTCAAGATAATCACGGTAGAGTCTGACAAATCGAGTTCGTCTATTTTGGCATACAGTTCTGCAAGCTCATTATCGGCGATTTTGACCGACTGAGTATAGTTGGCACTCAGTGATTCAATAGAGTTACCAGCAGTGTGCGAATAATCGTTAAAGTTATCCAGTGTGGTTAACTCGATAAAGCTAAACCAAGGTTGATCGTCTTGGCCTTTAACCCAGTCAGCCCACGCGTTAATGGCCAGCTTATCAGAAGATTTTGTTTTTGCGATTTCAATCGATTGCAACTCTAAACCGTTAAATACGATATCGCGGTAGAGTGGATCTTCGAAGTTATCTCCGCTAAATAGGCCAAACTGATAATCTTGATCTTGCAACGTCGCTAAAACGATAGGCAGAGAGTTTTGTTCTTTGATGCTACTTGCGTAGCTGGTCGGTAGGCCATAAAGCAAGCCAAACACACCATTGCTATCGTTGCTTGAGCTGAAGTGATTATTAAAGCTCAAGTTGTCCAGAGAGAACTGGAAAGTGCTCGGCATCGTTGCCGCATTGAGCGCATCAGCACGTAAATTGTTAACACTGACAACGAGAACGTTGAGAGGGTTTGCACGTCGGCTGAACTCAATCTGTTCTAATGGATAGCGGACTAATTCCGACTCGCCTAGACTTTCGGCGCGTCTCTTAAGGTATTCTTCTCGATCAAGTAGGCCATGTTTTTCCATGAAAGATTTCGCCGTCATAGGGTATGACAACGGGAAATTGGCCTGTTGAGAGGTGATTGGCGTGTAGAAGTGCGCATCCGCCCAAGAATAAATGAGGTGGCTGGACGTAAAGCAGAGGAAAAACAACGCAGTAATCGGTCGACCAACATGTTTGTGCGACAGTTTACGTTGTTTACGCCATACCCATTCAGATAAGGCCAACTCTACTAAGAAAATCAGCGGTAAAACCACAAATAAATGCTGCAAATCAGCACTGACGGTTCCACTATTTTCAGAAAAGAGGACTTCCCATACTACTGGAGTAAGGTGAAGATTGATGGTTTGATAGGCTTGCGTGTCGACAAGCAGCAGCGTCAAGCCTATGGTCACCAAGCAGACCGACACTAAGCGGAAGAGCTTACGTGACGGAATGATGAACGTCAGCGGAAATAGAACCAGTAGATACAGCGCGAAAACGAGGAAGCCAAAATGACCAACCCAGGATACGGCGAGGTAAAACTGGCCGAGAAGCGTCTCAGGCCACGGAGATTGAGTGATGTATCGGGTACCGATAAGCATGGCTGCGATAATATTGAAAAACGCAAACCAATGGCCCCAACCGACCAAACGCGAAACGCGCTCTCCGTATGTATTTCCGTTATCTACCATTGACTGTTCTAAATTCCGGTTCTAATTAATGTGCTTTGTCGTCGATTGAAGACAGCAAGGCTTGAGCAAATTTTTCAGCAATTGCTTTGCGTTGACCTTGGCCAACACGTTCATTGATTACGTTCGTTGCAATGTTACCAGCGATCATTAATGATAAATCCGGACCTGCACCGTGCTTAGCAAGCACTGCTGCAACTTCGGTCAGAATGTTTTCAAATTTTTCGTCGCTGTATTTAGATGTAATCGGCATAAAGACTCTAATGAAGAATAGTAAAGCGGCTTATGATAACCTACAATGCCGAGCAACTGAATCCTAGAACGACGATAAATTTCATCATGAGCCTCTATCTTTCAAACGTTATCCTACATCAACTGCAAAAAAACGAATCCGAAGAACTAGTGGTTAACTTTCGCGCAGAAGCGCTGGCTAACGATTCCTCTAGTGAAAACCTTGTTGCTGAGTTACATCGTGTCTTTAACTCAAAAGCTGGTAAAGGTTTCGGTTCATTTAAATCAGACAGCGAATTTCAAGTCTGGTTGCAGGAACTTCGTAAACAAGAGAGAAATTTTTATGATTTCTCACAAGTTAGCGCAAATCGCCTAAAAGATGAACTGTCTAAATACCCATTTGCAGATGAAGGTATCTTAGTGTTTGCGGAATATCAGTCATTGGCGACGGATTATTTATTTGTTGGCATCATTCCATCAAACCACAGTTTAAAAGTGACTGAAGGGCTAGATATTAGCGCGACAGACTATCTTGACCTGAGCAAAATGGATATTGCAGCGCGCATCGATCTTTCAAGTTTTGAAACGGATAAAGACTCAAATCGTTACCTAACTTACATTAAAGGCCGTGTTGGTCGAAAGGTTGCTGATTTTTTCCTCGATTTTCTACAAGCGGATATCGGGCTAGACACCAAGCAACAAAACCAAGTGTTGATGCAAGCAGTGGAAGATTTTTGTACTGACTCAAAGTTAGAAAAATCGGATACAAACAGCTACAAGAAACAAGTCTTTGACTATTGTAGTGGCCAACTTAAATCCGGTGATGAAGTTCAGATCAAAGAGCTTTCTGGTGAGCTACCACCAGCTGAAGATGGTTCGAGCTTCTTGCAATTTACGCAAGATCACGGTTATCAATTGGAAGAAAGTTTCCCCGCTGATCGTTCAACCGTTCGTAAGCTAACTAAGTACGTCGGTGCGGGTGGGGGTCTTAACATGAGCTTTGATAGCATGCTGTTGGACGAACGTGTATTTTATGATCCAGAAACCGATACCCTGACAATTAAAGGTACTCCGCCGAATCTACGCGATCAGTTAACGCGCGGTCGTTAATTCTGTTTCGCAACTCGTTCTGTAGCCTCGCCAATTGTGCGGGGCTTTTTATTGCCCGTTAAAGGATCTGTTACATTACATAGTCATAATCTGAGCTTGGCGACATTTTATTGTTCATAACACTGCATAAGTGCCACTTTGTGTATATTCTTGTATTTTAGGGAATAAACCATGTGTGGACGGACATGCAAAAAAGACAATTAATGCTTGGCTGGGGATTGATCCTAATATGGGCGTTGGTTCTTTCTGCTATGGTGGTGAACTACCATAAAACAGAAGCTAAGATGCTAAAGATTGAGCTACTTGGCGACAGCATAGAAGAGTTCCGTAGTCGGCTGTTCTTCGATGCGCCTTATCGTGTCAATCTCGTCGATCAGCAAGTCAGTAATCTTGAAAACATTGAAGCTCTGCATGATGAATTGGTTCAAGGTGCCGACACCGATTGGTTCTCTCCTGACATTCAACAATTGTTATTTACCACTGAATGGTTTGTCGAACAAAGTCGAGCCTTTGTGGATACTGAATTAGCGTTAGTCGCGCTTATTGGTCAAATTCAAGAAAAGCGCCTTGCTTATGTCGATCAACCTGACATCGTGGTTTATTACTACCGTTTGAGCGCCTATGTCTTTGAAGCATTATTCTCTTCTAAATCCCAAGCGTCGGTGGCGTATCGGGATCTCGATAACTTATACACCCAGTCGCTTTCGCTTGCTGATACCGATAAGCAGCAACTGCAGGTGGTATTGGCAAATACCTCGCAAGTGATGGGCAGTTATGCGCAAGGTTCCTATTTAGTCGCTCAATTAGTGAGTCATTCCGTCCACGCTGAAGTGACCGCTATCGGTGAGCAATATCATCGATTGCTCGCTCAGCATCTGCTTGTTGGCGCGTTATTTAGTGGCGGCGCGATGTTGCTGTTAATGGTACTTTGGTATCGTAGCGGCGTTTTGCTGACCACAAGGCTTTCATCTTCGGCTAAGCAGACAACTGCTACACAGCCTCAAGTTGAAACCAGCGGTGACGCCAGCCAGATTGTTACTGAAAACGTCTCTGCGACACCTAGTAGCCACAGTGAGGAGATTCAAGCTCCGATCGTAGCAGAGACTCTGGCCAGCGAACCATCATTGGTCGAGCAAGAAATAAACTTCCCATTGATGCTTGATTCGTTAGGAGATGACCGCGAGTCTTTGTGCATGTTGCTCGAGGTGTTTATTGATGATCACCAAAATGATGTGGCAGCGATTTCCCGCTTATTAAATGATGCTCCAGATGAAGCGATTCGCAAAGCACATAGCTTGAAAGGGGTTGGCGGAAATCTAGGCGCAGATCGTTTGCGTGACATCGCTGGAAAAGTAGAGGAAGCACTGCAAAATGACAGCCCGCAAGTCCCTAAACTATTAATGGTGCTTGATACCCACTTAAGTAAAGCGATCGCAGAAGCTCGGGAATTTCTTGCTCAATCAGCGTGAAGCGTTTAGCAAGATTAAAATATAGCCACTGGCGATCTCATTCACTGATAAAACAATCAGCGGTTTAAACATACTCTGACCTAAACTTAGGTAAATTAATGTACAAATAGGCTTTGTTTTAAAAGCCATTTATGTCGAGCCAAAGCTTTTAGGTGCCAATATGTCTATCCGTCGATGTTTCTCCGTCGTATTGTTTTCCATCACAGTCATGCTGTCCGGTTGTTCACTATTGGAAGTCAAAATTGACAGCCAGACTGTGCCGTTGACTCAGCAAGAGCTGAACATGCGCATCATGACGCGTGAATACGCACAGCAATTTTTTGCTCAAGTTGAGCAGGCTGCCGATGTCTTACAGCAACAATATGACGCGAAGGACCAAATACACCAATCTTATATCCTGCTGTGGAAAATCAATGCGGAAGAAGGTTTGCAGTCAGCGGCTTATCAAGTGTCACCGATGGCTGGCTTAATCGATACTTGGGTTTTTGTTCATCAAATGAATCAGTTTTATACCCAAGGAGAGGGCACAACGCTCTTTATTGGCGATGAAGCAAAACAAGTGTCCGCTCACCTTGCCCAAGAGATTGATAAGTTGGCGAGTGCTCTCCTTAAACCGGCGGTTTATGAGCAATTGAAGCAGTTTGTTGCTCAGTTTGTCTCGACCTATCCGTTTGCCGATCTGAGTTTTATCCGCACTCCTGCATACAGAGCATGGCTAGAAGCGAGCAATATTGCTGAAGAAGATGCTGTGACGACCTTAGGCACCATGCCTGAAGCGATTGGTGATGTTTCAGATCGATTGGCACTCGTTTCAACCCAAACCCCAAAAATCATGACTTGGAAAGCGCAATTACTGGCGCTGAATAGCTCAGCAAGTATTGAGCAGGTGAATCAAGCATTAGACAGCTTGAAGGTAACATCAGATGCGTTAAATGATTTTATTAAAAACAATCCAGAGTACATGAGCAATCTCGCAGAGCAGATGGCGATGCAGTTGCAACCACTGGTGGAAGATATTGACCAGAAAACCGAGGCGCGTTTAGCGCAGCTGAGTGTTGAGCGTCAGGCGTTGGAGACCATGGTGGCGAGAGAGCGACAAGAAGTGGCATTGATTATTAGTCATGAGCGAGAAAAATTTGCTCAAGATTTGGATCATGTTTCTCAAGAAGTGGTGAACCTTGCAATGGACAAACTTATCGAATTGGTGAAAAGCACCATTCTCTATTTTGTGTTGTTTATTGTGGTCATCTTCTTTGCTCCTCTGGGTATTGGCTACATGTTGGGTAAACGCTCAGCGGTAAAAGCGAAGCCAGCGTCTTAGCGACTTTGTGAGAATGAAAAAGAGCGCTTAAGCGCTCTTTTTTGTCATCGAAACTAAACCGCTACCGAAGCAACCTTTTTAGAA
>NZ_AFWF01000109.1 GCF_000222605.1 Vibrio ichthyoenteri ATCC 700023 | reverse complement strand
AGGTGGCATTGGGCGGTGCGTGTCTGACTCGCTCTTGCATGGTGAGCTTTGTTTACCCAGAGATAAATGCAGCCGGCAGTGAGAGTGACCGCTCGACAGCGTTCGTAGTCACCCCCGGCCCGCTTCGCCAGCACTTACTTCCTGTGGAGGGGCATCGTGGTTAAACGTAATTCTTTTATCGCTTATTCCGCTTTGGCGGCCGCGGTCATGGCTGGGCTTGTCTACATGGCATCCCAAGCAAAAACGGCGCAAAAAGAGGGGGACGCAGCTGCAGAATCTGTGGTGGTTGAAACCTCTAGTTCATCAATGGC
>NZ_AFWF01000110.1 GCF_000222605.1 Vibrio ichthyoenteri ATCC 700023 | reverse complement strand
ACGCTCACGCGCTTTCGATTTAGTTTGAGGCAGCAAGGTCATGGCCATCATGGTGCCTGGTGGTAGGTCATCAAAGACCACACTTTGCGGACGAGGCGCTTCGCCTTCATCTGGCACCACTTCACCAAAGATAGCGCCCGCTAAAAAGGCGTCGTTATCCCAGGTATCGAGCTCCATGACGCGATTGGCAACCGGCTTATCGCCATCAAACCACCAAATCCCATTTTCTGCATCAGAGCGAACCCCGCTACGAAGCAAACGCTCAGAGAAATCTTGGTCTATCATTGAGCGCGAAGGACGATAACGCAGCGTCTCTCCTCGAATTCCCGATGGATTGAAAAACGGGCTAAGCCACTCAAACGCCGCCTGTCCTGAGCAAGCACTAATGCCTATTCCTTGGTCTAGCAACGCATTAGGGCTTAGCAAGCGGCGGCGCAAGCTTTTTAGTTGTGAGCGGTTTTTATCCAGCTCAGCCGCTGTGCTTTTTTCGGGCATCCAGCGATAGATAGCCAATCGCACCTGACGCTCACGCGCGCGCCAAGGTCGGCTGTTGACCGCAAAAATCCCCTGCTCACGACCAATGATGTCAAAGTGGCGCTGGTCTTCTTCCAATACCACTTGGGTAAAGGCGTCTTTCACCCTTGCCTGTTGCAAAAGGCGTTCATGCACCTCACCAAAGCGGTCAATGTCTCGGGCAAAAAGCTGCACTATCCATGGGTTTTCATCGTCACACAAAGTCGTGAGTGTGTGCGCCACATGACGCACCACCGCATTGAGCTGTGATTGGGTTTTATCCTCGGTTGGCAGTGGCGTAATGGTAAAGAACAAACCTAAAGAGCGCGCATCTTCGAGCTGCACCAGCCCTTGCTCACCCACTTCTATCCACGGCAATTGCGAAGCAAAAGAGGGCGGCACACTGTAGCTCAGTGGTTCAACGCCATGCTCCAACCCTTCATTAAAAAAAGAAGTGACTTTGTTTTTCATGCGCTCAAGCATCACCAAGCCTCCCTTGGAAGAGTGGCCGGCGCCTGGGCAGGCGTTGCGTAATGCATGCGCTCATACAAAGGAAAAACCGTGCTATACCCGGGCACCGGAAGATTGCCCACGCGATGAGGTAAGACGTACATCACCACATCAGGATTGGGCAGACGCGGAAACAGGTTAATGGTTTCACGCCAGCTATCTCGGGTGTAATCGCTTTGGCGAGCCGCTAGTGTTTGTGGGGTTAATGGCCTTTTAAGCGCGCCCCACGCCTTGACCTCACTCGCCTCACCTTGCATGGTCTCGTGCCAAACTTGTTCAACATTGGTGTCAGGTTGTGGCAGTACCGCCTCTTGCGAGGTTGAACAACCCGTTAACCCCGCACCTACGCTCAGTAGCGTTAATAACAAAAAATTACGGCAGCGCATAAGAAGCCCCTTGTGTGGAAGTTTGGTAACGCACGCGATAAGGTACTTCTGGCACCGAGAGCGTGATGGGTTGACGAAGATGAATCGCCGCTTTTACGCCTGGCTCGACGTAGATGATGTCAAAGCTTGAGCCCATGCGAGATTGAATAAAGTCAGAGACGGTGCCTGTCAAAGCGGCAGCAGATTCACCGGCGGCATTTTTCATCGCACTGCCGGTGAGCGCAGAGGTGCTTGTCCCACCATCCACGGAAATGGTTTGCTGCGCGGTGGCAGCAGCTTTCGCCGCGGCAGTGGCCGCATCAAGCAATCCCTTGGTGGTGAGGTATTGCGGCGCATTTGAGATGCGAATGCCGGTCAGACACGGATTGCCATTTGGGTCAGCCAGATAACCCAAATCTTGGGTTTGTACACTGCTCCCATCAAAATCTGAGCTAATGGCTCCCTGCACTTCTGGGTAAGACAAAATCGTGCCGTCAGTGCGAATAAAATCTATTGATTCCACCGCGCCGCGCACACACTTCAAGCTCCAATCCCCCGTCACGGTGCCGGTCACAATCGCCCCTTGTACCTCTGGCAAGGTAAAGCCATTCGCCAATAGGTTTTTTGCTCCAATTACCATGGAAAAAGGATAAGGACTGGTCACTTGGCCATTAACAGGAATTCGCCCCATCAGCGCCGTTAAAGAGGTGGCGTCACCAAGCATCGCCCCACGATGTAAGGTATAGACAGGCGTACTTTGAGGGCTGCTGGCATCAAATGGTTCGCCCATTGCTGACACTCTCTCTTGCAGCGCCGCGGCGCCTTGCATTAAAGGCGTTATCCATTGGCCAACTTCATCTTTTTTGGCGTCCATCGGTTCGGTCCAGATAAGCTCGGAGGACGTAGTCGTTGTGGCCGGTGGGGACCATTCATCCACGCCATTTTCTCGTCCAGAGGCAATGCCGAGCTGCTCTAGCTCAAACTCTGGCACCTCGATAGCGATATCGTTCTGACGGTTTTTGAGCTCAGACAAATTACTCGAGAGTTTTTTCTCTATCTGCTCAAGCTGCTGATTAAAGCGATTGCTCATCGCTTCAATTTGTGCAGAGCTTTCGTTTTTTTGCGCTTCCAGCTCGGATTGCGTGCGTGCAAGCTCTAGCGCCATTTTTTGTTTATCTTCTTGGCCTTGAGTTAAACTGGCGGTTAAGGTGCGAAGCGTATCTTCTGGCGTATCACCAATAGCGCCGAGCGTT
>NZ_AFWF01000111.1 GCF_000222605.1 Vibrio ichthyoenteri ATCC 700023 | reverse complement strand
GCGCTCGCGCGCTTTCGATTTGGTTTGAGGCAGCAAGGTCATGGCCATCATGGTGCCTGGTGGTAGGTCATCAAAGACCACACTTTGCGGACGAGGCGCTTCGCCTTCATCTGGCACCACTTCACCAAAGATAGCGCCCGCTAAAAAGGCGTCGTTATCCCAAGTATCGAGCTCCATGACGCGATTGGCAACCGGCTTATCGCCATCAAACCACCAAATCCCATTTTCTGCATCAGAGCGAACTCCGCTACGAAGCAAACGCTCAGAGAAATCTTGGTCTATCATTGAGCGCGAAGGACGATAACGCAGCGTCTCTCCTCGAATTCCGGATGGATTGAAAAACGGGCTAAGCCATTCAAACGCCGCCTGTCCTGAGCAAGCACTAATGCCTATTCCTTGGTCTAGCAACGCATTAGGGCTTAGCAAGCGTCGGCGCAAGCTTTTTAGTTGTGAGCGGTTTTTATCCAGCTCAGCCGCTGTGCTTTTTTCGGGCATCCAGCGATAGATAGCCAATCGCACCTGACGCTCACGCGCGCGCCAAGGTCGGCTGTTGACCGCAAAAATCCCCTGCTCACGACCAATGATGTCAAAGTGGCGCTGGTCTTCTTCCAAAACCGCTTGGGTAAAGGCGTCTTTCACCCTTGCCTGTTGCAAAAGGCGCTCATGCACCTCACCAAAGCGGTCAATATCACGGGCAAAAAGCTGCACTATCCATGGGTTTTCATCGTCACATAAGGTCGTGAGTGTGTGCGCCACATGACGCACCACCGCATTGAGCTGTGATTGGGTTTTATCCTCGGTTGGAAGCGGTGTAATGGTAAAGAACAAACCTAAAGAGCGCGCATCTTCGAGCTGCACCAGCCCTTGCTCACCCACTTCTATCCACGGCAATTGCGAAGCAAAAGAGGGCGGCACACTGTAGCTCAGTGGTTCAACGCCATGCTCCACCCCTTCATTAAAAAAAGAAGTGACTTTGTTTTTCATGCGCTCAAGCATCACCAAGCCTCCCTTGGAAGAGTGGCCGGCGCCTGGGCAGGCGTTGCGTAATGCACGCGCTCATACAAAGGAAAAACCGTGCTATACCCGGGCACCGGAAGATTGCCTACGCGATGAGGTAAGACGTACATCACCACATCAGGATTGGGCAGACGCGGAAACAGGTTAATGGTTTCACGCCAGCTATCTCGGGTGTAATCGCTTTGGCGAGCCGCTAGAGTTTGTGGGGTTAAGGGCCTTTTAAGCGCGCCCCACGCCTGACCTCACTCGCCTCACCTTGCATGGTCTCTTGCCAAACTTGTTCAACATTGGTGTCAGGTTGTGGCAGTACCGCCTCTTGCGAGGTTGAACAACCAGTTAACCCCGCACCTACGCTCAGTAGCGTTAATAACAAAAAATTACGGCAGCGCATAAGAAGCCCCTTGTGTGGAAGTTTGGTAACGCACGCGATAAGGTACTTCTGGCACCGAGAGCGTGATGGGTTGACGAAGATGAATCGCCGCTTTTACGCCTGGCTCGACATAGATGATGTCAAAGCTTGAGCCCATGCGAGATTGAATAAAGTCAGAGACGGTGCCTGTCAGAGCGGCGGCAGATTCACCGGCGGCATTTTTCATCGCACTGCCGGTGAGCGCAGAGGTGCTCGTCCCACCATCCACCGAAATGGTTTGCTGCGCGGTGGCAGCAGCTTTCGCCGCGGCAGTGGCCGCATCAAGCAATCCCTTGGTGGTGAGGTATTGCGGCGCATTTGAGATGCGAATACCGGTCAGACACGGATTTCCATTTGGGTCAGCCAGATAACCCAAATCTTGGGTTTGTACACTGCTCCCATCAAAATCTGAGCTAATGGCTCCCTGCACTTCCGGGTAAGACAAAATCGTGCCGTCAGTGCGAATAAAATCTATTGATTCCACCGCGCCGCGCACACACTTCAAGCTCCAATCCCCCGTCACGGTGCCGGTCACAATCGCCCCTTGTACCTCTGGCAAGGTAAAGCCATTGGCCAATAGGTTTTTTGCTCCAATCACCATGGAAAAAGGATAAGGACTGGTGACTTGGCCATTAACAGGAATACGCCCCATCAGCGCCGTTAAAGAGGTGGCGTCACTGAGCACCGCTCCGCGATGTAAGGTATAGACAGGCGTGCTTTGAGGGCTGCTGGCATCAAATGGTTCGCCCATTGCTGACACTCTCTCTTGCAGCGCCGCGGCGCCTTGCATTAAAGGCGTTATCCATTGGCCATCTTTATCTTTTTTGGCGTCCATCGGTTCGGTCCAGATAAGCTCGGAAGACGTTGGCGTCGTGGCCGGTTGCGACCACTCATCCACGCCATCTTCTCGTCCAGAGTCAATGCCGAGCTGCTCTAGCTCAAACTCTGGCACCTCGATAGCGATATCGTTCTGACGGTTTTTGAGCTCAGACAAATTACTCGAGAGTTTTTTCTCTATCTGCTCAAGCTGCTGATTAAAGCGATTGCCCATCGCTTCAATTTGCGCAGAGCTTTCGTTTTTTTGCGCTTCCAGCTCGGATTGCGTGCGTGCAAGCTCGAGCGCCATTTTTTGCTTATCTTCTTGGCCTTGAGTTAAGCTGGCGGTTAAGGTTCGAAGCGTATCTTCTGGCGTATCACCAATAGCGCCGAGCGTC
>NZ_AFWF01000112.1 GCF_000222605.1 Vibrio ichthyoenteri ATCC 700023 | reverse complement strand
ATCATTACGATTGGACACCACGTCATGATTGGTCCCAATGTGACTTTAACAACGGCCGGTCACCCCATTGATCCCACAATCAGAAAGCACATCGCCCAATTTAATGTCCCCATTTTCATCGGAGACAACGTATGGATCGGCGCTAATGTGGTCGTTCTACCGGGTGTCAGCATTGGTGAAAATAGCGTTATTGGTGCAGGCAGCGTTGTGACGAAAGATGTTCCCGCTAACGTTGTTGCTGTTGGTAATCCTTGCCGAGTGTTAAGAGAGATTAGCGACCACGACAGAAAATTTTATTATAAGCAGCTTAAGTTTTCTGATTGTGCTCTTGAAATATAACGCTATTACAATAACGATAGATAATCGATTGTATTCGAAAATGGTATGAATACTGATTTAGATAAACGGTCATCTATTGCACTATTTTATATAATTATGAGTAATATTCAGTGCGTTTTAATATCCAAATGCCATATCAAAAGGGGCGTTTGTTTTTAATTTTTTATGCACTGAGTCATAACTAATGGATTCATCTGTGTTTTTATTTCAAGCAAAATCTGAACCTCAATAATTTCCCTATATCCGTGGAATAAATAAAAAATATTAATTGAAATAGCATTACGCTTGCCTTGGTCTTTATGACTACCTCGTTCATTGAGTCGTAGAACGATAGATGTAGAGATAACCAAGGAGCACAGCATGAACCGATTCATTACCCTAACAAGTTTAATCGTCACTGTATTCGCATCTTCCACCGTTTTTGCTGGGGGATATCATTGGGAAAGTAAAGTTAAAAGTATCCAAGGTGACGTGGTAGTCAGCAAGCAAGCCGCCTATGATGTAGGGCGTATGATGATCCAAGACTATAACCGTAAATCTTCCCCAGAGTTATATAAAGAGTTTGCCAGCGTGTTTGACTATGTCGATCGCCAATCGTTTGAGATTACCAATTCAAGTGTCACGGTTGATGAATACTTACAAGGCGATGGACAGATTGTTTACCAACCGATCCTTAATGTCCGTTATGAGTTTAGAATGCGTGAGCCAGGAAACCGTTAATTGGGCAATGGACTTATAGCATTTGAAAGGCTTTGTGGAGCGTATGTCTGCCGTACATACGCTCTCTTTTAGGCTGGCTAGACACTACAACGAACTCTCTCTTTGCTCTATAGCTCACATTGTTTGCAGCGCGCTCGACCGGTGATTATTCGCGAGAGTGGGTAACGATATCGTGCAAAGCACCAGTATCCTGCGTTGGCGATGGTGCGAAAAATCGGCCATCTTAACAGGCGGAGTAATGGTTTTTGACCTGCAAATTCCCACAAATAGACATTGGCATCCACTCCAAGCCTAAGCTTACCGGTATGATCTATCACGTGGAGTATTTTCAAGCTGTTTTCTAGCCTTATAGAGGGGTGATCCTCCATTTTTATTGCGTTGAGAATATTGATGAAGATGACATTGTCATTGAGTTGTTGCTTTAAACTCGTCATTTCTTTCACACATAGGAGGCAGGAGCCGTCATAAAAAATAATCGGTTTACTGTCTGTATTCAATCGCGTCATCATATCTATCACTCCCATCCATTAGAAAAGACAATAAATCCACACATGGCAAAGTGTCACGATCGACGTTAAGACCGATCTTAATGATACATAATGCCTTTCGGCGTTAGGATGCAATTGGCGAGGTTCGAAAACCCAATTTAAACCATGCGCAAGCATCAAGCCCACAATGACAAACCAAATCGAGTCTACCAACAGTAAACCCAGTGCGATGACAAACAGAGCAATAATGTTAGAAGCAACCAATGGTAGCGCTTTTGTCGGGTTAGTATTAACGGTACGACCCCAAATCGCTCCTGCCATGAACAATGCAATACCGCCACTGTATAGAGTGAACAGGTAGAGCAGATGGGTCTTGGTGTTTGTGATGTCATACCCAGACAGGGAACCCTGATCCTGAAGAATCCAGATCATGATGGGTATAGATACAAATGGGATAAGACCCATGAAGCCTAAAATGTTAACCATGCAGTCGCATACGCTGCTCAGTCTATTTCGATCACTTTGCTCTATTTCGACTGCCTTATTCTATTCCGACAATCTTGTTCAAGGTTCAAGGTTCAAGGTTCAAAAGTGACAATGCTAAAAAGCCACAAAGTGAGACTTTGTGGCTAGTGAGTCATTGGATGAATGAAAAGGTATTTATCGTAATACTTAGCAGCCTATTCAATCATTACGTCATTGATTGCTGTATAACCTAATCGTGTTATTTAACTAAGTTCGCTGCTTTACGCATTTGTAAACCGAGGAATATGAAGCTCACGCCTTCAAAAATGAGTGAAATACCGACAAAAATACCCAGAAGTGAGAGCGAGAATGCAGGATCGCTGAGCATAGAGAAGAAGTAACCGCCAATCAATAGTGAGATGAGGCCACTTAAAATGATCCAGCTACTACCAGGTAATGAGCGGTTTCGAAAACCGAAGATCATTCGAGTTGCCCCATTGAACATCATCACAACCACCATCAGCATGGTCATTGTTACTAGCCCAGCGAGAGGTTGGAATAGAATAAATAAACCACCGATAATGTACAAAAGTGCACTGAGAACATACCAAGTTTTGTCTTTCCATCCTTGAATACTAAAGGTGTGGTATGCCTGTACTAAACCGCTGAATAGGAAGATGCCACCGACAATGGTCGTGATAGTTATACCTGCTGCAACAGGTAGGCTTATTGCTGCGATACCTGCCAGTGAGACTAGCACTCCGACAATAGCAAACCATTTCCAGCCTTTTGATAGTAGTGTCTGAGCTGTCATTTGAGAGTTAGCTTGTTGTGTTTCGCTCATCGTGAATTCCTTTGCGTTATTTAATTCATCTGATGAATCCAATTTACGCCTCTTTCATCGCTCTACAACTGATTAATACACAACTATAAATTCCATTTTTGTCGGTTGTAGTGCTTAAAATGAGGCGTAACGAGTCTTCCGCAGAGTTAACCTAAACCGAGGGTTACGATTTAGGGGAGCAATAGCGCAACCTATTGATTGCACGTGGCTCTTTATTTTGCTTTCAAGTTTAGTTGAGGTTTGTTTAGTGTGCTGGAGATTCAAGTTGAAATTATCTCGAAGATTGAAATTATTACTACAAATAGGTAATAGTCATTTGTGACTTACTCGGATTATAAAAAAAACATCAGGCAATATAGTGTGCGCCATCAGTTGATGTGTGCGTTTTGCGTGCTCCATGTCACAACAGTATTTTCACGTTATCTAGGGTGAACCTAGTGCTGTAAGCACAATTGGAGAGCACGATGTCTAGAATCGTTGTCGTTGGCGGCGGTGCCGCAGGTCTTGAACTCGTCACTCGCTTAGGTCGTAGTTTTGCGCGACGTCGTGAGCATGAAGTCATTTTGGTTGAACCAGCAAGTCACCATTTAGAACGGTGGTTAATGTTGAGGGAGATTTGATCGCGTCATTGGTGATTGATAAGTGGCAGTAAGATGAAGTGGACACTGAACTGCGTGTTACAACTCGCCGTCTTAGCACTCATTGTTAACCTTTCAGAGCAGCATAAATTGAGTTTTCAGAGCAAGAAATACAAAGGGCGGTTTATCCGCCCTTTATGCTATTGCGAGTTCTTTTAAAGGCTGTTTGTTTAATGCTCGCGGTTACGCTCGACAACACTGATTGCGATGGCCAAAAAGAGAATGTCTTTGACCAAGAAAAAGTTGCTAACGAGTATGCCGTCAGACACTTTCCAAGTATTGGGCGTGGTGATCAAAAAGCTTAGCGTAGCAAGGAAAATGATCGATGCCGCGATACCAGAATAGAAGGCTATTTTTGGTTTAGACAAACCAATTAACAAGCCAGCCGCGACAATGATTTCAGTTGCACCGATAAGGTTAGAGACCATTTGTACTGACAAAATGGAGTACATCCAGCCCATTAAAGGGTGATTCTCCACTAACGGTTTGATCAGTGCCGCTTCTGTTGGTGTAAATTTATAAACGCCAATCCACACCAGCACTAAAACAACCCCAATCACACCGAGTGTATAGCCGACATTTCCGTTAATACTATTATGTTTAACTGCAATTGTTTGTTCTTGCATTACTTTACTCCAAATTCAATAGGCCAGAAGATGACCTTTGAAGTTGGAGAAAAATTTCGAATGTCGTGTCACTTTTTAACTACTTAGCTTTAACCACTTAGCTTCAACGACTGTGTTTTAACGGCTTTGCTGCATCTCCTCAAAGCCACCGGCATT
The DNA here is from genome assembly GCF_000222605.1 of Vibrio ichthyoenteri ATCC 700023. GTDB lineage: Bacteria > Pseudomonadota > Gammaproteobacteria > Enterobacterales > Vibrionaceae > Vibrio > Vibrio ichthyoenteri. Next base: position 16,838 of record NZ_AFWF01000112.1, on the reverse strand, counting down.
GTGTACTTGAGTAAAGCCTTGAGAGATCAAATAGTCATACGCTCGGCCTGATCGTGCGCCACTTCGACAATACACCACGATGGCTTGCTGTTTATCGATATTAGCAAAGTGTTGTGCGAGATCGGAAAGAGGGAAGTTGATAGCGTCGTCTAGGTGGCCAGCTTGAAATTCCTGTGGTGTTCGTACATCAACAACCAGCGCTCCTTGCTCAATCCATTGCCAGCCTTGTTCCGCTCGGGGAGACGCAAGGGCGCCGGCACTTGCCAAATTCAGTATCGCAATGAGTACAATGAGAGCTTTGTTCATGGTTGTTCCTTGATAATTTAGATAAAAATCAGTGATTATGCAGAGACGTCATATCACAATGTTGATTTTAGAGGATCTCATCGTAACGATGCTGTGATTGGTAAAACTAAACGTAAAAAAATAGTCATACTGATTTATTGTAAGCGTTAGGTCAGCGGCAGGTGATATTTTGCCTTTGGGTAAAAATACTATTAACACTCAATCCCAGAAATCCATAGAATGCGCGCACTTTGTTCACTAACGTACAATTCATGAAAATTAAATCCATTCTAATTGGTTCGCTTATGGCGGCCTCGTTATTTACCACTCAAGCGCAAGCGGACGATAAGTTTACGCTAGGCCGTACTATCTTATTAGAGCATGGCAAAAGTGCAGCTAAAATCCCAATGGTGATTTGTCGCCGCACTAACGCAATCCAAATTAAGGCCGAGCGTGATATCAACTTGCGTAAAGCGGTGGTGAAATTTCAAAATGGTGAAAGCAAAACCATCAACTTCTACCGTGATTTTAAAGAAGATGAAAAAAGCGATTGGCGCTATTTCGGTTACCGTCGTTGCGTGAAAAGCATCGATGTGTACGGTAATTCGGAGCGCTCCACTGGTGGCGTGAGAGTTTACGGAAAAGAAAAAGACTAGATTTGAGATTAGCCACCAGCGAGGTGGCTTTTTTTTGTTCATTTTTTGCCATTGAATGAGTGATTGCCGCAACGGAGTTTGATTGCGTTTATTTGAGGCTTCTTAATGAGGGTTATAAAATCTGCAATTGTGGATAACAATTACAATTAATCGAAACGATAAAAAGTCAAAAAAGAACAACGTTAACCAGAACGGTATGGTGATGGGGTATTTTGTATAAATCAGGAAAAGTCGGCACAGTCTCACGAATTTTAAAGGATTTGTGGGTGTTCATGTGGTTGGTTTGTTGGATATTCGTAGCGGCATATGGCGGTTGTTGTTGTGTGTTGTGCGTTTTTTATTCTTGATTGGCAATGTTAGCTAGGTAAGGACATTAGGATTTTTCCTACAAAAGCCTTGCTGAATGTCGATATTGCTGCTTAAAAAAAATACAAAACGTTCGTTGATAGGAGCAACGAGTGAGAACAATGTTGTTCTATTTGCAGATGGAAGGATTGCCGTATTTGTATTGAGTATAACGATTAGGCTATATAAAAATGAACCTCAAACTCCTCTCTGTGTTAACTGTTTTAATCTCTATCGTCACGCCATCAATGTATTCCATTGGTCTTGAGCTTGATCGTCACACTGCCAGCGCTCTTGTGGCAATATTCACCTCGATGACAGTGGTCACCTCCGTATTGCTTATTCGTGCTCGACTAAAATTAACAGAAGTAAATTCGGATCTAGGGAATTTTCTCAATGAATTACATTCGTCTTACCAATCGTCTTATCAAAGCTTAAATAAAAATGTTCAAGAAACGGAACAATGCTTTCTCGATCTAGAACAAATTTCAGCATCGACGGTTGAGTTGTCATCAACTTCTCTCAGCGTGAGTCAAGAAGCTTCAGTGGCAAATGATGCTACGGAACAGGTGCTTAAAGACTTAAAAAACGGTCGCCGTTTAATGGAATACGATAGCCAAATAGCGATGCAGGTTTTTAACTCTATTGAGGACTCGGCACAGATTTTTAGCAAACTGTTTGCATGTTCAAGCAATATCAATCTTGTTCTAGACACCATCAATCAGGTTTCCAATCAAACCTCATTATTGGCTTTGAATGCATCGATCGAAGCGGCGCGCGCAGGTGAGCATGGTAAAGGTTTCTCTGTGGTCGCAAGTGAAGTGCGTAAGTTATCAATGCAAACTCAGCAAAGTACGTTAGTGATCAAAGATGCAGTTGAAAAACTCACTGCTTATAGTACTAAAGCGCAAGATCATATTAATAAAAACCAAGCAATAATTAAGAAGTCATTTGCGTTGTCAAAACACCTCAACGAAGCGTTTGAGAGCATTAATACCAGCACATTGAAGTTGGCATTGATCAATGCGGTTGTGCACGAAACCTCAACTAACCAAACGTTAGTGACGAGTGACTTATCTTCGCGTATCGAAGACGTTTATAGCAAACTGGATAACAGCTTGGCGAATGCTAAATCAATTCAAGAAAAAAACGCCTATATCAGCACAATCATAGTGAAGATGAAACAGTTTACTCACGAGAAGCAAATTGATGCGCAATAGCCGAACTTTGAGCGTAACAATGGCCATCCTGCTGGGTTTTGTTTCGTTGTCGGTACGTGGCGCGATCACCTGCCAAGATTTTACTGAGCAGTTTAAACAGCAAGATTTTACTAAAATAGAAAGTATGTATGAACGTGCGGCTCAAGAGATGGGTTATCCGCAATCTTCGGTATACTTAAATCAGTTTTATGCGAAAACCGCTCATGAGCGCATCAAAGAAATTAGGCGTGTTTATCGTGGTTGTTATTCGTTGAAACGAGAGAATGAACACTTGGTCAATCTGATCCAATAAGCCAGTTTCAAATTTTATGGGTGGCGATGGTGGGTTAAATTTGCATTATGCGACAAAGTTGAGCCTGTTCTCGCCTTGTTAGGGCGGTAATCTGTCAATTATTTGAGTGTTTGTTTAAAATAAGTCCCCAACGTGTGGGTTCTGCTCTATAATCTGCGACCGTGTTTTTGGTTATGCTTATGTTTGGTATTAGCCGCTAGTTTTAGGAACAAGATATGTCATTTGCATCACAAAATTTTTCTTCAGAAATCGTAAAAGCGCTCACTGAATGTGGTTACGAGAAATTAACCCCAGTCCAGCAGCAAGCGATTCCTATGGCTCGTCGTGGCCATGACATTCTTGCCAATGCTCAAACTGGTACGGGTAAAACGGCTGCATTTGCGTTGCCAATCATTCAAAACATTTTAGATAAACCAAAATCACGCAACCGTCACCAAGCGCGTGCGGTTATTTTGGCTCCAACTCGTGAATTGGTTGCTCAGATTGCACAAAATGTTCGTGATTACACCAAATACACTGAACTAAAGAGTGTTGCCATTTACGGTGGCGAGAAAATGGCCTCTCAACAAAAAGCGCTTGAGCAGGGTGTTGATATTCTTGTCGCAACTCCAGGTCGTTTGATTGAACACCTTGAGCTGAAAAACGTCTCTTTGGTTAACCTAGAATTTTTAGTGTTTGATGAAGCAGACCGTATGTTGGATATGGGCTTTATCTCTGCAATTGAAAAAATCATGCAAGGCGTGAAGACTAAGCCACAAACCATGTTGTTCTCAGCGACGTTCTCGGCGCAAATGAACAAACTGGCGGGCGAGATCTTACGTGCACCTAAACGTATTGCGGTTGCGCGTGAAAACACCACGGCAGAAACCATTGCTCACGTGGTATACCCAGTTGAGCAAGAGCGTAAACGCGAACTACTGTCTGAGCTAATTGGCCGCAAAAACTGGAAACAAGTATTGGTTTTTGTAAACTACAAAGAGACGGCGAACGAGCTAGTCAAAGAGTTAAAGTTAGACGGTATCAAAGCGGTTCTTTGCCACGGTGATAAAGCGCAAAGCGCACGTCGTCGTGCTCTAGACGAGTTTAAAGAAGGTAAAGCACGCGTGATGATCGCAACGGATGTTGCCGCTCGTGGTCTTGATATCCAAAACCTACCGCACGTAGTGAACTTTGATATGCCATTCCTAGCGGAAGACTACGTACACCGTATTGGTCGTACTGGCCGCGCAGGACAAAAAGGTAACGCGATTTCATTTGTAAACCGCGAAGAAGAACTGACACTGCAGCAAGTAGAAACGTTGATTGGTCAACGTATCTACCGTAAAGAATTGGAAGGTTACGAGCCGAAAAACCGTGATGCGCTAATTGAAAAAATGCACTCTAAGCCAGCATTTAAAAACCGTAAAACGCGTACTAACAACCCAAGCGACTCAAACCAAGGTGATGCTGAGCGTCGTAGCCGTTTGATGCGCATGATCCGCAACAAGAACAAATAATCTTATTGTTGCCGTCATTGGCACAAGAATAAAAGCAGAAGGCGATACCAATGGGTATCGCCTTTTTATTTGGGGGGAGGGTTAATGAACTTCTGCTGGACATGAGTTTCAACGAATTCAGATGCAATCATGCGGTCTTGAAATGAAGAATCAATGCTGACCCGACGGGCGAACCAGACTTTATTTAGCGCTTAGCAACGAAATCGCTTAGTGACGAAATAGATGTTCTTTCAAATTGACTTGCCACTGCACTGGCATATCAATTGATTCATGGTGAGCATCAATAAAGTGAGTATCATTAATGTTTGATTGTTGTATGTAAAAGTGAAGCATAACGACCATACCTAAAAAACAAAGAATGCCAAACAGCGCTTGTCTCAGGTCTTTATTAAACGAAAGAATATGCATCATATTACGTCCCCCTGCTCATTTTACTGATAAGTTAGCAGGTAATATTCGTTTTTAATAATCCATTATGATGGGATAAATCAATCATTGTGACATCAAAGAAAATGAGCGCGGATATTTTCTTAACAGCATTTAACATCGCTCTATGCAACCTCGCAGAGGAGGCGCGATCCAGCAAAACCGTCGTATAGAGTTCGAAGGTCTGACTCGCAGCGCCAAGTTTGGCCTATCGTTTTTTATCCACTGAATTTTGAGGCAGGCGAGGCCTATCAGGCTTAATCTAGGTAATAAAGCGTTACGCTAACAAGCATTTATGAATGTACGCAAAGAAGATAAGTATGAATCAAAAGAGTAGGGTTAAGCCGTGAGTCACTAGCCACTAATGAGCTCACCGCCTAACCCTAAATTGTAGCGACTGCCCTATAGACTGTAGGGCGAGTCGAATGTGTTGCGACGAAATTTAACGACCAGATTTAATGATCTGCTGGGTTACTTCGCCAATTAAGCCCGGCTGGACCAGTTTGAACTCAATCTGTTTACCAGACGCTTGAATCTCTTGCACATTGTATTGCAGTTGGGTGTAGTCATCGCCCCACTGGTAACGCATCAAGGTTTCGCCTGACTGTAGATGGTAATTGACCGCATATTCTGTGGCGTAGCCAGCCATGACGCCATCAATGGGTACGTTGGGCGCGTCATGGGGAATTTTATAGGTAACTGAATCGAGCTTGAGCATGCCATTAATGATACTGCTTGGCTCGGTTAAGTGCCCCATATAGTAACTAGAGTGAATAAAGCGATCTTCTGGATTCGCGTTACCACCGGTGCCTAAATTGGTTTGAGAATATTGCTTTTCCTGTTCGCCCCAACCGCGTTTTGAGCGTTCAACATTGGCTAAGTGCTGATCGTAGTCGGGTTGATTGGTCATCACTGTATATTGCTCCCCATGCCAAATGCGAGGGCCTTCTTCTCTAAACTCGATGATTGCAGAATCGCCGCTGGTGTCTTGCAAACTAATGTGCAGCGCGATACGAATTGGCACACCTTCGATAAACTCAGTTTTGGCCGGGTTCTCTTCAATAAAGGTGACGGCTTGTTCCACCGTTGCGAACTGAGCCAGCAGATGCGTGAGGTAATTTAATGCGCCAAAGTCGCCGTCTTGAGTGCTATCTTCGGTTGCCATCCCACGGTCATACAGCATGTTGCCACTTAAGCCTGCGCTATTGATACCATCAGTGATCACGCCGTAAGTGGTGATGCCGGTAATATCGAACTTGCTCGCTAGCTGATTGTTGTGATCAAAATGGGTTAGATATGAACTGCTTTTTGGCAGATTAACTAAGTGTGGGTCGGTTTGCTCAGACCAATCGAGAGTCCGTGATACAAAGGTACCGTTGTTCTCTGTGTCCCACAATAATCGAGTGCAAGCTTCCGCTGCTGTCACCATGCCGATAGAAAAGGTCGCAATAATCGCGCTAGAAAGGACTTTTTTATTCATAAATGTGGCCTCGTTTATTGGGGAACAAGGCCATCATAGTTGAAATAGCGTTGACGAGAAATTGCATTATGATGGGTCAAACCCATCATTTAATTCGTAGAGACTGACTCACCTTGGGTGGTTAACAGCACAAATATTCAATACACATTTCGTGAAAAGCATGTGCTTGGGGTGAAATGGTTCGATCCATTAAACGGAAAATCCCGATCTGGCGTTCCAAAGGGGGATCAATGAGTGGAATCCACACTAGACGTGTTTCATTGGTTGGAAAAGCCATTTTTGGTAGAGTCGTCACGCCAATACCGAGCTCTAATACTGAAAAGAGTGAGGTGATATTTTCCACAGAATAGAGCGCTTGTTCACTTAATACTCGTGCCGGTGTCGGATCGAGTAGAGTGCAGGTGCCATTACGAATAAATGGCTGTTCAAGAAGCGTTTGCCATCCAATCCCCTCAGGGTGAGCAGCGATTGGGTTGTCGTGCAAACACACCACACCGACAGGATCGGAAATCAGTGGGGTAAAATCAATCGCACGATCGTCCATGTAAGTAAAATTACCGACCGCTAAATCCACTTCGCCAGAGAGTAAACGGCTAGCTACGCCTGCTGCGTTATCATCGATCAAACTCACTTCAACATCAGGATATTGCTGACAAAATGTTGCGAGTACGCTTGGAATGAGTTTGGCGGCCACTGATGGTACGCTAGCAATTCGCACTTTGCCCTGTTGGCCAGCCGCCGCTGCACGCAGATCGTTATCGAGCGCGCTGTAAACATTTAAAAACTGCACAATCTTTGGCACACAGATTTTGCCAAACGGTGTCAATTTTGCTTTATTTCCTGCTTCAAACAGCGGTTGACCAAGGATTTTTTCTAACTCTTTTATTGAGGTAGAGAGCGCCGCTTGTGAGCGATTGGCTCGATTTGATGCCGCGCGAAACCCACCTTCTTCTACCACCATCACAAAATGCTTCAATTGTTGCAGCTTAATACTCATTGATACGACTCCTGTCAGCCCTTTATTCGCCTTACTTTGTTTATGGTGATAAATAAAACTAATCAAATGTAAAAAATTTACCGTTAGATTTATCGAATGTCAAAGCGCAGTATTTAACCATCAAGAAACATATTGGTTACATATCTTATTGCAAGGGTGAAGTTTGATGGATAAGCACAATAAAAAGACCCCGGTGAAAACAGCGCTATTTGCCTCTAAGGCTCCTCTTGAATGGGCGATTGTTAACAATGGCACCTTATATACAGCACAGATCCCGATTGATGATACCGGCTCTGTGGTGACTGGCGGTATTGAAGCACAAACGAGACAAACCTTTAACAACCTTGTTCACACTTTGGAGTGTGCAGGTGAGTCTTTAGATTCGGTGCTGCAAGTTCTGATTTATGTCACCGATCGAGAGTACTTGAAAACGGTCAATGAGGTTTACGCTGAGTATTTTGAAGCGCCATACCCCAACCGTGCAGCAATCGTAGTAGCAGGGCTTGCTCGTGAGGAAATGCTGGTGGAGTTTGTTGTTTATGCGAGTGCCTCACAGCCGCAATAACGACCACGCCACACTCAAACTAAGTTTGTCATTTAATCGTGTATCAACTGGCTAGGAAGATCGGTAGCCGCCAGAGCGAACAAGGAAAGCATCATGACTCAACATAAACACACGCAAAAAACGTTTACTCAACTGACCAACGTAGCGGCAGAAAGCGCGCTTTATATCGCCGGTGAATGGCAATCCGGTGTCAGTACGGTGAGCAACATCAACCCGTCGGATATTTCTGAGAATCTAGGGGAATTTGCGCAAGCGAGTGAAGCACAGGTTCAACAAGCGATTTCAGCAGCAAAACAGGCGCAACCGGAGTGGGAAAAAACACCAATTGAACGCAAGCAAGCGGTATTACAAGCGATTGGTGATGAGCTGATCAGCCGTTGTGATGAGCTAGGCACACTGCTGGCGCGTGAAGAAGGAAAACCGTTTGCCGAAGGTCGTGGCGAGATTTACCGCGCGGGGCAATTCTTCCAGTATTTTGCGGCAGAAGTTCTACGCCAGATTGGTGACAACGCTGCTTCAGTTCGTCCGGGCGTGTCAGTTGAAGTGACTCGCGAAGCCGTCGGTGTGATAGGCATTATTTCACCGTGGAATTTCCCAACGGCGACGGCAGCATGGAAAATTGCCCCTGCATTAGCTTTTGGTAACAGCGTGATTTGGAAGCCAGCAAATCTAACCCCGGCAAGTGCCGTAGCATTAACGGAGATCATTCATCGACAAGGCTTACCTGCTGGTACCTTCAATCTTATCTTAGGTGGTGGTTCGAGTGTGGGTAATGCGCTCATTCACTCAAAAGAGATCGATGGTGTTAGCTTTACCGGCTCGGTAGATACGGGTCGAAAAGTTGCGGCAGCCACGGCACCTAACTTCATTCGCTGTCAGCTTGAGATGGGCAGTAAGAACGCCTTGGTGATCGCCGATGATGCCGATATTCAAATTGCAGTCGAAGCGACGATCGCCGGTTCATTCTCAGGTGCAGGGCAGAAATGTACCGCATCTTCGCGTCTTGTGGTGATGGACAGCATTCATGATGCCTATGTGGAAGCGTTGATTAAGCGTATGAGTGAGCTGAAAGTTGGTCATGCACTCGACGAAGGCATCTTTATGGGGCCAGTTGTAGATGGTAAGCAGTTGGACGCCAACTTAACCTGGATTGATAAAGCCAAAGAGAGTGGGGCAGAACTAGCGTTTGGTGGCGAGCGTTTAACCATGCTACATGAAGGCTATTACATGTCTCCAACCCTGTTTGTTAACACGAAAAATAGCTGGGAAGTGAACCAAGAGGAAGTCTTTGCTCCGATGGCGAGCGTGATTCGCGTAGCGGATTTAGATGAAGCTATCGCGACGGTTAACGACACACGCTTTGGCCTAACTGGCGGCATCATTACGCAAAGTTTACGTAGCAGCGCCATTTTCAAACAGCAGGCTCAAACGGGCTGTGTGATGGTTAACCTACCGACAGCAGGAACCGATTACCACGTACCGTTTGGTGGTCGCAAAGAGTCGAGCTTTGGTCCTCGAGAGCAAGGCCAATACGCCAAAGAGTTCTACACCGTAGTGAAAACGGCTTATCAACGCCCATATTAAGCGCAGTGAAAGGTCAGTAAAAATAAGTGAGGAAGGTTTATGTACCAGCAACGGATCGTGATTGATGGACTGCAGTATTGTAATTGGGATAGAGAGTATTTCCAAACACTCAAAGCCAGCGGTATTACCGCTGTGCATGCCACGGTTGTCTATCATGAAAATGCTCGAGAAACCTTAAGCCGCTTCGCTGAATGGAACCTGCGTTTTGAGCAAAACGCGGATCTGATCATGCCGATTCACTCAATTGCGGATGTCGAAATTGCGAAATCGGAGGGCAAAGTTGGTGTGCTGCTTGGGGCTCAGAATTGTTCACCGATTGACGATGAGATTGGGTTGATTGAGGTGATGCGCCGTCAGGGGTTGCTGATCATGCAGTTGACCTATAACAATCAAAGTTTACTCGCCACGGGCTGTTATGAACAAAACGACACAGGAATCACCCGTTTTGGTCAACAAGCCATCGCAGAGATGAACCGCGTCGGCATGATCATTGACATGTCACACAGCGCAGAGCGCTCTACGCTTGAAGCGATCGAACTTTCATCTCGCCCAATTTGCATCAGCCATGCTAACCCTACCTTTGCTCATGATGCTTTACGCAATAAATCGGATGCTGTGATCAAAGCACTGGCAGCACGTGGTGGCTTGCTTGGCTTTAGCCTCTATCCATTCCATTTGCCTAATGGTAGCCAATGTACGCTGAATGATTTTTGCCAGATGGTGGCGAAAACAGCCGATATGGTTGGCGTCGAGCACTTGGGTATTGGCAGCGATTTATGCTTAAACCAACCACAGCAAGTGCTTGAATGGATGCGTAATGGACGTTGGTCAAAAGCGATGGACTACGGCGAAGGATCGGCGAGTAATTCAGGCTGGCCTGACGCTCTGTCATGGTTTAGTGGTAGCCAAGGAATGGAGAACATTTACCAAGGCTTAATTCAACATGGATTCAGCGAATCTGAGGCAGGACAAGTTATTGGAGATAACTGGTTCCGCTTTTTACAACAAGGACTTGAACCAAGCTAAACCAACGAATGCACACTGCCACAATCATAATTATAGAGCAGGTGTGAAATACACATTTTGTTGCCAGCCGATATAAGCATTACCGTATTGGCGCTACATAAAACCTCTGGAGTCAGAGTATGTCTGATTTATCTGATAGCATGAAAACTACTTCGGCGAAATCCTCTTCAAAGAAGTCTGTAACGCTGCCTCAACGCAGCGAAAGTTCAGCAGAAAAACTGGGGTTGGATAACCCTGCGTTCTGGTACAGCGGCGGTTTTATCGCCTTATTTGTAGGGTTTGCTCTCTATGATGGTGACCTTCTCTCGTCTTTCGTTAATTCGGGATTCGGCTGGGCAATAAAAATCTTCGGCCCATACTGGCAATTACTACTTCTTCTCACTTTTCTTATTGGTCTTGGATTAGCGGCAGGGCGAACAGGCAAAGTGATCTTAGGTGGAATGGCCAAACCTGAAATGGATAGTTTTCGCTGGATGGCAATCATCTTCTGCACCCAACTAGCCGGTGGTGGCGTGTTTTGGGCGGCGGCAGAGCCGATTGCGCACTATGTGAGTCCACCACCACTCTACGGCGTGCAAGATAATCCACAACAAGCTGCAGTTAATGCGCTTTCTCAATCCTTTATGCATTGGGGGTTTTTATCTTGGGCTATTGTTGGGAGTTTAACTTCGATAGTGGTGATGCACCTTCATTATGATAAAGGGCTGCCACTAAAACCGCGTACATTACTCTACCCATTGTTGGGTGAACGAGCGCTTAAAGGCCATACAGGCGCTTTGATTGATGCGTGTTGTATCATCGCTGTTGCTGCAGGCACCATTGGCCCAATCGGCTTTTTGGGTTTGCAGGTTAGCTACGCGTTAAACGCCTTGTTTGATATTCCTGATGGTTTTACTACACAGCTGATCATTATTTTATTTGCCATTGCCTTGTATACCTTGTCAGCGCTGAGCGGATTGAATCGAGGCATGCAAATGCTTAGCCGCTACAACGTTATCCTCGCGGTTGCATTGATGGCTTATATCCTCATTTTTGGCCCAACTAGCTTCATTTTTAATGGCTACATTCAAGGCGTGGGCAGCATGTTGGATAATTTCATCCCGATGGCGACCTATCGTGGCGATGAAGGCTGGTTGAGCTGGTGGACGGTATTTTTCTGGGGTTGGTTCTTGGGTTATGGCCCAATGATGGCGATTTTTATTGCGCGTATTTCACGTGGACGCACTATTCGTCAACTCATCGTTACCATTAGTATTATTGCGCCTCTAGCGACCTGTTTTTGGTTCACCATCGTAGGTGGTTCAGACCTTGCGTTTGAAATTGCTAATCCAGGCAGTGTGAGTGCTGCGTTTGAAGGCTTCAACCTTCCGGGGGCGTTATTAGCGGTCACGCAACAGCTGCCAATGCCGTTGGTGACTTCAATTCTGTTCTTGATTTTAACGACCATCTTTATCGTAACGACGGGTGACTCAATGACCTACACCATCAGTGTGGTTATCAGTGGTGATACAGAGCCAAACGCGGTGATTCGCACCTTTTGGGGGGTAATGATGGGGGTAACGGCGCTGATTTTGATTTCGCTAGGGTTCGGGGGGATCTCTGCCTTGCAATCGTTCATCGTAATCACCGCAGTTCCTGTGTCGCTTATCTTGCTACCGTCGCTGTGGAATGCCCCTAATATCGCGGTCAAGATGGCAAAAGATCAAGGCTTATAGCCTGAGCAAAAGACAACCCAATAACATGAAACGCGGGAGAGATTGGCCCGCATAAAACCTAGTACTGGCATGATGAGTGAATAACACCGTTAGCCGGTATCACAATACTTATAATTAATTAGGTGGTGAGCAAAATGGATGCACATCGTTCAACCGATACCGAGACGGTAATGCGTAAAGCTGAAATCGTCATGGCTCCTGACAGGCTAGGTGCCATGCACCAAAGTCGCATTAGTTTTGTGCGCAGTTTGATTCGCAAAATGGCACAACAACAATGGCGTGTGACTAAGCATGAATGGCAACTGTGCCCGCAAGGGTTTGGCCATGTGATTTATAAACTGGTGACGCCAGAGCATGTCTATCATTTGGTGGTTTTTTGTGACCAAATTGCCGACAGTGAACGCAATGACCGAGTGATTGCGGAAAAGTGGGATGTGACTTTTGCGCTGGTGTACGGTGATGTTGATATTCCTTTGCTAGAACAACTACGAGCGAATGTTCCGTTGCAAGAAGCAGGGCGTAATCCGAACAAAGTATTGGTACTTGCACGCGCAAACAAAAGCGTTCGAGTTTTTGAACACATCGTCTCTCGTTTAGCTCAAGGCACCCAACCTGATCCTCAAGAGCTGGCCGAAGTGGGCTATATACTTCGTACCACTGCGGTATATGGTAATGGCAAATTTGGTATTGCCGATTTCAAATTGCTTGAGAACAATGCCGATTTCAGTCAATCGTTTAGCGCGCAAATGTGCGCCGTCTACTTGATTCGTGAATTCAGTTTAGACTGGGTCCATTATTTGGCAGAACAACAAGGTGGCGCTCAAGCAGCAACGCTGCATCGTGGCTTACAGCGATATTTAGGCGTTGGGAATGCGACAGGCCTTGGTATGGCGCCGTATTTGATCAATCACCCTTGTGTGGTCGATCAATGGATGACAGCCCGAGAGCGGGCACTTTCTCAAGTATTGTCTATGCCATGTGAAATGGGATATTACGCGCCTTTGTATGACCTATTGGCGAAAGCATCGTCTCATCTACAACAAGTCATTACGATTAACCCCCAACAGAATCGGCTTAACCTAACGGCAATGGATGAGCTTGCTCAGTTAAACAGGCAGCTTGATAGCCATATCCAACACAATGCGACGTGGCGTGAGCTGGTGGAGCAAACGGAAGTATTGAGCTTAGAGACTCAGGAGATATTACTGTCTTGCCTTATCGAGCTTTACCCGGAATTAGTAGATGGCTTCGCAGAGCAAATGAACTGTGATGAAAGCTTATCTTTGGCGAACGGTAAAAAAACAGCTGATTTGCTTGCGTTGCTAGAAGAGAAATATCGCTGGGCAATTGAGGCAGACTTTATGCTCGCGGAAAATAATTATTGGTTCTGGTACCGCTCGCAAGATAAAGAAGAACCTCGTATGGGTGTACGAGGGGAAGAAGTAGGAGAAGATCGAGAGTTGGCGCTTGATATTGCTCGCCAAGTGAATCGTTTATACCACGCTTTACGTCATTACTCTGCAGATATCCCGTTGGCAGAATTTTTACTGTGTGAGCCTAAATATCGCGCGATTGCACGTCGGGTCTGGACTCTTGGCCATAAAGAAATGGGTGATATTCAGATGAATGTATTGCGTGAAGATGCGCTGCCGATGCATTTACTGCGTTGCAAGCTAGCGATTTTTGGCGCGACAAAGTTTGATCCACGTTCTGATCGTTGGGTACGAGTTACGTTCTTCCAAGGCTCGCCGTTACTGGATGAAATTCAAGACCCAAGCTATCAGGATAATTGGATATTCCCATTACTTCCGAATGATGTTTATTTCAATGACGTTTATTTTGACGATCACCATGCAGCAAACTCTGATAGTACGCATGATGATGGAGGAACAACGCTATGATCGTTTCGCATAATGAATTGGTCGCTGCGGTGAATAAAGCCTTCGTGGGCATGCGCCGTAGCTGTGGTGAAGGCGATGTTATTGCCAACATGGTGGCGGATCTGCAAATGGTGGGTCTTCATGGCGTTCGCCATTTTAATAATGCCAGTTGCTATATAGGCCTTGAAGATGATAGTCCGGTGGCAATAGAGAACCTTGCTGATGGGCAATTTACCATTGACCTACATGGTGGTAGCGTCGCGTGCCATTTGCCCGTGGTGATTGATTATGTACTTGAAAAGATGGTGGGCGCGAAAACGGTTAGTGTCACCTTAAGCCGTTGTCACAATCGTTGGCTAGCCTACAGTGAGTTAGTCAAATTGGCGGCCAAAGGTATCGCATGCCGCGCGTGTTGGGATAACGGTTCATCTCCAAAACGTACCTTGTATGTTTTGAACCGAGGTTGCATCGCTCCGGAGCTCTATTTTTCCGATTTCACGACGGATAATGAAGCGAGCTTACATTCACTGACGATTGAATTGTCGGTTGATGATTTCAACCTTCCGTCAGGTGAACATGAGTACCAGACTCATGTTGAAGCGCAAGAACTGCAGCAGGCACTGCAAAGCGCGTGGCAAGATGGCATTTTTGTTGATGATGCTGAGTGGGCGACCCTGAAGCAAAATGCGGCGGTATTTTTAGTCGAAAACAGTCAGCGTTCAATTCAAGGGGCGGGTGAACTTGTCTAAGTTGATTTGAATAAGACGCCAATATCCTATTTAACGGCACTTTAAACAGTGCCGTTTTCGTTTTTGTCTCCCGTAGTCGCGGGCAACACTTCTGATTCGGCAACAATGTGTAAATTTGAGCTTGGATCGGTTTTGTGATGTGGAGGACGAAATTTAAGAACAAGCGAGAAATAGCCGACTGTGTACCATTTCACTCGATGAATCTAAGGCGTGAACAAAACTTGCCATTAAACAATACGATAAACTTGTTGGTATTAGTGGCATGTCATTATCTGGCTGTATAGAATGAGCACTTATTAAATAAATCCAAATAAACAATAAGTTATGATGATGTTTTATTATTAATAGCTTAGCGGTTTTATCATTACGGATAATGAGTAGTTGTGGTCAATAAACTAAAAAGAGCCGGAGTCACCATCATCGACACGCTGGTCGTCGCATTTGTCTTTTCTTTATTCAAATCGGAAGGTATCCACCTCTCTGGCATCGAACGATATGCCGCTACTGTCTCGGTAAAAGAAGCGCGTCAGATAGGCTTTACCTTAATGGACAATAAGCAATATGCGCAAGCGCGGGCGTTCTTTGAGCCTGCAGCGATGCAAGGTGATGTGCCTAGCCAAATCACCTTAGCGACACTCTATTATTATGACTCTAAGGTTGAAGACCATTTCAAACTTTCTTATCAGTGGTTTAGTAAGAACTCTGATCATCCTTTGGCACAATATTACTTAAGCCTTATGTATCATCTTGGCGATTATGTGACAAAAAACCAGCAACTTTCTCAATATTGGCAGCAAAAAGCGGCCTATCAATCTTTACCTGTCGCTCAATATAATCAAGCGGTGATGTATCTCAATAATGGTCAATATGCGGAAGCTTATGTTTGGGCGAGTTACGCGCGTAAAAACGGCTTTTCACGTGCGTCGGCCTTAGTTAAACAAGCGGCTGACAACATGACACCGCAGGAAAAGGCGCGGGCGCAGGTGCAATACAATGGCAATAAAAATCAACATATCTGGCAAGGTGAAAGCGATAACTCTTTCAGCGCGTTACTCGAAGGGGCATTTTAACTATGTATATTCAATCGTTGACCTTGCATCTAGCCGATGAACAAACTCGCCAGTCTGACGTTATTACCAGTAAACGAGCGTTAAAAGCCGCACTTTCGGAAATTTTGCAGGGCGTTGAGGTGGATCTCGCTGAAATAGGCGAGCAGGGCATTGTACTGCCATTACTTATCGCCGAGGCAAAGGTAAATCAGAGCCAAATTAAGTTTAGTTATGATGTCATCGATGCAGAGAGTGGTCTTCTCAATCTCCTTTATCAAGATGATAAGGGTAAAGCTCGTAAGAAAGAATTCGGCCAAGTCTCGCGTTGTGATCTTGAAGCGCATCTTGAGCAAGTCTTAGTTTTAGGTAAGAACGCTTTCATTGAACAATACTTCCCCCCACTAGTAGTGCGAGAAAAAGTCGCCAACATTATGGCTCTCAGTGTGGTGCTCTGCGCGGTATCGGGGCTTTTGTCGCTGTTCTTTTTCTCCGACCTAGTTTGGCACGATGAAGTGTTCGAACAAATATGGCCAGTTGCTACGGTAGTCTATCTAGTCAGTGGCGCGATGCTGCTACCAAAAATGCTGTCAAAACAAACCCGTGAACGTGCACAAATGATGGGGCAAAGTCTGCCAAGACAAATATTTGGCTTAGTCGTGGGGAACCTGGTGCTGACGTGTGGTTTGATGCTGGGTGGCGCGAGTATTTGGCACTATTTAGACGCCAAACCCGCCCAAGTGGATATTGTCTTTGCCGACAAGGCGCGTGATTACTACGGTAAAAACTGCAAAGGCTCGGTGCGCTTAGAGCAATTTTCAGGATCGATTTGTTTGGAAAATAAAGCCTATTGGCAAGTCATTGAAGCAGGCACTCAAGCGAAAGCGACCGGACAGTTATCCCCGATCGGTTTTGCTATTGAAGCCATAGAGTTGAAATAAGTAACGTTGCATATAAACGGTGATATCGATCACTGGTTAATTCAATAATCTCTGGCATAGTGCCCGCTTTATTTTCTCTATGAGATTGCTTTTAAATACGTTTCAAGGGTATCAGATGCATCAAAATAGGTTATA
>NZ_AFWF01000113.1 GCF_000222605.1 Vibrio ichthyoenteri ATCC 700023 | reverse complement strand
TTCTAAATCTGTCACGGGTGTTCACGCTTCACGCACTTGGACAAAAGATGGTGAACGAGCAAAGAAATACATGTGGACTAACGAAGCAAATGACACGGGCTTAGCAATAAAGGACGTTTATCCTCGAATCATATCAGATGATCAGTTTGAAGCAGCGCAATTGAAAAGAGATCCACACTTTCAAAATTTGGCAAAGAAACCAAGAGCAACGTTGAACGATGGACGTTCAATTATACCGAACGCTACGTGTTCGTTTTGTGGTGCTTCTA
>NZ_AFWF01000114.1 GCF_000222605.1 Vibrio ichthyoenteri ATCC 700023 | reverse complement strand
TGTGTGCCTTGATAACAACCCCATTAGCATAGAACAACTCCGCAGTGAGTTGAGCGTCTTCACTTCTAAATTTGATGTACATTGTGCTGATAATATTGAAGATGCTCACTGCGCCCTGCAATATTGCTTAGACAACAACCAACCCGTTGCGTTAGTGATTGCCAGCCACCACGAAAATTTCGATGGTGCCAACTTCCTCATTCAGTTGGATAAATCGCCCCTAACTCAAAGCGCACGGAAAATACTAGTCAGCTGTGGCCAAGACATCCAAGCAATCCTGTCTGCGGTCAACGAAGGTCGCTTAGATCACTGTTTAACTAAACCGCTGCAAGACAACCTGGTGTACAAAACCGTGCAAAAAGAGCTCACCACATTCGTGGTTGAGCATGATAAAGAAAACCTACTCTCTTACAGTTTAATTCTTGAACAGCAACGTTTACTGCGTGCTCATATTGACCAGAAAATGGCCAACTACCAAGCGGGCTTTATCTCTGATCATCATCGCCTATCTGATGCACAATTGGCTGAACAAGTCATTGATGCACTCTCGCAATTCTTTGCCGATCACGATGAAAATCACGCGATCCGCCATTATTCCAGCGACCACTTGCTTACGGTTGAAGGTGAAGAAAACCGCTTCTTGTGGTTTATAACTAGCGGTGAAGTGGCGCTGTATAAAAAAGATGAGTTAGGGATGCAGCGAGAAGTGGTTAGGCACAGTAAAGGCAACCTCGTCGGTGGCATGTCTTTTGTCACTGGTGAACCCTCGTTCTCAACCGCCATTACCTTGACTGATACCGATGTAATCAAACTTGACCGTGATGAGTTTAGCAAAGTAATGCAATCCAACACCGCGCTGTTGCCGCTCTTTACCAACTTGCTTTTGCGTCATTTTAACCGGCGTTTACAGCGCAGTATCAACACCAAGCTTGAATTACAAAAAACCATCGAATCACTTGAATCTGCGCATCAGCAACTGATTGAGCGTGAGAAAATGGCGATGCTCGGCCAATTGGTCGCCGGTGTTGCGCATGAACTCAACAATCCGATTGCCGCCATTTTACGCGGCACTGACACGTTAACGGAGAATATCCACCGCCTTATTGCCACCCAAGGGCAATCAAATCTTCTGCAAGGCGACGACATTTTGACTCGAGCTCTCTCCTCTCGGCCAAGTTCCACCGCTGATGAGCGACAAAGAACCAAAGAGACCGAGCAAAAAGTGGGCGACCGTCGCTTAGCCAAAAAACTGGTCAAGCTTGGTTTGGAGAATGACGCAAGTTGGATTCAACGCATTAAACACCAAAAATATCAATCCAGCATCGAATTGAATGAACTCGAAAACTTCCATCTTGCCGGGGCGACGCTACGCTCGATAAACATTTGCGCCCAGCGTATTGCAGACATGGTGAAAAGCTTGAAAGGTTATGCTCGACCGGACGATGAGACCTTTCACTATGTGGATATCCACGAAGGTATTGAAGACACCTTAGTGATCTTTGAGAACCGCCTAAAAAGACATAATGTCGAAAAACACTATGCTGATCTTGCGCCTATTCGTTGCCTACCGATCGCACTACAGCAGGTGTGGACCAACCTCATCTCAAATGCCATCGATGCCTTCCCTGAAAAAGGTTGCCTAACGATAACAACCCGAGCCACCACTCGCTATGGTGACCGCTGGGCGGTAATAGAAATCAAAGACAACGGCTGTGGCATTTCAAAAACGTTACAAGATAAAGTATTTGAATTGAACTTCACCACAAAACGAGAAGGAAACTTTGGTCTTGGTATCGGTTTGTCCGTTTGCCAGCAGATCATTCAACAACATGGTGGCAGAATAGAAGTAGAGTCCGCCGAAAATCAATTTACGCAAATGTCAGTTTGGCTGCCGATTGAGGCTCAAGGTTAAATCAGCGAGGAAAAAAAATGAATAAATACCTGATTCTATGTGTCGATGACGAACGAGAAGTATTAGATAGCGTTATTCAAGATCTCGACTGTTTTGAGCAGAACTTCCTTCTGGAAGCCGCTGAATCGGTGGCGGAAGCCAAAGAGATTATTGCCGAATCACAACAAGAAGGTACCCAGCTTGCCTTAATTTTGTGTGACCACATCATGCCCGAGCAAACTGGAATCAACTTTCTCATCGAGTTAAGTAGTGACAGTGAAACCAACAAAGCCCGTAAACTTTTACTGACTGGTCAAGCGGGGTTGGAAGATACTGTTGAAGCAATCAATCATGCCAGTCTAGATTTTTACTTAGCGAAGCCATGGGATGGTGATCAAATCCGTCAAGTCATAAAAGATCAGCTCACTCAATTTATGATCGACAACGAACCGGAACTTATGCCTTGGGCGTCAGTACTCAACACCGAGCAAATTTTTAATGCCATCGCAGAAAATCGTTTGAGTTTTGGAGAGTAGTCACAATTTATCCACTTTGAATGGCATAACACTTGCTAACTCTAACGGAATTGGAAAAATAACGACAAAACAATGACATTTTGCCTTGTGACGGTAGCAGATGACCCAGTATCATACGCACTGCTTTGCGGGCACAATTTCGCCCTAACACAGAATTTAATAATTATAGGTTAATCTATTTATGCGCAAAACAATCTTAGCTGCGGCGCTAGTGCTGGTATCTGGTCAGTCACTTGCCATGGATGATCCAAATAGCCCAACGATTATGAGCAACTTTAGCTACGATTACGTTGAAGCACGTATCGGCGCAAGCCCTGGTACTTTCGGTGGCGGTATGAGTAAATCTATCCACCCTAACGCGCACGCTGTAGCTCGCCTTGATTCTGAATTTTCTGGTGACTATGACGCATCTGCTGGTGTTGGTTTCCACGCACCAATCAACAACTGGGCTGACCTTACCGGTGAAATCCTTTTCCGTATGGTAGATAACGATGCAATCAGCACAGATACGGGCATGGAACTAAACCTTGGTGTTCGTCAGTGGCTTGGTCCTCAATTAGAAGTGGGCGGCAAACTTGGTTACGTATCAATTGACGATAACGAAGATTGGTTGGGTTCAGCTTACGCTCGCTTCCACGCAACTGAATTGTTCTCACTAGGTGCTGAAGCACGAATCAACGAGTTCTATGGTGATCAAGTAATGTTCACTACTCGTTTCCGCTTCTAAGTGCATGCTTTCTTAACGTATTACTAAATACGATTTGAAACGAGCATCTTTGATGTAAAAAAATCCCGGCAATATATTGTCGGGATTTTTTATGCTAACTGTAATATCTAGACGCTAATTCGTTTTGTCGTCATCAATCAGTGTGACAAAGCTACTCAATACCCATTTGTTCCGCGATGGTTTTGATCTGTTCCAAATCCATTTGATGGACACGAATCATTTGATTGATTTGGCTTATTCTTGAGCTCACTTCATCTTGCTTGTCGCAAGAGTCTGATTTTGCATCCCATGAGGTACCATCCAGATAGGCACTGCAATCGCTCGTGAGGGTTTCCAGTTTTGGTTCTAACTGCTCACGCTCTTTTAACAAGGCTTCTAGTTCTTGCTTTACTTGTAACTCGCGCTGAAATAATTCACGCGAACGTTCAAGTAACGTAACTTGCATATTCGCTTGATAGTTAAGTTTATTATTTGCTTTTGCCGCATCAGCCAGTTCTTTTTTCTGGCCATCAAGCCGCTCTTCTAAAGAAAGGTTCGCTTTCTCTAACTCAGCCACTTGGGTTTGCATCGCTTTTAACTGCGTATCAAAATTGGCTTGCTGATCTACCATCGCCGCTTTGAGTTTCTGTTCAACTTCATCATCAACCTTAGCCACACGTTTTTCAACGGTTACAACGAGGGTCTTTTTGTCTTGCTCTAAAGATTTATATTGCTCTTGAAGTTCTACATAAGTGCTTTGCCACTGATTGGCCGTGAACGAAGAGCCAATCAGCCCACCGATAGCTAAACCTAAGACTCCAGCCACCACGATATACAAGTAAGTGCGCTTATCACGCTCCTCAATTACAACTACATCTTCATCGGTGTTATCAATATCAGTCTGGTTGTTCACTCTTCGCTCCTACAGGTTTAGCGCACAAGTTCAGTAATCATTAAGGTCGCAGCGTAGACAAGAAACCCAGAAATTAAGGTCACCACTACGTACTTCTGCAATTTTTCATTGGTGCGATATCGAACCAGCACATAAGCCAGTGCAATCAAAAACACAATTGCAATCAATCTTGTCATACCCTCTCCCTAGGCTAACTTCACCAATTTAACCTACTCATTTATACCATTTTTTACTCGAAATAGGTCAGAACGATGTCGTTTTCTTCCATTAAATGTCTATCGTAGGCAGTTGCACCGAAGTCGTTGGCGAATTACCGTACTATATAGTAATAAATCTGGCATTAAGTTTGGGCTATGTCGATATTTAGGGTATAAATAACCGTTCCTTTTATTCGAGGCAAAGAAATGAAACCATTAAACCAGCAAAACAAAAAACGTCGTATCCTTAAAAAACTTTACCTTGGCGAATTCGCTATGATGGGTTTTGAAGTGAGCTGCAAAACAAACATTGCAGATTTCGACCGTTATGATGTGTTTGTAGACGACTTCATCGACTATATCGATAGCCTAGGCCTGTGCTTTGGCGGCGGCGGTCTTGAGCTGTTCGAAGGTTTTATCTGTGCATCGGAGCGTTACCTAAGCGTAACTGAAGAGCAAAAAGCACAAGTAATCGCTTGGCTAGACGCTCGCGAAGAAGTTAGCGAACTGATCGCTAGCGAATTAGTTGATGCGAACTACTTCTACTAATTCGGCATTAAATACAAGAAAAACGCTCCTCAGGGAGCGTTTTTTTATGCCTTATTTCAACCTTTCTCAGGCCATTATGCCGCTGGAATAGTCATTGCGAAGATTTCTTGAACGGTCTGTCAAATCTTTTCGCTTTTTGATTTAAAAACTTGTTGAATTGATCAAAAAAAGTGATAGAGTTCTTTGGTCAAAAGTGACCAGCACTATTGACTTACATTTACTCAACAATTGAGTAATTGTTCCGATGAAGGCTGCAGGAGAGCGGTTATTAACCAAATGGTAACATTTGAACATAATAACCTACCGAAGAAGTAAATCTTTCAGGTGCCACCTTAGGGTAGCGAGGACTGTAGTTGGAGGAACCTCTGGAGAGAACCGTTAAATCGGTCGCCGAAGGAGCAAGTTCTACATCGTTTATACGATGCAGGGTGAAACTCTCAGGCAAAAGGACAGAGGAGTGGAAAGACTATATCCGTAGCTTGGCGTACCTGTATGCCGAGTATGCTACTCATTTTTTGATGATGTGCTTCATATCGTCATACCTTTCCCTCTTCTCCTTAAAAGTTTTTTTAATTAAGGGGAAACCATGGATAACTTCCAATCTTTACTAAAAACAATCGACAACTTTGTTTGGGGACCACCGCTACTAATTCTATTGGTGGGCACCGGCGTATATTTCACTTTCCGTTTGGGTCTTTTGCAGTTTAGATACTTACCGACTGCATTTAAAATGATCTTTAGTAAAGATGATTCTGACAAGCAAGGTGATGTTTCAAGCTTTGCTGCATTATGTACTGCCCTTTCGGCAACCATCGGCACCGGTAATATCGTTGGTGTAGCAACCGCAATCAAACTAGGTGGCCCTGGTGCACTATTTTGGATGTGGCTAGCGGCTCTATTCGGTATGGCGACCAAATATGCTGAATGTCTTCTTGCGGTAAAATATCGCCGTGTTGATGACAAAGGCCAAATGGTCGGCGGCCCAATGTACTACCTACAATATGGTGTTGGCTCGAAAGCATTGGCTATTATGTTTGCCGTTTTTGCGCTCGGTGTCGCTTGCTTTGGTATTGGTACTTTTCCACAAGTAAACGCTATTCTAGATGCCACTGAAATTTCCTTTGGCGTCTCGCGTGAAATCTCTGCCAGTATCCTAACCTTACTCGTTGCCTTCGTTACCCTTGGTGGTATTCAATCTATCGCGAAAGTAGCCGGTAAAGTGGTTCCAACGATGGCACTGTTTTATGTTCTCGCTTGTTTAAGCGTGATCATTATGAATGCAGATAAACTGCTCGATGCCGTGGAACTAGTGTTGTTTTCTGCCTTCACTTCAACCGCAGCTACCGGCGGTTTCTTAGGTGCTAGTATCATGCTTGCGATTCAATCAGGTATTGCGCGCGGTGTGTTCTCTAATGAATCTGGCTTAGGCAGTGCGCCAATGGCAGCAGCTGCAGCCAAGACAGACTCATGTGTGAAACAAGGCCTTATCTCAATGACGGGTACCTTCATTGACACCATCATCATCTGTACGATGACCGGCTTGGCTTTGATTCTAACTGGTGCTTGGCAAGGCGATCTCGCCGGCGCAGCAATGACAACCCACGCTTTCGCAGTTGGTTTGAATATGCACACCTTCGGGCCAATGCTGGTTTCAATTGGTCTGATCTTCTTTGCCTTTACCACCATCCTTGGATGGAACTACTACGGCGAACGTTGTGTGGTGTTTTTAATGGGTACCAAAGCCGTACTGCCGTACAAAATCATCTTTGTTGGTCTAGTCGCTTCTGGCGCTTTCCTGCACTTAGATATGATTTGGATTATTGCAGATATCGTCAACGGCCTGATGGCAATTCCGAACCTGATTGGTTTGATTGCCCTTCGCCAAGTAGTGGTTGAGGAAACCAAGCTGTTCTTCGCAACCGCTGAGAATGATTCACTCGAATCAGCCAAAGCATAATCAAAAACAAAAAACGCGGCTTGTTGTGAGCCGCGTTTTTGTTTCATAAATCAGAACAATGCAGTATTAATCTTCCACCAATAACTTGATACCTAACGCCACCAGCACTAAACCAGTGGTAGCTTCCATCCAAGTCATAAAACGGCTGCTTTTTAATAACCCTTTGGCCGAATCAAGCGCACCAGCCAGACCACACTGCCAGACCATCGCGATGACAAAATGAATCGCGGCCATTAATAAAGACTGCATAAACGCCGAACTTTCAGGATCGATAAATTGTGGTAAGAAGGCCAAATAAAAAACCGCGGTTTTAGGATTCAACACGTTAGAAAGAAAACCTTCGCGTAACGAACGCTTTAAATTAAGATTTTGTCGACTTAAAGTAAGCTCCGTTGGCGCAGATTGACCTTTCATCAGCGAGCGTAAACTGCTTAACCCCAGCCAAATCAAATAACCTGCTCCAATCATTTTTACCGCAGCAAACAATTGTGCCGATTGCGCTAATAGCGCAGAAATACCAATGGCCGAAAAGGTTGCATGAACAAACAACCCCAAACAAATACCGAGACTAGTGGTAGCTCCATCAGTAAATCCACCACGCGAAGAATTACGAATCACCAGCGCTGTATCTAGCCCCGGGGTTAACGTAAGTATGGTAATGGCGACAATAAACGCCTCAAAATTAACGATCATAACGACGACATCCCTGTTATACCTCTCAATGACGAAATTCCGTTATACCGCTATAAATTCAACACCACAAACGATTTATCTTAGTCGTTGTCATTGCTAGACTGAGAATGACGAATAATTAAAGAAGATATCCCTATGAGCGCATTCGAAAAACTGGTTTCTCACTCACAAAAAATAGCCCACTTTAATCACCTTGCTGCCATTTGCGGTTGGGACCAAGCCTCTATGATGCCATCAGGTGGGAATCAAGCCCGCTCAGAAGCAATGGCCGAGCTTTCCGTTCATGTTCACTCATTGCACACCCAACCACAACTTGCCGATTGGTTTGCTCAAGCGGAACAAGAAACACTGTCAAGCGAGCAAAACGCAAGCCTGCGTGAACTAAAACGCCAATGGCAGCAAGCCAATCTGTTACCGGAAAAACTCGTTCAGGCAAAATCGCTAGCGGGTTCAAAATGTGAACATGCTTGGCGAGCTCAACGTAGCCAAAATGATTGGTCTGGGTTTGAAAAAAATTGGGCGGAAGTGGTTGCGTTATCGCAAGAAGAAGCACAGATCCGTGCCGACGCAAATGGGTTGACCCCTTATGATGCGATGCTGGATATCTACGAACCGGGCACAACGTCGGCATCACTTGATACACTGTTTAGTGACGTAAAATCTTGGTTACCCGACCTCATTGATCAAGTGATAGAGAAGCAGTCCCACGAAAGCATCATCGAACCCAGCGGCCAGTTTTCGACGGAGCGACAAAAAGCACTCGGCCTTGAAGTCATGAAACTACTCCAGTTTGATTTCGAACATGGCCGTTTAGATGAGAGTGTTCATCCATTTTGTGGCGGAGTGCCGAGCGACGTACGCATTACTACCCGCTACGATCATAACGAATTCGTTCAATCTTTGATGGGTATCGTCCATGAAACGGGCCATGCTCGCTACGAGCAAGGCCTGCCAAAAGCATTAGCAGGAACACCTGCTGGCGAAGCCCGCTCAATGGGTATTCACGAATCACAATCACTGTTTTTCGAAATGCAAGTAGGCAGAAGCGATGCCTTTATCGAACATTTGGCTCATCTCGCTGGCAAGCATTTCGCTCACTCAGATACCGAGTTGTTTTCAAAACATAATTTCCAAAAGCTCTATACACGAGTGAAAAAAGATTTCATTCGCGTGGATGCTGACGAGCTCACCTACCCCGCTCATGTCATCTTGCGCTATGAAATAGAACGAGATCTTATTAATGGCAACATTAAGCACACCGACGTGCCAGAGTTGTGGAATTTGAAGATGCAGCAAAACCTTGGTTTATCAACCGAAGGCAATTACAAGAATGGCTGCATGCAAGATATTCATTGGACCGACGGCGCATTTGGCTACTTCCCTTCATACACGTTGGGGGCAATGTACGCGGCGCAATATATGGCGGTGATGAAGAATACGGTTGATGTAGATGACGCTATTCGCAGTGGTGATCTGAGCCCTATCTTTACTTGGCTATCGGATAACATCTGGAGCAAAGGTAGTTTATTGACGACAGATGAATTAGTAAAACAAGCGACGGGAGAAACACTCAATGCTGCGCACTTTAAGCAGCATTTGATGAGTCGTTATTTGAAAGACTAAAAAAAGAGCTAGCAGTTCTTCAAAATTTCAGTTCTGCTGGCTCGCTTTGCTTGTTCATACTACAACTGAATAAGTTAGTTCAGAATGTCAATTAGCTAAATCTAAAATAGTTTTAGCCTTATTAGGCCAAACTAGATGACTGTTATCTTTACATATTTTAAACGGCACGACCCACAAACGATGCCCATCACCAAGGTCATAATAATGCTCTAGTGCATCGTCAAAGTTATCCTGAAAGGGATAAATCAATACTACGTCTCTGCCTACTGGTAGATCTGTTTCTGAAGGTTTGAGGTACTTCTTCGCATAGGCAAACATCTGATAGACATCTG
>NZ_AFWF01000115.1 GCF_000222605.1 Vibrio ichthyoenteri ATCC 700023 | reverse complement strand
ACGCGCTGACTGATATTCGTGCTAAAAAGCGAATTGAACAGTCTGTAGCATAAGTAAAATACATAAACCCACAGGGGATTCGATCCCTTGGGCATCGTTTCTCCTTTTTTGATGAGGAGAACGATGATGAAAGCAGTAACGGTAAATGTTGGCGGTGCGAAGGTGGATTGTTTTGTGCAGTATGCGCAATACGGTAATAGCCAAATCGCTCTACAACTTATCGCTCAACAAAGTGCAGATAATGAAGCGCAAGGTATCTTCCCAGGTATGCCAATTGGCAAGCCAACGGTTTGTTTACCTGAGCAGAGTTTGGCGCCTAATGAAACTATAATCAAAGATTGTGATGAGTATGCAGGTTTTCTGGATGCCTTAGAGCAAGCTGAGATAGTCAAAGCAACGGGTCGAGAGATCTGTTGTGGGCATGTTTCATACAAGGTAGTTGAAGTCTTAGTTTAATTATTTGTACACCTAATCCGGCAGGAACTTCGTTCCTGTTGGGATTGGGGTTTTTGTCTTTTTTTGTTATGATTGAAATATGAATACGGAGAAAGATATGTGCGAAAAGCAAAAGCGTATTGAAGAGTTGGAGCTTGAGATTTCTCAGATTCGACGTAATTATGCTGAAGCGGCAAAGTTTAATGCAGAAGAACGCCATTTGGATAGTCAGATAGTCTGGCGGCCTTGGCAGGTTGCATTAATTCCTATTTTGCTAGGTATACTAGCTTTAGTCGCTGCTATCGCTAGATAAGCCTCGATCTTTAACCAAGAGCCTCTGTCCATTAGGACCGAGGCTTTTTTATTACAAGGTGCTCAATGATGGAATCAAACATCGTTTTGCCAATTGACGAAAAAATCATTGCCATTCTTAATGGGTATAGTGAACACTTTATTTTCACTGGGAATACAGATGATGCTCAATTCTACCAGTCTCTTAGAGATAAGATTATTCAAGGAGATGGTATTGATGTGGATACGTTGTTGTTTGTTGCTAAGGTGACATCCAACAAGGTATTAACCAGCTCTGCTTTGAACGAGGCTTTAACCTTTAGTATCTCGAACAGTGAAATGATGTCAGATGCGAGGGAGATAGCTGCAGATTTCAAAAATAATGCTACTTATTTGGTTGGCTTTATTGCAGTTCACTTAGCAACGTTTCAATAGACAGAGTTTAAATTTTTAAATAGCGCCTAGCGCACCGTCCATACAGGATGCTTCCTGTATGGGGGCGTCCTTTTTTATTTTAAGAAGGAAATTATTATGCCTAACTGGTGTGTTAACCAAATCCATGTCAGTGGCCCTGATGCGCTTGATGTTCAGCGCTTGATGACAGAACCACAAACTCTACTGCATTACGATGCAACCAAAGCGGCTGTGAAGATGTTTTTAGCCGGTGTAGGTGGTTTGTTAAAACCGACTGTGCCAATGCGCTTTGATGTTTATCCAGAGTTGATCGCCGGTATCGGTGAATCCAATACAGCGAACCACGCTTTTGATGCGTTCGTGATGCTACTGAACCAAAAACCGCAGTTAACGCCTGAAATCTGCCTAGTCATTTTGACTTTGTTTGAGCAGACGGGGTTGAAGCAGCGGTATTGGGGTAACTTACCTGTCGCAACCAGAAAGAAGATCTCACCACTGTTGAAGAACAGTGCATACGATTGGTCGGGTATCTACTTGCGTCGTTTACCTCTTGATGTGGTATGGGCAAAGCTTGATGTGTTTGAGCCAGTTTTACCTAGCTCGTTTTCGTTAAGCAGTTTATGTCCACCAAATCTGTTGTCGCAAATCAATGGGTTTAATGGTCATTTATTGCCGGGGATATCTAGTGGTTACAACGATAATTGTGATCGTCTTGGAACGAAGTGGGAGATGGTAGACGTTGATGTTGTCGAATCAAGTGATGGGTTTGTAAAACTTGAGTTTGATACCGCTTGGAGTCCAGCCATTCCACCGATGGCAGAGTTGGCGGCACGTTTTTCTGAGTCAGTCTTTACCCATTATTTTGTTGAAATAGGGTGCTCGTTCTGCGGCTATGTTTCGTATGAGGATGGGATTGTTCAAGAAGATCGTGATGACAGTTTGGACTTTTCAGATGAAGAGAACGATGAGGGGTATCATGATTTAGTCGGTCCAGACTATCTCATTGAAAACTTCGATCGCTACGGCGGTTAATTTTTATCACCCAATCAGGGAGTACATCCCTGGTTGGGGTGTGCTCTCAAGGAGCATACTAATGAATAAAATGTTGTACGTTTACGATGACGAAGGGACGTTGACCAGTGTATCGATAGCGGACTTTAAAACAGAGAGCGACGCAGCGATCAGTCTTATTGATGTGTTGATCGATTGGTCATATGAACATGGGGGCGCGATTTATGGTGCTGCTTCCGTTAAAGCTCACATCAAAGAGTTAGAGGGGTTAAAATCAGAGGTACGAGATTTTGCCGTGGACTTAAGCGAACAAGCCTGGTTTGGCACTTCGTTAGGTTTTACCTTTTCTTGCTGTTTGAATGAAGAGTGATTGTTAGCAAAAAGCCGAGCTCTAGTGGAGTTCGGCTTTTTTGTATGTCAGCGCGATTTACAAACAGAGATAGACCATCTACCGAAATTGATTATTAGGGTTAAGGTGGCACACTAATTTGAACCTAGCATAACGAAATATCGATAGGGTTCAGAAAAGTGTGCTAATGATCGCTTTACAGTGGGTCTTCTAGCAGTAAAACGCAATGGAACGAAAACACCCGTTAAGGTGAATTAGTGGTTAAGCCAGAATTCAGATAATAAGTGCAACTATTCATGGTGACCGATTACGAAATAGGCTTGATGGGAGCGAAGCTGCAAAATGCGACATTTGAAAATGACTGATTGAACCTCATTGCTACGTAAAGTGCCAACGTTTCGTGATCATGGCGTCATTCACCGATCTGTTTTCTAAAGATCTATTTCGCATGTGATATAAACGAAAGTGTTTATAAACGCTTTCGTGATATTCACGGGAAGGAACAGGCGATGTTATTAGAAGAGTACATTCAAACGCATTATGGAACAGCGCGAGGGAATAAGGCGGCCTTTCTGCGTGATAATCCCCAAATCCTACCCCAAGAGCTTAATCGATGGATCAACGCAAAATTAAAGCTGAACCTGCAAACGGGTGAGATCTATAAACCAACCTCGAAGACGATCTCTCTTATCGCCTTACCAACGGTATCGAATCTAAATTCAGTGATCCAATTAGATCAAGAACAAGTAGAGCAACTACAGCGATGCGCAGCTCATGCGAAATACTCCGTTGATAAATTATTAAATCAGTTAATTGAGGCAGAAGATCTTCGAGTTCAACTGTTGGCAGAACAAACATGCATAAGCAGTAGTGTATCGGTTCAGAGTCTAACGACAAAAATAGGGAATGCATTCAAAGGGCTGAGTGGGAAAAGTGAAATGTATGAATTTTCCCGAGTACTTGATTCTCTGGTTGTTCAGCTTCTCGATGATAATCTACTTGCGTTAAAAGTAAGACCGATTGATATCGCTGAGAGTGAGCGTTTGGTTATTTCGAGAACAGCTTATTATTGGTACGGCGGCAATGTGGCCGATCGCATTTCTAAAATATTCGGTACGATTGATGTTTACTTGTGGAATGAAATCTTTGACCCGCGCAGTGACGTGGTTTTTATCGGTGGAGCAAGTAACGTCACGATAAGTTATTTGGTTTGCCAACGATTATGCCAGCTTTTTAAGCAAGTTAAGACGGAATATAAAAAGTCGCTGGGTAAATTCATTAATGCGAGAAGCAAAGAAGACATCGCGAACGATTATATGGCTAGATTTGTTTCCGGAGCTTTAGAGCCGGTTCGTATGATGTACGACGAGGATACGCAGTTGGCATTGTTTGAATATGCGGGCAACAAATACCCCTATGCGATGAACTGACGAACAGTCAGTAAAAATAAGCACTACACAGGCCGAGCTCATTGAGTTCGGCTTTTTTTGTCTCTTTTGGCTTGTTTGATGCTAAAACAAAATCACCGTAAGGATATCATAAATTACCCACTTTCGCCGCAAATAGAAATAAATTTTTTTTGTACTTTTAATTGCGGTTTTCTTCTTTTCTTTCTGCTAGCGTCGTTAACGAAATTCTGTCTTTAGGAGAGACTCGTGAACCCCTATGCAAAAACTGCCATTAAGTGTGCAGTATTAACCCTTTGGAGTGCCACCATTGCCGTTGGTGTGCTGCTTGCTTACGAACAATGGCGTCCTTCGATCGTACAAACCGATTTAGATGCACTCGAACAGCGGATCAATGCCGTAGTTTTAGATAACGCGACGACTCAAACAGCGGCGCTCAACCAACTATCTGGCAAATTAGACGCGTTAGAAGAGGAATTGACCTCCTTAGAGCTCGGCTATGGCGCTCTTACTCACCGTCAAGAGACGAATGAAACTGAGATCTCAAACCTTGATGACAAATTAAGCGCTGAGATGAGTGAAGGCCTGAGCAAATTAGAAGCGCGATTAACCACAAAACTCAACAGTACGTCGAGTCGCACGCGCACTATTGTGGAGCCGCCGCGTAAAACGGTTAAGGCCACAAAACCGAAACCGGTCATCGAAGTCCCTTTTGAACTCTATGACGTTCAAAAACGCGGCCTAACCTACCTTGCGATTGTTGGAAAACCAGGTGCTACGCATTTATCGCAATTAAGCGCCGTTCAAGAAGGACAATCTTATCAAAGTTGGCGCCTTATCAGAGTAGAGCCTGGTCGAGTGGAATTACAAAAGGCAGCCGACCGAATTGAACTGGAGGTGCGCTCATGAAACTCATGTGGGTATTAGCACTGATGGTCAGCACTACATCGATGGCCAGTGATGTGGTTTCGATTTCAAATGAGATCGTCAAAGAGACATTATCCGCGGAAAACTGGCAACTCTCAGAGGGCGAATGGTCACGATATCAAGAGCTCCTGAATAAACCCGAAGCTTATGGTCTTGTTGACCAAAATCCGCTCGTCGTCCTTGGTCAGTTTGCTCGCAATGATGAAGAACGTCGCCGCTATGCACAGCGTCTTGTCGCCATCGATAAAAAACGCATCGATGGATTACTGGCACTTGATAAAGCATATCGCAATGCTTGGGACTCACTCTATCCAGCCTTAACTCCAATAGCCCAAAGCTTGCCTGAGCGTGTATCGCTTTTTGTCACCGCCAATTGCGATCCTTGTATGGATGCCTTGAAAGAGTGGCGTACTCGAGGCGTCAAGGTGGATGTTTTCATGGTGGACAGCAAAGGCAACGACTATGTTCTTCGACAATGGGCAAGCGCAGCCGGCGTCAGAAAATCCGATGTGACTGAGCGCTTTATTACTTTAAATCACGATTCTCGCGGCTTGTGGTTTCACTTAGCAAAAGGAGAATCGGCGCCTATCGCCGCGTTTGAGCAAGAGGGTGTATGGTCCGTTATCTCATTGCCATCTTCTTAGTGTTAAAGATGGGCGTTGCGAGTGCGTCCGTTCCGCCACTCTATCAATCGATCGCACATCAGTGGGAAGTACCGCCGACGGTGCTCTATGCCCTTGCGATGGGGGAGAGTCAAACGCGATTAAAAAATGGTTTGGTTCGTCCGTGGCCATGGACGCTCAATGTCAAAGGTACGCCTTATTATTACGCGGATAAAGAGACTGCATGTCAGGCGTTAATGAGCTTCTTACGACAAACTGAAATTGTCGATATTGGCCTAACGCAACACAACTGGCGCTGGCAAAAAGATCACTTTACCTCGCCATGCTCCGTGTTCGAACCGTCAGTCAATTTAGCTCATGCTGCGAGATTGCTTCGAGAAGGTAGGGCGCTGCATGGCGATTGGGTAAAAGCCGCTGGCTATTTCCACCGACCTGCCGGTGGGCAAATTGCACAACGTTATGAAAAGCGATTCGTGGCGCAGCTTACGCAAGTTCAACGTTAAGGAGACCGTATGAAGTCAATATTCTTATGTTTTATCCACCTCATCGGGTTATGTGCGCTTCTTGGGAGTGGGCAATCTTTTGCAAAAGACCCAATGAGCTTAATGTTGCCGGTAATAACCCCGCAGTTAACACCGGGCAAAGTGGTGGCTAAATCCGCTCCCACTCATATCGGGATGCCACTTTTTATTGTGGGTGACGATGCGTTATCTCATCGATGGTTAAAAGCACGCAAATCCTATCTTCAATCCATCAATGCGGTAGGGATGGTGGTGAATGTGAAAAGCGAAGGGGGCCTAGCTCGTATGAACAGCTATGGTCTTACGCTCTATCCCGTACCGGGCAAAGACTTTGCCAAAGCGTTCGGGCTTAAACATTACCCCGTCCTCATCGAGAACAAACAAATCAAACAATAACTCAAACAAATAGTGACCCTCTTTTTTTCAGGAGAAGCCAATGTCTGTGATTTCCCTTAGTAACGCTGATGTGCATCAAGTGCTGTCCGCTTCACATCATGCCATTGCCAATAAAGAGCTGGCCCCTTTGGTGCTGGCTGTATCCACACTTTCCGCCAAAGAAGGTCTGCGACCCGAGGTGGCGCTTATCCGCTTGATGCAACAAGGAGCGAGCAATGAAGGTGAGTGCGATGGATAAGACGCCATTTGCCAAAAAATGGCTCAGTGAAAAAGCCAAACCGAGAGTGATTTTTGACCCCAAACCGCATCAAACACGAAAGCGTATCGAATTGATGGAGGAAAAACTCCGGTGTCAGGCGTCAAAGTCACCCAATTAATTGGGTGCATTAGGACAAAAGCAAACAATGATGAGTGATAAGGTGAAAAGAGAGTGCGTAAGTGAGTAGTTACGGGTATGCAGAAGGCTTACTTCGGCCTGCAGAAGAGTTATTGAGCGCGGCAATGTTTGCGCTGGCGATTGTGATGATTTGGGTTCTGCCGGAGCTTTTCTTGTTGCCATTTTGGTGGCGCGTAGCGGTCACCGGGTTGCTGTTCTATTTCTTTCTTGTTCGCTTTAAACAAGGCTTAGATGTTCTGTCTTATCAAAAAGGGTTGTTACAACTCCCTTTTTGGGCCATGTCGTCGCTGGATATGCCGGTCTATAAGAATAAGCTGTTCTTAGGCAAAGGCTTTCTTGTGTTACCACGTCACGCACAAAGACTCTACGACTCAAGACAAATCTGGGCGGAGCGTTATGTGACACCTTCAAAGCTCTATCATTTTGCTCGGAAAATGGAAGCCAAATATGAAGGTCACTGGATTGAGCGATTTTGGACTGGCAGCCAAGTGATAAAAAAGGCGGGGCGCTTTTATGCTTTGGTGAACCTCTTTCTCAACAGTGTTAATCCCGTCAAACCTTTACCTCCCGTTGGTGGTGATACCCGGATGCACGGCGTTGGTATGGAGGATGAAACTGACTGCCTACTGCCAATGAGTGCAAGAGCCGGTCATACACTTGTGCTCGGCACGACTGGGGTTGGTAAAACGCGCCTTGCTGAGCTGATTGTGACCCAAGATATTCGTCGTGGTGATGTGGTGTTCATGTTTGACCCTAAGGGCGACGCCGATATGTTGATGCGTATGTACATTGAAGCGCTGCGCGCCGGTCGAGAAGATGAGTTTTATATTGTTCACCTTGGTTATCCAGACCAGAGCGGGCGATACTCGCCTGTGGGTCGCTTTGGCCGAATCACCGAGGTGGCGACACGCGTGGCGGGACAATTGGATGGCGGTGGTAACAGCGCTGCGTTTAAACAGTTTGCTTGGCGATTTGTTAACATCATTGCCAGAGCGCTCGATGCACTTGGCCGTAAACCCGATATGGCATCGATACAGCGTTACGTGACAGCCATTGATGAGCTCTACGTCAGTTATTGCGTTAAAAAACTGCCTGATTACCATCCAAAAGCGGTGGATTTAGTGACCGCGTTTGAAAGTAACGTCAATGAGAAAAACACACCACGTCATTTACAAGGTCGTTCAAAGCGCGTCGTCGCCCTTGAAAAGTATTTTGGTGAATACCCCGTCAATGACGATGTGCTTTCTGGTCTGCGCAGTGCTATTCAATACGACAAGACCTATTTCGATAAAATCGTCGCCTCTTTGTTGCCTCTGCTTGAAAAGCTTGGAACAGGGAAAACCGCTGAAATCATCTCACCAAGGCATACGCCTGGTGACGAACGACCCGTTGTCGATTGGCGTGAGGTCATTATGCAAGGAGGTATTGTTTACGTGGGGCTTGATGCGCTTTCAGATACAACGGTTGCCGCCGCCTTTGGTAACTCGATGTTTGCCGATTTGTGCTCATTAGCAGGGGAGATTTACAAATTTGGTAATGCCCCTGGGTTTGGTCAGTTCAAACCGCGCAACATCATGATACACGCTGACGAATTTAACGAGCTTATCGGGGATGAGTTTATTCCGATTTTGAACAAGGCAAGGGGTGCGAAATTTGTCGTCACCGCGTACACGCAAACCGAGTCCGATATTGAAGCCCGTCTGGGCTCCCCAGCCAAAGCGGCGCAAACCAAAGGCAACTTTAACAGTTTGATTTGTCTTCGTGTTCGCGAGCAAAAAACCGCGCAAATTCTGACTTCTCGTATGGCGACTGTCACCATTAAAGACATTGTTCCTGATACAGGAGCGACTGACAATCCCGGTAGTGATAGTGGCTTTCGCTCTAGCAATAAAGATACGCTGCAGAACAAAGAGGTGCTGTTGATTAATGACAATGACATCACCAACCTGCCTATCGGACAAGCCTATGCGGAGTTAGAAGGAGCGAAATATTGGAAACTGCGCTTTCCTTTACCGAGCAGTGTTGGGGATGAAGCCTTGCCTGAGAGCGTACAGATTTTGGTTGATGGCATGATGGAGAAGACGCAAGCGGTCAAAGACAGCAATGAATGGCTCAATGAGACTCAGTGGTTCGACAACTGCATCACCGATGCAGAGAAATCATTATCAGAAGAGGAGCTAGAGACGTTGTTTGGCTTGGAGAATAGAGCATGAAGCAACAAGATGCCCAGAAAAACGCACCACCACGCAGTGAACCGCTTCGATGGTATCAATGGCCATTTGCCGCACTTGGGCATTTGATGGGGATTTGGGTGCTGCTGATATTATTTGAATGGCTGGGTGGTATTTGGGGGAATGAGGTCGGTACTCATGCAAAGAGTACCTTGCTTTTACAACTGGATGCGCTGCAGGCGGATTACCCTGGTGTGTTAAATCGGCTGTTACCGTGGGTATCTGAGCTAATACTCAATTTCAGTGATGTGCTGTCGCTTAATTTTACGGGCACCTTCGCTTTCATTACGCCATTTTGGCATGGCGCTGTCTATGTCACGCTTGCGTTGATGGTGCGCATTGCTTTGCTCTTCTTTGCTTATCCGCTTTTTCTGATGGCGATGTTTCTTGGGGCATTCGACGGCTTAGTGGCAAGACAAAGACGTATTGCTTTTGTGGCAAGAGAAACGGAAACGGTTCACTACTACGCTTACAAATCACTGCCTTGGGTGGTGATGGGGTGTAGCTATCTATGGCTGTTCGTGCCGGGAATTGTGGCAATATCGCCTTCATTAATGTTAATCCCTGGTGTCGTTGCGACCGGGATATTAGTGCAACAGACCTTGGCAAGCTATAAGAAATATCTATAATGGACACAATAATATATTTCTATTGTTGCGTTGCTATGAAAATTATTGCATATTACGCCAGGCGCAACTAATTCAATTTAATAATAGCGTCAGTGGCTAGTTTACAGCCTCACCAAATGGTGGGGCTGTAAATATTAGAGATAAACGTAAGTATTTAAATAGCCCAATATAACAACCATCACATAATGCATTTAGAATAGCTTAATTTAAATCACGCAACAAAATGATTACATTGGTAATACTTACAAGCAATCTAAAGCGTTATTACACGCATATCGAAATAAGGACTTTAATTAATGTCAGAGCTGGCTAAAACACTACTCCACATTCGTTCTCTTCGTGCTTTTTCACGCGAGTTAACTCTTGAACAATTGCAAGAGGCTTTATCAAAATTAACAACGGTTGTTGATGAAAGAAGAGATGAAGAATCGCAACTGATTGCTGAACAAGAAGAAAAAGAGGCAAAATTAAAAGCGATTGCAGATACGTTAACAAGAGATGGTATCGATATTAATGATTTAATGAACGCGCTTTCAAAGCAACCCATAAAAACAAAATCGAAACGTGCGCCGCGACCAGCCAAATACCGTTATATGGATGAGAATGGTGAAGAGAAAACCTGGACTGGTCAAGGAAGAACACCGTCAGCCTTAGTCGATAAGAACTTGGATGACTTTTTGATCTAATTCGTTGGTTGCCCTTTGTTTTTATGACTAAAAGCGTAATGTCATAGAGTCAAAGGGCTTTTTTATTCTCTGAGGCCAGTTTGCTCAAGTCCGGAGTAATTAAACCCAGTGCGACCTTCCATAAATAGCCCACGTCTGGGCATAGTCCACGAGATCGTTCTACAAAAATTAAGCTTGGTAATAATGGGATCTCTTCTAAACACTCGGGTTTTGGCGTTAGACTATCCTGCCAGAATTCGCAATCAACCAATCTAAAAAACTTTCCTTCCGCGTGGTTTAATCCAATGACATCAAATTGAAACCCTTTCAGTTTTAAACGCTTTATTCGAGCTGCAGCGGCACGACAGTTGATGTTAAAGCGCAAGCTCAAATCCTTATAAGTAAAAGCGTTTACACTCACAACAAACTCTGCCGTCATTGCGAGGCGTTTATGCTTGCTTCGTATTTTAAGCTGTTCGATATTATGAAGGGCGATATGCTGATTTTTTATACTACAGACCTATTAGTTTATAGAACACACCTCCTTTGTACCAATTATCGAAATAAATTTCACCTTAATTATCGGCAACTTAAATTAACATATTACTCTTTAGCGGTTCATTAACGACGGGGAGGGGAATTGTCGCCCTCTGGCTCAACAGCAAGCCCTAACGCTATTTTCCATAAACACGAGACATTTGGCTTTGGTGGCGTGGATTTCGTGACGAATACCAGATCTTGAAATACAAAAGATAATTCGCTTGTCTGCCTTTTTGCGATAGCCTTGGGCATACAGGGTTCGCAATCGATCAGTCGATAAAAGCTACCCTCCTTTTTTGTACTTCCAAGCCGTTCGAATCTAAACCCCTGGGTTTTCAGTTGGCGTATTCGATGCGCTGCTACTCGATGCTTAATGCGAAAATGCTGACTCAGCTCTTGATAGGTGAACGCATTGACGCTCATCAGATACTCCGCCATGGCGATCATGTGGTTATACCGCGTCCATTGCTTA
This sequence comes from Vibrio ichthyoenteri ATCC 700023, assembly GCF_000222605.1. Lineage (GTDB taxonomy): Bacteria > Pseudomonadota > Gammaproteobacteria > Enterobacterales > Vibrionaceae > Vibrio > Vibrio ichthyoenteri. The sequence continues at coordinate 3,836 of NZ_AFWF01000115.1, read as the reverse complement.
AGATAAGCAATATTCTGCAGGGCAATGTCTTGGTTTTTCATAGTGATGTTGATGTTCTGCTGGGCGACATGATCGCCATTAATGATCTCTTGGCACGGTGATCACACCACTGGCAATGCCTTCCGCCAAACGCTCCATCATGTTAGCAAAGCGATAAACCCCTTCGTATTGCGTCAAGAAGTAATCCATTTGAACCTTGGTGGACGAGTCCATCACGCGCTTAAATGCGTCCATATAGTCATAGCATTGAACGAGAAATTGCTCATCCCCTTCGATCGTGAAGGGATAACGACGGCCAAACTCATCCACTAACTGAACAAGCTGTTGCTGCTCTGCCGTAAAGTATAAATAAACCAATCAAATTAACTTGTAGGTAAAACAAAGTCACCGTAAGGATATCATGATTTAAACTTTTTCGCCGCAAATAGAAATAAATTTTTTCTGTACTTTTGTTTGCGGTTTTTTGTTTTCGAAATTGCTAGCTTGTACGCACGTTTTTTATTCAGGAAACAAAGATGAAATCAATCATTGTTCTTGGCGTGGCGCTGCTGGCCAGTTTGCCCGTCAATGCGAGCGTTGAAGGGGAAAAGCAAGAGCTCGCGCTTATACAAGCTCACCTCGATAAGCTCGATTACCTTATCGCGCGTGCCGAACGTGAAGCGGATTATCGATCGCTTCGCCAATTTGAGTATGGCGCCTTAAAAAGTGATATCCGCCAAATTCAAGCGGGGATCGACGATTACCTCCATCCCGAGCGCGCTGTTCCTCGCCCTGTTACGCCTTTAGGTGGTGACTACGTTCAAAGGCCGATGCCATGAGCGTGGAAATCGATCCGGGTCGCTCATTCGATGCCTTTACGCATGGCGCCGGATATACCCCCAATTCGCTGGCGATTGTGCTTGGCTCTGTTGCGTTTGTCGGCTTACTCGCGTGGGTTATCTGGACTGCTTGGAGCGGCTTTAAAGGAATGCGTAATAAAAAAGTCACCAAAGAAGTGTTTCGGCGGATGATTTTTCGAGCGCTCTTTATCTTTCTCGTTCTTCAATTTTTACTTTTTTACGGAATAACCGCATGAACAACCCTCTTTTAACCAAATGGCTTGCCTTGTTCTTTCTCGCTATCGGCGCGAAAGCGCACGCCAAAATCCCTCAAAACCAAGACCCATCGCAAGGGCAGAGTGACAACATTCTTACCATGGTGCTCTATTTTTCCTACGACATTTTGCTGATTGGTGGCTCTATTTTTATCGCATTTAGCGCCATCTATTTCATGGGGCATATGTGGGACATGTACAAGAAAACCCGTGAACGTCAGGCCACAAAGCAAGACCTACTTACCGATGGCGTCATTGGGGCGGTGTTGCTGCTGTTTTCCATTTGGGGTCTGAACTTTGGTTTGGGCATTTTGGAGAAATAGCACGATGAAAAGTGCCGCTTGTTTAAATGTGATGCCCCCTTTTTATAAAGGCCTTTCGCTGGGCGAGATTGGCGTACTCACTCTCGTCAATACCCTGATTCTTGGCCTGATAGGGCTTTTTGTGGCCTTCATAACCGGATGGTGGATTGTGTTTGTGAGCGCTCTGCTGCTGGGATTGCTAAGTATGGCGATATTGCCCAAAGGCTTGATTGCACCGCTCACCCGCATCAAGGCGCGTCACTGCCAATATTATTTACAAAAACAATTCGATCGCCGAGTGAATGCCGAGCGATACACCACACAAAGTCGCCGCTTTGCGACTCGACGAACTTAGGAGAAAAACAATGAGCACAGAGAACGTAGCGGGCAACGAAGCGCCAATCAATATTGAAATCAACCCAACCGATTCAGGGGCGATTTTACTCCATGGCTGGCTTCGTGCTTATGCCGAGTACGACGAGTTGTACTTAAGCGAAGACAAAGACTACGGCGAAAACTATCGCGGTGACAGTGTGCGTCTTGAGCTTTATGAAGCCACTGACGGGCAGTGGGTTTATGTCCAAACCGTCCGCGGAGCCAATATTGCCGGTTACCGACCACGTCAATGTGATGTGCAGATTTTTAGAAACCGCGACGTCTGTCAGCCTCATTTTCGTATGGGTCGTCGCTACGCGGCCGCACTAATGAAAAAAGCAGGCCTTTCTCATGTCCAATTCATCGGTCACGAGAAGGCGGCCGAGGAGGGAGATGATGAGTAATTTTCCCTTCAATACAGAGTTGATGGACTTTCAACCTGTAGTGCTGACGGCGGCAGATAACTGCGGCCGAGATTGGCACTTTGACGGCGCGCTCATGGGGCAAAGTCAAGACAGTCACTATGACTATTTTTTGTACCACACGCGCTCTAAGCACAAGTACTACATCATGGTTGGCGTACGCATTGAAAAAGCAACGGGCATCACCGAGGCGGAAAACTGGGGAATGATTGACACCGATATGATGGCCAGCTTCATGAGTGAATATGCGCGTTTTGACATATTCACTCAGTGCCAGTTTCCGGGTTACCACTACATCGGCGCGCCAATACATCAGGAGGCGGCATGAGTCACAGTCGTTTTCGCAGTGCGTTAGCGGGGCGAGATGCGCATATACGCTCGCTTCGCGTAGCGCTGGTCAGTGTCAGCGCACTGGCCCTTTTTGCGCTTTGGGGATGGAACAAGGCTGGCGGTGAGTTAACCGTCCACAATCCTCCGGATTTAAGCGCAGGCGCCTCGCGCGTTTGGTCTGAAATACCAAAACCCAACGTCTATGACTTTGCGGTGAGTATTTTTACTCAAGTCAATCGATGGGTCTCTGATGGCGGCGTGGACTACAAAGAGAATCTGCATCTTTATAGCTACTACTTCACGCCCCAATGTCGTCAGATTTTAAATCAAGACTATGAGCAAAAACGCCAAAAAGGTGAGCTGTCGGGGCGTGAGCGCAGTTTGTCGCAAATTCCGGGCTACGGTTTTGAGGATTGGCGAGTAGAGAAGCACAGCCGCGATAACTGGACAGTGCAAGCGGACTTGCAGCTCAGTGAATACGTGGGCGGCGTGGAAGTGAAATCGAGCGCGATCCGCTGGCCACTGAAAGTGGTGCGCTATGACGTTGACCGTAACAACAACCCATGGGGATTGGCTATCGATTGCTTTGACGGTCCAGCACGTAACATCGAATTTAAGGAGTCCAAATAATGACGTTATCAAAAGCGTTAATGTGGAGCGCCGCTCTGCTGTGTGTCGCTCCCGTGCAAGCGATGGAGCGTGTGATGAACTGGGAAGGCACGCCGCTTCCTTTGACGATGACGCCGGGGAAGGAGTTGATTGTCAACTTCGGTGAGGATGTCCGCATTGCCATACCGGCCCATCTCAATGGCGTGTTAAGTACTGCCTCGCTTGGTGGTCGCGTCTACTTAAGTGCTAACCGTCACTTTGATGTGGCTCGTCTGCATGTTGAGCGTCTCTCTGATGGGATGCGCGTTCTATTGGATGTTCAAGCAGATGACGCTTTTGCATCGATGCCTCTGGTTGAGGTGGTGCTACCCAAACAGATAGGCGCACCTGTGAGTGACAATGTCACGGGTGTAGCTGTGGGCGGTGGAACGGCTATCTCACAAAGCCAAGCATTGAAAATGGCGCCGCAAGCGCTGCTTATTCGCTATGCCATGCAGAGCCTCTATAGCCCTTCTCACGCCATCGAGCCGTTGCTTGGTGTGGCGCGAATGCCGATGGGGCTAACCAATAACATTCAAGCCAGCGCTTTCCCTTATTGGCCTGTTGAAGCCACACCCATTGCGGCGTGGAAATTGGGCGAGGAGGTGGTCACCGCCATTGAAGTGAAAAACCTTGGCCAGCGCGTGCAAACACTCGACCCAAGAC
>NZ_AFWF01000116.1 GCF_000222605.1 Vibrio ichthyoenteri ATCC 700023 | reverse complement strand
GGCTGAATTATCGCGCTTGATTGAGGATTCGCATCGAGGCGATGTGTTGCTCATCGAAAAAGTTGATCGTCTATCTCGCCTCCCCTATGAACAATGGAAAAAACTCAAACAACAACTCGTCGAAGCAGGTATCAATATCGTCGTCCTCGATCAACCAATGACTCACGCAGTGTTAACCCATACAGATCAACAAACTTCTATGATTTCTAGGGTACTTACCGAGTTCATGGTTGATTTAGCAGCTGCAATGGCAAGGGACGATTACGAAACGAGAAGAAAACGCCAAGCTCAAGGGATAGAGAAAGCCAAAGCGTTAGGAAAATACCAAGGACGAAAACCAGACGTTAAGTTGAGAGAAAACATTCAGCTTTTACTTGCAGAAGGTAAGAGTTGGTCGCAAGTTCAATCACTCTTAGGCTGTAGCCGCTCAACTATTGCTACTGTAAAAAAATTATCGAAAACAAAGTAGTAAATTAAAGGGATTAATAATGAAATTATCAAATACAATACCATTCGTAGCATTACTATTAGTGTCCGGTTGTTCAATCTCTA
>NZ_AFWF01000117.1 GCF_000222605.1 Vibrio ichthyoenteri ATCC 700023 | reverse complement strand
TTCTTAGTATGAGTTTCCAGCGGCAGAATTAGTTACTGCGAACGTAAAGTAACGTGATAAGGATAAGGTATTTAGTGAGCGGAGTGTTGCATACTGTATACAGTTTATCCGTTTAAGAGAGTTAAGAATGTGCAAGAATCTTTACCTAACGAATGTTGCTTATGTGGAAGAAATCAAATACAGGCTCAGAAAAATCTTCGAAGAAGACGTTCGCTTTGGAGATTTACCAAAACTAAGCGTTGAGGGAGTTGTTGTTGATAATGGCAAACAAGCAATAGTAAAAAATCCCACCGAAATGACTGTCTATGAGTTTACAAAGAGCTTTCCTATCGCTTTTGAAAATTACCCTGATAAAACCCTCTACAACATCCTAATAGCCTTATCTAACGTTCCTGAATACTATCTGACAGCACTTCATAGTTTAGCCGCATCATACAATGAATTGCGTTACGGCGTTGAGCAAGAATTGATAGTTCAAGTCGATCCTACCACCTTACAAAAACATCATAACAAGACAGTCGATCTGAGTATGTTCGGCGTTGATGTGCAGCCCGTTAATGCTATTGAGTTGAAAAAGGCTGGTTTGCACTTCGCTGTTAAAGTTGTAGATGATGATTTTTATCTCCTTATAGATAATTTAGGTTCAATTGTGTCTGGTAATGATGGTGATCCAATTCATCTTTTTAAAGATGAAGTTGTAGGTCATTCAGTTGTTTAACTGGTTGATAAATGATAAAGGTCATTGTTGTTACGATGACCTTTATAAACCATCATCACCAACATAGCAGGTTTAAATACAACTATTAGGAGGTGATGTTGATTAAATATTAGGAGTGGTCGTCGAATATAGGTTCCTAGCAATAAATAATTGATGCTCTCGTGTTCGTGACGGTGCTATTTTAGTAAGCCATCTTTTATTTTATTTTTAATCGATGTGAATTGCGTCATCTCAAGAAGTCGAGACATCTTTTCAAGCTTGTTGGTTGGCATTTGTATACAAAATTATAGGATAAGAGGAGAATGATACCGCACTTTGCTTGGTTATGTTTTGTAGGAATACAGGACTTTTGTCATAAATGAATGAGTTAAGATTAAGCCCTGCGGTAATGTGTAAGGGTTGTTTTATTGATTTATTTTGATAAGACTATCAACTTTTATTATATGCTCAGTTAGCCATTGAGTGATAAATTCATAAATTAATGGTGCGACGATAGATGTATCATCATCTATGAACATTGATAAATTATTAACTTCGTTCACGAAATATTCATGTTGTGCAATGTGAATGTTAAAAGATGTGTCGTCTATATTGCTTTGTAGCATATGTATCTCTTCGTCCGAGAAATGATTTTTGGTATATTCAATGAGTTTTTTTTAATAGCTCTCGTAATTCGTTGGGTGTAAATGAATTAGATTGTAACATTTGATGATAGGAACTAATTAACTCAAATAGATATTTGTGCTGTTCGTCAATTGATCTTATGCCTATTTCGTAATCAGATATCCAAGTAGGTAAGATTAAAGTGTTATCGATATTCATAAAATAGTCCTAATACGTTTTGGGTTTTCGATGTTCATCACAGTGATTAATAGCTTCTGTATAATAGTCTTGATAGCGAGATGAAATCAATTCAGTTTCAGAAAAAAAGGTTCTAACAACTATATCACAATCATTTATAATGGTTTTTACTTCATTTGCCCCTTTTTGTTTAGGCCATGTTTTTGTGAGTAGTTTAATAATCTTGAAGTTTACTGATTTTATGAGAGGATATCTTTGTTTAACAGTTAATAAATCTTCCAGTTCTTCAATGCTAATATTTTTGTATTTTACGTTAATGTTTTCTAGTTTTAAATCGAGCCAGTTTTTTTTATTATTGTT
>NZ_AFWF01000118.1 GCF_000222605.1 Vibrio ichthyoenteri ATCC 700023 | reverse complement strand
GACCGCTTCACGAATGGTGAATTCAGGGTCTTCAAATCGCGCCATGTTTTGATAGGCGTTCCAACCGCCTAATAACGTGATAAAAATGACGATAACACTGAGTACCGTCTTCTTTATCGTGAACTCTGCAATGTTCATATTAGTTACCTGCTTGTCTAACGTGGCTGCGGTTTATTTCCATTCTCTCACGGTAATGCCTTCAGAGAGTTGGCTGACACCGGCACTCACGATGGTATCGCCTTTGCTCAGTCCATCAAGCACGGCAATCGACTCACCAATTTGCTCTTCTAAGGTAACGTGTTGTTTGGAGACCATCATAGAGTTGGTATCAACCAGCCATACAAAGGTGCCTTCACTATCACTACCTACTGCATCGATGGGGACACTGAGACGCGGCATTGACTCACTACCCGTAACGGTAATATCCACAGAAACATTCATGCCGGGCAGAATAAGAACGTCGCTTGTTGTCTTGAAAGCAAAGGTTAGACCGTAAGTTTGTGTGGTTGGATCTGCCACAAGTGTTGCTTCTTTAAACTCCGCAGGAAAACGTTGAGAGGGGAGGGAGTCAAGAGATATCCAACTCTGTAATGGCTGCCCACCAATGGTTGAATTTCGATGTAATAGAGCGAGGAATTTTCCTGGGACGTCGATTGAGGCTTCCAGTTCACCTTCCCCTATGAGTATCGCGACCGTTTGTCCGCTGGAAATAACTTGGTCTTTCTCAATAAAGGTTTGCGCGATGATACCGTCAAAAGGGGCGATAAGCGTAGAATCGTTAAGGGCTTGTTGCGCACTATCGAGTTGCACACGGGCTAAATCTCGCTCTGTTTGTTTAGCTTGTAGCGAGCTTTTTGACACCGCACCTGTTTTTGCTAATTTTGCGATGCGTTGATATTCGTCAGAAGCAATTTGATATTGAGACTTGGCTTTGCTCAATGCGTTGTTTAATTCGCGCTGGTCGAGTCGGGCGAGCACGTCACCAGCTTGGACAAACATGGCTTCTTTGATTGGGAATTCGGTCACTCGGCCGGTCGTCGTGAAGCTGATTTCTTTGAGGTTTTTACTTTGAATAATTCCGGGAAAGGAAGCGGAAATATTCGCTTGTTGCTCGGTGACGTTAAACACCTTTACCGGACGAACAGTAGTGAGGTTACTTTCGGTTGCTGGCTCTTCACTACAACCTTGCATTATACCGAGTGTCGCGACAAGTAATAAATGCGCTCTCATTAAAATATCCCTTATTCAGTCAGCGAAAACCATTTTGGACACGAATAGCATTTCTACCCGTGAGTAGATTGCGATCGTCATCGGACTGATGCCTAAAAATAGCAGTCGACGCTGCATCAATACATCAGTGTTAAACTATTGGCTAACTATATAATAATTCAGAGTTATATATGAATTTAGGTGGTGAGAGTGTGAGTTAATCGTAACATTTGTGTATCGATATGCGAGCAAAAAACGAAGTGATTGAGAGCGATACGTCGAGTATTCATAAGTCCAAGTTATGACGTATATTTACTGTCGTTACCTACCGTTCGCTTGACGTTGATGGCCCCCTAAATTTGCATTTATAGATTGAGTTTTCAGTAAGGCACAAAGCTTTTTGATAGGCGTACTATGCTTAGAA
>NZ_AFWF01000119.1 GCF_000222605.1 Vibrio ichthyoenteri ATCC 700023 | reverse complement strand
TGGAGATTGAACAACCGGACACTAAAAGTAATGCTACGAATGGTATTGTATTTGATAATGTCATTACTAATTCCTTTATCTTCTCTAACGCTCATTAATCAATTTCTTCGCTACACGAATGACAGTACGAGCTGATACGCTTGTTAGTTTTGCTGTGTCGCTTATGCTCAGTCCATTAATGACTCTAAGCTGGTAGATTTTTTCATGGAGTTCTAGATCTGCCTGTCTGCCGCGATACTTACCTTCCTCTTTCGCTTTTTTTATTCCCTCGGCCTGACGGCGGCGGCGATCTTTATAATCTTTCCTTGCGATAGCGGCCAACATATCCATCATCATACTGTTGATGGCCTTTATCATCGAGTTGGTAAATTCGTCTGTTATTTGGGGGGAGAATGCAATATGACTCGTTGGTAAGTCTAAACTGATCACCTTTAACTCTTTCTCAAGTAACATTTCCTTTAATGTGAACCAACTTTTTTCATCTAGACGTGAAAGGCGATCTATCTGCTCAATGATAATTGCGTCTCCGATTGCTGCATCATCAAGTAAACGTAAAAGTTCTGGTCTTTGTAGTGATGCACCGGATTTGTTTTCTATATACCATCCAGCTACACGAAACCCTTTTTGCTGTACAAATTGCTGTAATGAATGTTGTGCTCGTTTCGCATCCTGATCGGAAGTCGATGCTCTTAGGTAGCCAAAGATGTACATAGTTCCCTCAAAATGACATTTAAGTAATGATCTAATGGTGTGTGTCATATAGGTTATGACATTCATGGTTTTTGTGTCAATTTAAGATTATGATCTAGAGGTATACCTAAGTGGCGTATATCTGTTTTAAGTTTATGAGTTAAATCAATGTGATGCAAGTTGCTTATGGTTCTACAAGATAACCTAATATCGACATTTACTTCGGTTGTGGTAATTTTCTGTCATATTTTTGCGGGATTTCACTTATATGGTTTACATCGAAAGAATTATAAGAAAGATGAATCAAGGTCAAACGGGACCGTATCTTTGTGTTGGCGATGATGATAATCAGTATATTGTTAAAGGACCTAATACTACCTATCAAGGTCTAATCCATGAGTGGGTTTGTGGGAGATTAGGTAAAGTAATTGGATTACCAGTTCCACATTTTGATATTGCTTATGTTGACGGATCTTTGCTTGAATATGGACGTTACGAACTTAGTGAGGGATACTGGTTTGCTTCACGGTATGAGGAAAATATTCAAGATGTTCCTTACCAGAGACTCGCGGATTTAGACGTAAATGGCTTGAAGTTATTGTTTTTGTTTGATTATTGGATTAAGAATGGTGATCGTAATCTAACTGAACATGGTGGTAACCCAAATTTATTTATTCGGTCTGATCTGCGCTCTTTTATTGTTCTTGATCATAACTTAGCATTTGATCCAGATTATGAAGATAACTTTCATAATCTCAAAAATCTTCATGTTGGTTCAAGTGCTTGGTTTTCTGAGCAAAGGTCCTTATTCGACCCTAATACCTATGAAGAACTTCTTGAGCGCTGCTTTGGTGAGCTAAACTCAATTATAGATTCGGTACCAAAAGAGTGGGTCGAATGCTGTGCCGAGAATGGTGTTTTTGAAGATATTCGAGTAACATTGTCACGTTTTAGAACGCAGGCATTCTGGGAGGGTATAAGATGAAAAAACTAGTTCGCTATTCTGTAATACGTTTTATGCCGTACACTGAGACTCAAGAATTCGCAAATGTCGGTGTTGTCGTTCATGTGCCTCAAACTGGTGGGATACTCTTTAGATTAGCAAGTAAACGATTTGCGCGTGTTTCTCAATTTTTCGATGATCTTGACGGCCAACTTTATTCTAATGCTATTGAAATGTTTAATTTCGAGCTTTTACGAATTAAAGATTTTGCTAAAGATATGCGCGGAAAAAATTTAGCTGGTTTTATGGATGAAGTTACGAGGCAAAGAGAAGGTTTTCTCATTTTTAGTGAAACTGCTGCTCTTTTGACCAGCGACTCTCTGGAACTAGTTTTAGAAAAGCTGTTTGAGCAATATGTTGGCAGGAGCTTCAATACGAAAGAACACCGAGAAACACTTCTTGTCTCTAGTTTGAAAAAACAATTGGATGGAGTGAGCAAATACAAGTTTACAAAAAGTAAGCTTAATGCTGACTATGTTTCTTTTGAATTGCCATTAGTGGCTACAAATGGTTTGGAAACAAAGGCTATCAAACCTTTAAGCTTTTACCAAGATAAGCCTTTAAAGCTGATAGACCATGGTGAATTTTGGATTTCGAGAATCAAGCATTTATTGAACTCAAATACTCTTGAGCCAAGTAATTTCCTTTTTGCTATTGATTGTCCAGAGTATAAAGATATGAATCTTGAAGCTGCGTTTATGTCTTTGCATAATGAAATGCAGTCACTTGGAGTCAATGTAATCGATGTCCACGATTTGCGTAATATTGAGATGTTCGCAAGATTCGATTCAGAAAGTTCTGAGCATTTTCAACTAGCGCATTAGAAACGGCAAATTCTGAAAGAATAAAAAAGGCTTAGTGATCATTCCAAGCCTTTTAATTTACAGGTTAGCTTATTTTTTAGACGACTTGCTTGGCTTTAACTCAGGAGTATTTCCTGGGGTGTTTTTATTGTCATGGCGACGTTGATCAGGTTTTCCTGTGGATTCAGCAATTGGTTTTGGACCTGGTTTAAGACTCATTTTTGTTATTCTTGAATTGAATAAATTTTTTGCACTTGTATTTTTGAACACACTTTTTCTATGTTACGTAAATTCTCGGGACGTGAATCAACCGGTTGGCATAACGACCCAAAAGACTACCAAAACTGAGATGAGACTTAATTTTTTGCAACAAAGCCATTTAAACTAGCAACCTTTTAGGTTTATAATTTTCCCATTCAGGCAAAGAAAAAACTTTTTCTTGAGATACAGGTTTTCCATTGATGAAAAATTTCACATGTGTTTTGATATTTTCATTATTTCGATGTCGATATATCCATCTTAATTCATGTGCAGTAATAGCATCACCATGTTTACCATTTTTTCTAGCAATATCATCGATAGAATCAACTAACTTATCAAGTGTAAAAATAACATCTCGCTTTCTTAATTTTGTCTGAAATTCTAGTCCCGCTTTACTCGTTTTCATCCATATATCTTCTTTTGATAAATGCGAAAATCTAACATTTGTAACATTATATTGTGGATGGTTAATTAAGAACTCTTTAAATTCCATGCCTCGTTCTGAATCATTTAATCTTTCATTTATAATGTGATTAGAATTAAATTTAGACCTATTCCTATCACTCCAAACAGCATTGGTCAGAGTGTTTTGTATAATTATGTCTTTTTCTGTAAATCCATAAATAGATTTAACTAAAGAATTTATCCTAACCCTTTCTCCTGTAAGTCCATATACAACATCGCCCAATTTAAATGAACTTGCTTCTCCCATGAAACTGCCTGAAAATTTAACATCATCCCTATTTAGGATTTCGGCACTTAAATTAATTAAATCTGTTATTATATTTAATCCTTTTGGAATTGTATCAACATCTATTTCCCAACTTTTTCCGTGAATGCTACTTAAAAGTATTTCATTTAAACTTTTAGGTAATTTTTTTGGTAGAGTAATATTGTCACAGCATTCGATATGTAGTTTTTCAAGTTTATCAGGAAGAAAGTCTTCTATAAGAAAGCTTTCTGATATTATAACAGAACCCAAATATAATTCCTTTAAGTCAAGAGGTATAGATTCAATTAAAGGAATCAATGGGCTTCTATAAATTTCCATTTTTTTTAAATCATATGGGATCTCTACATATGGAATTTCAGTAAAGTCCATTACGCATAATGACTGTAAACTTGTTGAAAATCTTGGTAGGAAGTTGCCATTCTGAGCAGTAAAACTTAATAAATTATTTGGTAATTCTGGAAACTCATCATTTGCGTACGTGTATGGAGACATATCTATAGAAAATGATTCCAATTCTTCAGGAAGCGCTGGGATTTTTAGATTTGGACTATCTGATATTGTAATGATTTTTATACTGCTAGGCAGTGTTGGTATATTTTTAAGGTTATCGCAAGATTTAATTATTAACTCTGATATATTGTCAGGAAAATAAGGTATAGATGTCAAGTCAGTGAGTGAACATATTGATAGTACACCTGTTTCTATCGATTGCGCCACTTCATTGACGAAAATCTCTCGATCCAAGACTTCATTACTCGGAGAATTATCCTTCCAAGCATCCAGAAATGAGATGTTTTTCTGGCTATGGATAGATGATGATGTGTGATTAATAAACATTTCTTATCATTCTCTTTATTTTTTAAAATGCAAAACATTTATGTTAATTAATGTTTATAACTGTAAGAATATTTTTATGTTTATCTAAAGCAATCGAGATATTCCACGCAGTTATCTATGGGGTGGTTATCTTATGATGTTATTTCGCAAAATATTGACTAACAAATTAACTTACTAACTATAAATTAACACGTGAATAAAAATGATATATTATATATTGCTATTTTTGGTCATGACTCCAATCAGTTGATTCAAAGATAGAACTCCCGCTCAATGAATGTTCCTCTCACTTTGTCGTGCATCTCGGCTTTGTTGCGTAAATCGGTGGAACTAAATCCAAAGCTTACGATCTGATCGGCTACATTCATTCAACTCTGTAGTCTCATGTCGAAACCTAGTTACAAAACAAGCAACTGGAAGCAATACAATCAAGCTCTCATAAACCGAGGCTCTCTGACGTTTTGGATTGACGAGGAAGCGATAAAAGAGTGGAAACAAGGCAAGCAAAACAAGCGCGGGAGACCTCGTGTTTTCAGTGATTTAGCCATGACAACCGCTTTAATGATAAAGCGTATTTTTTCAATGCCACTTCGCGCTTCGCAAGGCTTTATTGATTCCGTGTTTCAACTTGCTCACCTTCCACTGCGCTGCCCACACTACAGTTGTATCAGTCATCGAGCCAAAGACGTTGATGTAAGTTTTAAGACGAAAACCAAAGGAGCGATTCAGCATCTTGCTATTGATGCGACAAGTCTTAAGGTTTATGGTGAGGGCGAGTGGAAAGTAAAAAAACATGGCACGGATGGTAAACGCAGAGTGTGGCGAAAATTACATCTTGTAGTTGATACGAGTACGCACGAAATTATTGCCGCAGAGTTGAGTTTATCAACGGTGACTGATGCAGAAGTGTTACCTAATTTGCTTAAGCAAACGCGTCGGAAAATCCTTGAGATATCAGGCGATGGGGCTTATGACGCGAGGGATTGCCACGCAGCAATCCGTATCAAACGAGCTGTAGCACTTATCCCTCCAAGAGAGGGGGCGGCATTCTGGGAACGAGGTCATCCGAGAAACTTAGCAGTTGGTTGTCAAAAGCTATATGGTTCGAATAAGCATTGGCTTTGTTGCGTAATTCATTTTCGAAGTGATTGAACCCTTTTACCCCAAAGCCGGCGACGAACGCGCCCGTATCCACTTGAGACAATGTTCCGCATTCATTGTATGCAGCAATGGTACTGTCTTGGTGACGAAGCAACCGAAGATGCCTTGTACTAAATTGCTTCAATACGTTTGTACCTGAACTCGAATTAGGAAACAAAGCCGTCATGACCTACCTTTCCCTTTGGATAGCAATCACATTCTCTAATTGTTCCTTTAGTGAATCGACGTGCTTATAAGCTTTTTCTATAGCACTTTTTTCGTTGAATTCGTTATATAGCCTTTTAGCTAATAAACCACCCGCAACGATTAAGCCAAGTGCACCACCGACAATAGCAGCTATCCCTCCAGTGCTTAATCCTGTAACGATTCCTGCAGTAATAGCACCTGCACCACCGATAGATACAACTCCCAAAATTGTGCTGCCAGTACTATTAAAAGCACGTTTAATACAGTCACGAGTAGTCATTTTCTCAGGTAATAGTCCTGTTGCTTTATCAATTAGCCTTTTGGTTGGTAAAGAGGAAATAAACTCCGAAATTGCCTCTTTTATTTCTGTTTCTGGTAAGCTAGATAACAAAGGATCGTTTTGCAGCTGCCCAATACCTTCGATAACAGATGCCTTATATTTATCTGTAAAAGTTATAACATCAGCCATTTTTCGCGATTGATTTCCGTTGAAAAATCCACCCATTTTATCAAAAAAACTGGGATTTTCCATCTTGTATTCTAGTTGAGATAATAATTGTTCCTCATTAAACATTGAAGCTAAGCATTCTTTAAGTTTTGCTAATTTTGCTGCCACAAGCTGATTTCGGTCGTTGTCTTGCGCTTGCTGTAGGGATTTTAGAACGTCAACTTGTTCTTTAGATGAAAGTGATCTGAAAACATCTGATTTTTTAACATTTTCAACTAATACATCCTGCATCTCTTGGTGTTTTTTTATAGCAAAATTAAACGTGTTTTGCCATGTGGCGAATACATAGGATGTTGTTTTTTCTTCTTTAATATTACAAGATAAACTTTGGGCATCAGCTAAATTAAATTTATTAATGCCATCAGTGAGACTACTAGAAAAACCGCTGATAAATAGCTGCGCGGATTTGCTAATTGCATTTTTAGCAGCATTTTCAGCTGCCTTGTTCACTATTAATGATGTTTTATTGTCTATCTTTATATTGAAATCATTGTTATTCGGGTAAGATTCGTTAGCTTTTTTGAGTGCAACATTCAGCTTCGCAAGCATTTTATTCTCAATTGAGCTGACCGTTGAAAGCTCTAGTGTTGCGCAATTAAAATGCTTGTGTAATGCCTCAATGCCTTTGTTTTCACGTCGAAGATAGCTTTGTTATGTTATTGACATTAGCCTTACCAAAATGACCTAGAATCCTCTGCTCCAAACTTAATTTCAATGTGCTTAAGTCTGTTTGTTTATCCACTTTATTTAATTGCTTGTAAACCTCATTGCTCCAGCATAAATGTTCAGAAAATGACATGGCGTTTTTTTGTAAATTTTCCCCATAACTATCAATTGAACATGATGACTGATTAACTACCCATTGCAAATAGCTTTCTTTAAAGTTGTATTTTAACAGATTGTATTCTTTATCAAGCAAGTGTATATTAATGAAAGCTCTAGGATTTGAGCCATATTCAATAGCTTTCTTTAGCGCTTTTTCATGTTCTTTAGATTCTTTAGATGGGGTAGATAAAACATTCATTTTACCAGCTAAAGCCGTAAATAGCTTATTTGTCACTGCACTCAAAGATGATGGGGAATTTGATTTTACTGGAGCAGTCGTATCAAATATTTGTTGGTTAACATTTGCTACTTGCAATGAATGATTTTGATTTAGTTAACGAAATACTGGTCGGTAACGAGTTAGACACACTTGTTCCAACTCTACTAATTATAGGTAATGGCATAATTAATCACTTAAATAAGTTTTAATTAGATTTCTATCATATTTATGATATACACATGTGCGCAAAGTGCAATCAAAGGTAATGTACACTTCACTATTAATCACATTGAACTTAGCTTTGTTGTGTAATTCAGTTCATACGTTGCGAATACAGGTCCATTACAATGGGAAGATACATCCAACCTTCATCTGTTTTTAAACAGGTAACATCACCAGCCTATATCTGGTTTGGTGCGACAGGGTTCAAATTCTGATTATTTGCAACAAAACCCATTGTAATGCTAATTGATAAAAAGTTATAATCTAATGAATTAACGTGATATATGGTTTTGGGTCATTACGAAATCGGTCGATTCATTGGACGAGAATTCTATCTTTGAATCAACTGATTGGATTCATGACCTTTTTTCCAGATCGTATCGGAGATTAGATATTGTGTTGAACTCATTTACAGTATTTTCAATAGGTGTTGTTTAACTCAGAAAATACCTATTTAGATAGGTTCTAAATCTTATTTCCTATAATAAATTTTGACACATTGTCAAAAATATAATTTAGCTGGGATACTATGTCATATAAATCATCGATTG
>NZ_AFWF01000120.1 GCF_000222605.1 Vibrio ichthyoenteri ATCC 700023 | reverse complement strand
TAATGCGCACTGAGCTAGGGCTTCTTTAGGGGTGTAAAACACCAATGCTAATGCGCTACAAGTCATTGAAATTCCAGAAAATCCCAGCCCGTTAAACTTTTTTGCAATGTTCGTCCAGTGTGCGCGGATTGCTGGGTTTTCGTTGCGGTCTGCGTGACAGCCTAGTAATGCTATCTCTGGGTCGATTCCTGCGCCTTGTGCGAGGAAAACGGCTTCCTCATCAGACACATAGCGAATTCCGCTTCTAATTTTGCTTAGCTTTTGTGGTGATAGATTCAAATCATGCGCAATCTGCTTGTCTTGTATGTAATTTTTAGCCTGTTTATAGGCATTTAATAGTTCGTTTGCGTACATATTCAATCCTCCGTTTTCCCATAGAATAGCTTTTTAACCCCCATTTTGCGCTATTTACAATCCCTATAAATGGAACCATAATCCCCATAAATCGAAACTAAGCCTGATTCGGTTCTCTCTATACCG
>NZ_AFWF01000121.1 GCF_000222605.1 Vibrio ichthyoenteri ATCC 700023 | reverse complement strand
AGCTGAAGACTTCAGAAAATCTTGAATAAGATTTGACGAACCAGTAGCAAAAAGGGCATCATTTGATGCCCTTTTTCTGCACAAAAAATAATGTTTGCTGAATTATTGTTCATGTGGGCATTAGCAGGAATTTTTTGGCAAAAAGTAATTTTGGTCAATAAAAGAGGACGTCAATTTTTTATTAAATTGGTCGTTTCATGGATTTGCCCTGCAGCAGCGGGGTTGTTGTCGTCTATATTAAGACTTGTGACAGGTTGGTTTTATGAAAGCAAATAATGCTGAAACTCCTGAGAGCTCAAATGGCGCAGATATCTTTAAGTGGGTGATCACTTTTGTTCTGCTAACTGCCGCTGTTGTGGGTAATTACCTGTATGGTGATATGTCTGTAGTGGTTCGCGCTGCAGGCGTTGTTGTATTAATTGCAGCAGCACTTGGTGTTGCCGCTACAACAACTAAAGGTAAAGCTTCGATCGTGTTTGCGAAAGAATCTCGTATGGAAGTTCGTAAAGTGGTTTGGCCAACGCGTCAAGAAACTCTGCAAACGACACTGATCGTTTTAGCTGTAAGTATTGTAATGGCTCTAGCGCTATGGGGCATTGACGGCATTATGGTTCGTCTTGTTGCATTTGTGACTGGGGTATAGAGGGTTTTTATTCATGAGTGAAGCTCCAAAAAAACGCTGGTATGTAGTTCAAGCCTTCTCTGGTTTTGAAGGTCGTGTAGCTCAATCTCTTCGCGAGCATATCAAAATGCATAGCATGGAAGAGCTATTCGGTGAAGTACTTGTCCCTACTGAAGAAGTAGTGGAAATCCGCGCTGGACAACGTCGTAAGTCAGAGCGTAAGTTCTTTCCAGGTTACGTCCTAGTTCAGATGATCATGAACGATGAATCATGGCACTTAGTGCGTAGTGTTCCGCGTGTCATGGGCTTCATTGGTGGTACCTCTGATCGTCCAGCTCCTATCACTGATAAGGAAGCTGATGCGATTCTTAACCGTCTTGAAAAAGCGAGTGAAGCACCACGTCCTCGTACTATGTATGAAGCGGGTGAAGTTGTTCGCGTGACCGATGGCCCATTTGCTGACTTCAACGGTACTGTTGAAGAAGTAGATTACGTTAAGAGCCGCGTTAAAGTGTCTGTATCGATCTTTGGTCGTGCAACACCTGTTGAGCTTGAATTCGGTCAAGTGGAAAAACTTGATTAAAAAAACACCTTGCAAAGGGTTGTTTAGGGCGTGAATTATGACTATAATTTCGCGCCTTTTTGCTTCTGTTGAAGTAAAAAGATTTTTACATAACGGGGAGCTGATCAGTCGATTAGCGTTTGAACCCAAACTTAGGAAATATCATGGCTAAGAAAGTTGAAGCTTATATCAAGCTACAAGTTGCTGCTGGCGCTGCGAACCCAAGTCCACCAGTTGGTCCTGCTCTAGGTCAACACGGTGTTAACATCATGGAATTCTGTAAAGCGTTCAACGCAAAAACAGAATCTCTTGAGAAAGGCATGCCGACTCCAGTAGTAATCACTGTTTACTCTGACCGTTCTTTCACGTTCATCACTAAGACTCCTCCTGCTGCAACTCTTCTTCTGAAGGCAGCTGGTCTTAAGTCTGGTTCTGGTCGTCCTAACACTGAAAAAGTGGGCACGATTACTGAAGCTCAAATCCAAGAAATCGCAGAAACTAAAGCTGCTGACATGACTGGTTCTGATATTGAAGCGATGAAACGTTCTATTGCGGGTACTGCTCGTTCAATGGGCCTAGTGGTAGAGGGTTAAGATCATGGCAAAACTAACTAAGCGCATGCGCGTAATCCGCGACAAAGTTGACGTAACTAAAGAATACGAAATCAATGAAGCTGTAGCTCTTCTTAAAGAACTAGCAACTGCTAAATTCGTAGAATCTGTTGACGTAGCTGTAAACCTAGGTATCGACGCTCGTAAATCTGACCAAAACGTTCGTGGCGCAACTGTGCTACCACACGGTACTGGTCGTGATATCCGCGTTGCTGTATTCGCTCAAGGTGCAAACGCTGAAGCTGCTAAAGAAGCTGGCGCTGACCTAGTGGGTATGGAAGATCTAGCTGAGCTAGTTAAAAAGGGCGAAATGAACTTCGACGTAGTTGTTGCTTCTCCAGATGCAATGCGCGTTGTTGGTCAACTAGGTACAATCCTAGGTCCACGTGGTCTGATGCCAAACCCGAAAGTTGGTACTGTAACTCCTAACGTTGCTGAAGCGGTTAAGAACGCTAAAGCTGGTCAGGTTCGTTACCGTAATGACAAGAACGGTATCATCCACACTACAATCGGCAAAGTGTCTTTCGACGCGAACCAACTACAAGAGAACCTAGAAGCTCTACTAGTTGCGCTTAAGAAAGCTAAGCCGTCTTCAGCGAAAGGCGCTTTCCTGAAGAAAGTTAGCATCTCTACTACAATGGGTGCTGGCGTTGCAGTTGATCAGGCTAGCCTGAACACTCAAGCTTAATATATTTGCTTAGGCGCAAAATTAGTGTATAATTCTGCGCCTAATATTTGTGGTTGGGGCTGAACTTTGGTTCGTTAAACTTTCGAGTTTAATTGGATTATGACCCAGTCTCCGTCCAAGACCGTAGGTGTCTTTCTTTGCTTGCAAAGCTTGACTTAATCGCCCTACGTAGATGGTGCCCGAACTGACAGAAAGCTCTATGTAAATAGTAAACTTTCTTCTGGGAAGCACCTAAATAGCTCTCACTGTTGTGATAATAGTGAGTGGTGTAATAACAACCAGGAGTTAATCCAAGATGGCTTTAAACCTTCTAGACAAAAAAGCAATTGTTGCTGAAGTCAACGAAGCTGCCAGTGGTGCACTTTCTGCAGTTGTAGCTGATTCTCGCGGTGTTGCTGTGGGTGCAATGACTTCTCTACGTAAACAGGCTCGTGAAGCTGGTGTTTATGTACGAGTTGTTCGTAACACTCTAGCACGTCGTGCGGTTGAAGGTACTCAGTACGAGTGTCTAACTGACACTTTCACTGGTCCTACTCTAATCGCGTTCTCTAACGAGCACCCAGGTGCTGCAGCGCGTCTTTTCAAAGACTTCGCTAAAGAGAACAAAGATTTCGAGATCAAAGCTGCTGCATTTGAAGGCGCTCTAACTGACGCTGAAGTACTAGCGACACTACCAACTTACGACGAAGCTATTGCACGCCTAATGATGTGCATGAAAGAAGCTTCAGCTGGCAAGCTGGTACGTACTATCGCTGCTATCCGCGATCAAAAAGAAGAAGTTGCGGCGTAAGCCTTGCTTTTTTTACTGGTTGCAAAATAAACTTATTGTTGACTTAAAAGAGAATTGTTATGTCTATTACTAACGAGCAAATCCTAGACGCAGTTGCAGAAATGTCTGTAATGCAAGTTGTTGAACTAATTGAAGCAATGGAAGAGAAATTCGGTGTTACTGCAGCTGCTGCTGTAGTTGCTGGTGGTGCTGCTACTGAAGCTGCTGCTGAGCAAACTGAATTCGACGTAATCCTAACTGCTGCTGGCGCTAACAAAGTACAAGTTATCAAAGCTGTACGTGGCGCAACTGGTCTAGGCCTTAAAGAAGCTAAAGCTCTTGTAGACGGCGCACCTGCTGCTCTTAAAGAAGGCGTAGAAAAAGCTGAAGCTGAAGCTCTTAAAGCACAGCTAGAAGAAGCTGGCGCTTCTGTTGAAATCAAGTAATTATTACTTAATTTCATAGCCGTAAGGCTAATGGCTGGTGGTTTATTAACCACCGGCCTTTTTGCGCTGTAGGGTCTAGGTGAATTTTCCCGCTGTTTAAGCACCTTTATCCGAGCAAAACTCATGACGTTCAGCGAATGACATGAGACTACAGTAAACAGTTGTTAGTCACTGTCCCACCCGTCAGGCGGACAGTTTGGGTCACTTATCAGCGAGCTGAGGAACCCCATGGTTTACTCTTATACCGAGAAAAAGCGCATCCGTAAGGACTTTGGTACTCGTCCACAAGTTTTGGACATTCCATACCTGCTATCGATCCAGCTCGATTCGTTCGAAAAATTTATCGAACAGGATCCTGAGGGGCAATACGGTCTTGAGGCTGCTTTCCGTTCTGTTTTTCCAATTCAGAGCTACAACGGCAATTCCGAGCTGCAATACGTTAGCTACCGTCTTGGTGAGCCAGTTTTTGATGTTAAAGAATGTCAAATCCGCGGTGTTACTTACTCAAAGCCACTACGCGTAAAACTACGCCTTGTGATCTTTGATCGAGACGCGCCAGCAGGTACTGTAAAAGACATTAAAGAACAAGAAGTCTACATGGGCGAAATTCCGCTTATGACAGACAATGGTACCTTCGTAATTAACGGTACCGAGAGGGTTATCGTATCCCAGCTGCACAGAAGCCCAGGCGTTTTCTTCGACAGCGATAAGGGTAAGACCCACTCATCAGGTAAAGTTCTATACAACGCACGTATCATTCCTTACCGTGGCTCATGGTTAGACTTTGAGTTCGATCCTAAGGACAACCTGTACGTACGTATCGACCGTCGTCGTAAACTACCTGCATCAATTATTTTGCGTGCACTTGGTAAGACTACCGAAGAGATCCTAGATCTATTCTTCGAGAAAGTTAACTTCCAAGTGAAAGATCAAACTCTACTTATGGAGTTGATCCCAGAGCGTCTACGTGGTGAGACTGCTTCGTTTGATATTGAAGCAAACGGCAAAGTATATATTGAGCAAGGTCGTCGTGTAACTGCGCGTCATATCCGTCAGCTTGAAAAAGAAGGCGTTGACCACATCGAAGTACCAGTTGAGTACATCGTTGGTAAAGTTGCATCGAAAGATTACGTTAACGAAGCGACTGGCGAAGTTATCGTTTCAGCTAACCAAGAGATCAGTCTTGAAGCGTTAGCGAACCTTTCTCAAGCTGGCCACAAAGCGCTAGAAGTTCTATTTACGAACGATCTAGACCACGGTGCCTTCATGTCAGAAACTGTACGCGTCGACAGCACTGTTGATCGTATTTCTGCACTGGTAGAAATCTACCGCATGATGCGCCCTGGCGAGCCGCCAACGAAAGAAGCTGCTGAATCATTGTTCGAAAGCCTGTTCTTCTCTGAAGAGCGTTACGACCTATCAACTGTTGGCCGCATGAAGTTCAACAGCTCAATTGGTCGTGCAGATGCAGACGAGCAAGGTACGCTAGATGAGCTAGATATCATCGAAGTGATGAAGAAGCTGATCTCGATCCGTAACGGTAAAGGCGAAGTGGACGATATCGACCACCTTGGCAACCGTCGTATCCGTTCAGTTGGCGAAATGGCTGAGAACCAATTCCGCGTTGGTCTTGTACGTGTTGAACGTGCAGTGAAAGAGCGCCTAAGCCTTGGTGACCTTGATGCAATCATGCCTCAAGATCTAATCAACGCTAAGCCTATTTCAGCAGCGGTTAAAGAATTCTTTGGCTCTTCACAGCTTTCACAGTTTATGGACCAAAACAACCCGTTGTCAGAAGTTACGCACAAACGTCGTATCTCTGCATTGGGTCCTGGCGGTCTAACGCGTGAACGCGCTGGCTTTGAAGTACGTGACGTTCACGTAACTCACTACGGTCGTCTATGTCCGATCGAAACGCCAGAAGGTCCAAACATCGGTTTGATCAACTCACTATCTGCGTTTGCACGTTGTAACGAGTACGGTTTCCTAGAGACGCCATACCGTCGTGTAGTAGATGGTGTTGTAACTGACGAAGTTGATTACCTATCTGCAATCGAAGAAGGTCAATACGTTATCGCTCAGGCGAACACTAAGTTGACTGAAGAAGGTACATTTGATGATGAGCTAATCACTGCTCGTCAGAAAGGTGAATCTGGTCTTCACCCTCGTGAACACGCTCAGTACATGGACGTTGCAACGAACCAGGTAGTATCAATCGCTGCATCGCTTATCCCGTTCCTAGAACACGATGATGCGAACCGTGCCTTGATGGGCGCGAACATGCAACGTCAGGCAGTTCCAACTCTACGTGCTGATAAGCCGCTAGTTGGTACTGGTATTGAACGTAACATCGCAGTTGACTCAGGTGTAACTGTTGTTGCGAAACGTGGTGGTTCTGTTCAGTCTGTAGATGCTTCTCGTATCGTTGTTAAAGTGAACGAAGAAGAATTGATTCCTGGCGAAGCTGGTATCGATATCTACAACCTAACTAAATACACTCGTTCTAACCAAAACACGTGTATCAACCAACGCCCATGTGTAATGCCTGGCGAACCGGTTGCTCGTGGCGACGTTCTTGCTGATGGTCCTTCAACAGACCTTGGTGAACTAGCACTTGGTCAGAACATGCGTATCGCGTTCATGCCTTGGAACGGTTACAACTTCGAAGACTCGATCTTAGTATCTGAGCGCGTAGTTCAAGAAGACCGCTTCACGACAATCCACATCCAAGAACTATCTTGTGTGGCGCGTGACACGAAACTGGGTTCTGAAGAGATCACAGCGGATATTCCAAACGTAGGTGAATCTGCTCTGTCTAAACTAGACGAGTCAGGTATCGTTTACATTGGTGCTGAAGTTAAGGGTGGCGACATCCTAGTTGGTAAAGTGACGCCTAAAGGTGAAACTCAGCTAACGCCTGAAGAGAAGCTACTACGTGCTATCTTCGGTGAAAAAGCATCAGATGTTAAAGATACATCACTACGTGTACCAAACTCTGTTTCAGGTACTATCATCGATGTTCAAGTTTTCACTCGCGATGGCGTAGAGAAAGACAAGCGTGCGCTTGAAATTGAACAGATGCAGTTGAAAGAAGCGAAGAAAGACCTTACTGAAGAGTTCCAAATTCTTGAAGGCGGTCTACTAGCGCGTGTTCGTTCTGTACTTATCGACGGTGGTTACTCTGAAGCGAAACTAGACACGACTGATCGTAAGAAGTGGCTAGAGCTAACGCTTGAAGATGATGCTCTACAGACTCAGCTTGAGCAACTAGCAGAGCAGTATGACGAACTACGTGCAGACTTCGATAAGAAGTTTGAAACTAAGCGTCGTAAGATCACACAAGGTGATGATCTAGCACCTGGCGTACTGAAGATCGTTAAGGTTTACCTTGCGGTTAAACGTCGCATTCAGCCTGGTGATAAAATGGCAGGCCGTCACGGTAACAAGGGTGTAATCTCTAAGATCAACCCTGTTGAAGACATGCCATACGATGAAACTGGTCAGCCAGTAGATATCGTACTTAACCCGCTGGGTGTACCTTCGCGTATGAACATCGGTCAGATCCTAGAAGTTCACTTAGGTCTGGCAGCGAAAGGTATCGGTGAGAAAATCAACAAGATGGTGAAAGAGCAGCAAGAGCTAGCGAAATTCCGCGAATTCCTGCAAAAAGTTTACGACCTAGGCGAGACTCGCCAGACTGTAGACATTGCTTCTCTATCTGATGCTGAAGTACGCACATTGATCGGCAACCTACGTGGTGGTCTACCAATTGCAACGCCAGTATTTGATGGTGCACCTGAATCATCAATCAAAGCTCTTCTAGAGCTAGCAGACCTACCAACATCTGGTCAGCTTAAGTTGTTTGATGGTCGTACTGGTGATTCGTTTGAGCGTCCTGTAACTGTTGGTTACATGTACATGCTGAAACTAAACCACCTTGTTGACGACAAGATGCACGCTCGTTCTACTGGTTCGTACAGCCTAGTAACTCAGCAACCACTTGGTGGTAAAGCTCAGTTCGGTGGTCAGCGTTTCGGTGAGATGGAAGTATGGGCACTAGAAGCATACGGTGCTGCTTACACGCTTCAAGAAATGCTAACCGTTAAGTCAGATGACGTTAACGGCCGTACTAAGATGTACAAAAACATCGTAGACGGAAACCACAGCATGGAACCTGGCATGCCAGAATCGTTCAACGTACTGTTGAAAGAGATTCGCTCGCTAGGTATCAACATCGAGCTAGAAGACGAAGAGTAATCTCTTATTCCCCTGAGCGAGAGCTCAGGGAAATTAAGCGGTTATCGGTAAAAAGGTGCTCACTTTTGCAGGTGGGCTCCTTTTAACTCCTTACAGGAGCTGATTGTGAAAGACTTATTAAACTTTCTAAAAGCGCAGCATAAGACCGAAGAATTTGATGCAATCAAAATCGGTCTATCTTCACCAGACATGATCCGTTCATGGTCTTTCGGTGAAGTTAAAAAACCTGAAACGATTAACTACCGTACGTTCAAACCTGAACGTGATGGTTTGTTCTGTGCGCGTATTTTTGGCCCAGTAAAAGACTACGAATGTCTTTGTGGCAAATACAAGCGCCTGAAGCACCGTGGTGTAATCTGTGAGAAGTGTGGCGTTGAAGTTACACAAACTAAAGTTCGTCGTGACCGCATGGGCCACATCGAGCTTGCTTCACCAGTTGCTCACATCTGGTTCCTAAAATCACTACCGTCTCGCATCGGTCTACTAATGGATATCCCACTACGTGATATCGAACGTGTTCTTTACTTCGAAATGTACGTAGTAACTGAACCGGGTATGACGGATCTAGAAAAATCTCAGATGCTTACTGAAGAAGAGTATCTGGATCGTCTAGAAGAGTGGGGCGATGAGTTCACAGCTAAAATGGGTGCAGAAGCTATCAAGGACCTTCTAGGTTCTATGGATATGCACGCAGAAGTTGAACAAATGCGTGAAGAGTTAGAAACCACTAACTCAGAAACTAAGCGTAAGAAGCTGACTAAGCGTCTGAAACTGGTAGAAGCATTCATCACTTCGGGTAACAACCCTGAGTGGATGATCCTAACTGTACTTCCAGTTCTTCCGCCAGATCTACGTCCTCTAGTACCACTAGATGGCGGTCGTTTTGCGACTTCAGATCTGAACGACCTTTACCGTCGTGTGATCAACCGTAACAACCGTTTGAAGCGTCTTCTAGAGCTAGCGGCTCCAGACATCATCGTACGTAACGAAAAACGTATGCTGCAAGAGTCTGTTGATGCCCTTCTAGATAACGGTCGTCGCGGTCGTGCGATCACAGGTTCGAACAAGCGTCCTCTGAAATCTCTTGCTGATATGATCAAGGGTAAACAAGGTCGTTTCCGTCAGAACCTTCTAGGTAAACGTGTAGACTACTCTGGCCGTTCTGTAATCACAGTAGGTCCATACCTTCGTCTACACCAGTGTGGTCTTCCTAAGAAGATGGCACTTGAGCTATTCAAACCGTTTATCTACAGCAAGCTAGAGACTCGTGGTCTTGCGACTACAATCAAAGCTGCTAAGAAAATGGTAGAGCGCGAAGAAGCGGTTGTTTGGGATATCCTAGACGAAGTGATCCGTGAACACCCAGTACTATTGAACCGTGCACCAACACTTCACCGTCTTGGTATCCAGGCGTTCGAACCAGTACTAATCGAAGGTAAAGCGATTCAGCTACACCCACTAGTGTGTGCGGCATACAACGCGGACTTCGATGGTGACCAAATGGCGGTTCACGTGCCTCTAACTCTAGAAGCACAGCTTGAAGCTCGTACTCTGATGATGTCGACGAACAACATTCTGTCGCCAGCGTCAGGTGATCCGATCATCGTACCTTCTCAGGACGTTGTATTGGGTCTGTACTACATGACACGTGACAAGATCAACGTGAAAGGTGAAGGCATGTACCTTGCTGGCCCTGAAGAGGCTGAGAAGGCATACCGCACTAAGAACGCTGAACTACACGCACGCGTTAAAGTACGTATTACTGAAACTGTTGTTGATGAAGACGGTAACAGCACAACTGAAACGAAGATGGTTGATACAACTGTCGGTCGTGCAATGTTGTGGCAAATCGTTCCAGCAGGTCTACCGTACAGCATCGTTAACCAAAAGTTAGGTAAGAAGCAAATCTCTAACCTACTTAACGAGTGTTACCGTAAACTTGGTCTGAAAGACACAGTAGTATTTGCTGACCAAATCATGTACACCGGTTTTGCTTATGCAGCACTATCTGGCGTATCTGTTGGTATCAACGATATGGTTGTTCCTGCAGCGAAATACACTGAGATTTCAGCAGCAGAAGAAGAAGTTCGCGAAATTCAAGAACAGTACCAATCTGGTCTTGTAACTGCGGGTGAACGATACAACAAAGTTATCGATATCTGGGCATCAACGAACGACCGCGTAGCGAAAGCTATGATGGAAAACTTGTCTTACGAAACTGTGACTAACCGTGACGGTGAAGAAGAGCAACAAGAATCGTTCAACAGCATCTACATGATGGCCGACTCGGGCGCACGTGGTTCTGCAGCTCAGATTCGTCAGCTTGCTGGTATGCGTGGTCTGATGGCTCGTCCAGATGGTTCGATCATCGAAACGCCGATCACTGCAAACTTTAAAGAAGGTCTAAACGTCCTTCAGTACTTTATCTCAACGCACGGTGCTCGTAAGGGTCTTGCGGATACAGCACTGAAAACAGCAAACTCGGGTTACCTAACTCGTCGTCTAGTAGACGTTGCTCAAGACGTTGTAGTTACTGAACATGACTGTGGCACAGTTGAAGGTGTCGACATGATGCCTCACATCGAAGGTGGTGACGTTAAAGTTCCACTGGCTGAGCTGGCTCTAGGTCGTGTTGTAGCTGAAGATGTTCTTAAACCTGGTTCTGAAGATGTTCTAATTCCACGTAATACTCTAATTGATGAGAAGTGGTGTCAGATCATGGAAGAGAACTCTGTTGACAGCATGAAAGTGCGCTCTGTCGTTACTTGTGATGCTGACTTCGGTTGTTGTGCACAGTGTTACGGTCGTGACCTAGCACGTGGTCACCTAGTAAACCAAGGTGAAGCAGTAGGCGTTATCGCTGCCCAGTCTATCGGTGAACCAGGTACACAGCTAACGATGCGTACGTTCCACATCGGTGGTGCGGCATCTACTGCAGCAGCAGAGAACAGCATCCAAGCGAAGAACACAGGTTCGGTTAAGCTTCACAACGCTAAGTTTGTAATCAACAAAGCTGGCAAACTTGTAATCACTTCTCGTGCATCTGAAATGACCATCATTGATGAGTTCGGTCGTACGAAAGAGAAACACAAACTGCCATACGGTTCGATTCTAAGCAAAGCGGACAACGATGCGGTAACAGCTGGCGACGTAGTTGCTAACTGGGAAGCGCACACCATGCCAATCATCACTGAAGTGGCAGGTCGCATCCAATTCGTTGATATGATCGACGGTGTAACAGTTTCTCGCCAAACAGATGACCTAACAGGTCTATCTTCAAGCGAAGTAACTGATCCGGCTGCTCGCCCAGCTGCAGGTAAAGATATGCGTCCAGCTATCAAACTTGTAGATGAGCAAGGTAACGATGTAATGATCCCTGGTACTGATATGCCAGCTCACTACTTCCTACCTGGTAAAGCGATCGTTAACATCGAAGATGGCGCGGAAGTTGGCATTGGTGACACACTATCTCGTATCCCTCAAAAATCGAGCGGAAACAAAGATATCACCGGTGGTCTACCACGCGTAGCAGACCTATTCGAAGCTCGTAAGCCTAAAGAGCCTGCGATCCTAGCTGAGCACACTGGTGCAGTAAGCTTTGGTAAAGAAACGAAAGGTAAGCGTCGTCTAGTGATCACTCGCGACAGCGGTGAAGTTTACGAAGAGATGATTCCTAAGCATCGCCAATTGAACGTGTTCGAAGGCGAGAAAGTGGAACGTGGTGATGTTATTGCAGATGGTCCAGAGACCCCGCATGACATTCTACGTCTACGTGGTATCCACGCAGTAACTCAGTACATCGCTAACGAAGTACAAGAAGTTTACCGTCTACAAGGCGTTAAGATTAACGATAAGCACATTGAGACTATCGTTCGTCAAATGCTACGTAAGTGTACTATTACACACGCGGGTGACTCTGAGTTCCTACCTGGCGAGCAAGTTGAATACCATAATGTTAAGATTGCTAACCGTAATCTAGAAGCTGAAGGCAAAGAGCCTGCACGTTTTGAACGTGATCTTCTAGGTATCACTAAAGCATCTCTAGCAACTGAGTCGTTCATCTCTGCGGCATCGTTCCAGGAGACAACTCGCGTACTAACAGAAGCTGCGGTTTCTGGTAAGCGTGATGAGCTACGTGGTCTGAAAGAAAACGTAATCGTGGGTCGTCTGATCCCAGCGGGTACAGGTTTCGCATACCACCAAGAGCGTCAAGCTAAGCGCGCTGAAGAGCAAGAAGGTCCATCTGCTGAACAAGCAACAGATAACCTAGCAGCACTTCTAAACGCTGGCTTCTCTTCTGAAGATTAATCTTCGAGACGAGCAATAGCTTAAGAAAAAAGGCACCTTCGGGTGCCTTTTTTGTTTTTGAAGAATTGAGAGATAGAATTGAGAAGCGAGATCGGTGGGGAGGATATTCAATTAAGCGGTGAGTCATCACCAAGACGAAAGGAAATTAGATCCCCAACTCGCTCGTGCCTCACTCTTGAGGATGACGATCTGCTTTGCCAGCAATCAGGCTAAATAAAAGGTGAGAAACTAACTGGCGGCCACTCGGTCATTCCCTATACTGACGAAGGAAGGCGTAGGGAATCTATGGCAGCGACAATGACGATCTGCTTTGCCAGCAATCAGACTAAATAAAAGGTGAGGAACTAACTGGCGACCACTCGGTCATTCCCTATACTGACGAAGGAAGGCGTAGGGAATCTATAGCTGCGACAATGACGATATAAGATCCCCAACACGCTCGCGCCTCGCTCTTGAGGATGACGACCTGCTTTGCCAGCAATCAGGCTAAATAAAAGGTGAGAAACTAACTGGCGACCACTCGGTCATTCCCTAGACTGACGAAGGAAGGCGTAGGGAATCTATAGCAGTAACACTGATGACATCAGATCCCCAACGCGCTCATGCCTCGCTCTTGAGGATGACGATCTACTTTGCTACCAAATAAGCGAAATAAAGCTCAGGATATTACCGGCGAACCTTTGGTCATTCCCTAGCCTGACGAAGGAAGGTGTCGGGAATCTATAGCAGTAACAGTGATGACATCAAGTCCCCAACTCGTTCGTGCCTCGCTCTTGAGGATGATGGCGTACTTTGCTACTAATCAAACTAAATACAGCTCAGAACATTACCGGCGAACACTCGGTTATTCCCTCGAGTGACGACTTTAATATTTCAACCCGCAATAAAAAAGGCTGACACTCTCATGCCAACCCTCTCTCTTTCTCATTTCACGCGAAGTATTCTAACTTCTCGAATCTCCTAGAGCTCTAGCTTATGCCCCCGGTGGCACTGCTAAGCTATCTGAAATCAGTTGAATCAAGTGATCCTCGACTTCAAATCGTACTTCAAGAATTTCGCCAACACTCGATAGGTCTGCGTCAAATACGTCTAACGTATCGTCTTCACCTACATCCGCGTATTTATCGGTAAAGTTCAGCAGTGGATCAGTGGTTAATACGATCTTCGCGTAGGCTTTATTGATATCGTCGGTGATTTCAAAGCCGGTCGAACGCCATTGATCCATCACAGTATCGTAGATCTTAAA
This sequence comes from Vibrio ichthyoenteri ATCC 700023, assembly GCF_000222605.1. Classification (GTDB taxonomy): domain Bacteria; phylum Pseudomonadota; class Gammaproteobacteria; order Enterobacterales; family Vibrionaceae; genus Vibrio; species Vibrio ichthyoenteri. Next base: position 14,174 of record NZ_AFWF01000121.1, on the reverse strand, counting down.
GTGACCTTCGGAGATGTAATCAACAAGGTGCTGACAAAAGTCTTGCAGTTCTAGTGGCGTGGGGAGTGAAGATAGCGTGGTTTTCTGACTAGCGGGTTGCAGTGCGGCAAGCTTACAATATTCGACAATTAGGGATTGTCGGGTCTCTAACCAATGGTCGATGACATCACTTGAGCCACCCCATTGTTCTTGTGTTTTTTTCAATTTTTTTAGCATGACCATGCCCTCATGATCTAATCACAACTCCGGTGATCATTTACTTTGCAGTGCAAAGCGATGATAGATATACAACCTATTGTCCTGACTAGAAATTATAGTGAATGAATTGCTTTTCTACTAACTCTAGTATGAAATTAGATTGCCAGTAAAATGGTTGAACTGCAAGCAATGAGGGATGGTAATGTTGGAGAACGGTGATATAGCCCACGAGAATGCGGCATATTGGTGTGTTGTATCAGGGAGTGATATTTGGCTAGAAGATGGCAAGCTCCCTTACGGTTTTGCTAGTGAATTCGGGTTTTCTGACCGTGATATGGTCTGTATTGGTGAGTATCAAGGAGTCTCAGTGATGTGGCTTAATGATATGGAAGTGGAAGCTCGCCTACCCATGAGTTCACTGCGTGATTGTTTAGGTTATCCAGAAGAGCTCTTTCTGCTAACCAGTAAAGCGGTTCAATATGGTCACATGACGCAAACGATGCGTTTTTGTCCACAATGTGGTGGTCGAAATCATTTGAATCACAATCAACTCGCTATGCAGTGTACAGAGTGCCGTACGTTGCATTACCCACGTATCTTTCCGTGTATTATTGTTGCGGTTCGTAAGCAGCAGCAAATTCTACTCGCGCAACATCCACGCCATCGTAATGGTATGTATACCGTGATTGCTGGATTTTTAGAGGTGGGTGAAACGTTGGAACAGTGTGTTGCTCGAGAAGTGAAAGAGGAAACCGGTATTGAAGTATGCAATATTCGCTATTTTGGTAGCCAACCTTGGGCATTTCCATCCAGTATGATGATGGCATTTTTAGCCGATTATCAATCTGGTAACATTAAACCGGATTACAGCGAATTAAGTGATGCGCAGTGGTTCTCACCTGATGAGATGCCGCCTGTTGCACCTACTGGAACCATTGCCCGTCAGTTGATTGATCGGACGTTGAATGACATAAATAGCCATCTTACTGAAATGTAGATAAAAAAAACCCTCCGAGAGGGAGGGGGTAAGTAAGATGTCGTTATGAGATACTGAGTATTAGATACACAGTTAATTATTGTAGTTTTCGCTAGCGATGAAATTTTTATCACTGTTAGAGGTTGGGTGCAAATTAAGCACTTATTTAAAAGTTAATAACTTGATCTAGGTTGCAAAGCACTCGGCTTTTGCGAGCCAAACAGTGTTAGAATATCAGCGAAAAATAAAGCCTAAGATTGGAAAAGCACAATGACTGAATTAAAAAATGATCGTTATCTGCGTGCGCTTTTGAAAGAGCCTGTAGATTACACCCCAGTATGGATGATGCGCCAAGCAGGCCGTTACCTACCTGAATATAAAGCAACTCGTGCCCAAGCGGGTGATTTTATGTCACTGTGCCGCAATGCTGAGCTTGCTTCAGAGGTAACCCTTCAGCCATTACGCCGTTTTCCTCTTGATGCCGCGATTCTATTCTCTGACATCTTAACTATTCCCGATGCAATGGGTTTAGGCCTACGTTTTACGCAAGGTGAAGGCCCTGTGTTTGACAAGCCAATTACCTGTAAAGCGGATGTTGAGAAAATTGGTTTGCCTGATCCAGAAGGTGAACTGCAGTATGTTATGAATGCCGTACGCCAGATCCGTAAAGATCTGCAAGGCGAAGTACCATTGATCGGTTTCTCAGGCAGTCCATGGACGCTGGCAACCTACATGGTTGAAGGTGGCAGCTCTAAAGCCTTCACCAAGATCAAGAAAATGATGTATGCAGAACCACAAACGCTACATCTGTTACTGGATAAGCTAGCAGATAGCGTGATCGAATACCTAAACGCACAAATTAAAGCGGGTGCGCAATCAGTCATGGTATTTGATACATGGGGCGGCGTATTAACACCGCGTGACTACAACCTATTCTCGTTGCAGTACATGCACAAGATTGTTGATGGCCTTATCCGTGAAAACGATGGTCGTCGTGTCCCTGTTACACTGTTCACTAAAAATGGCGGCATGTGGCTTGAGCAAATCGCAGCAACGGGTTGTGATGCGGTTGGTCTCGATTGGACGATCAATATAGCTGATGCGAAAGCACGCATTGGTGACAAAGTTGCGCTGCAAGGCAATATGGACCCTTCAATGTTGTACGCGTCACCTGAGCGTATTCGTGAAGAAGTGGGCTCAATCCTAGAAGGGTTTGGTGATGCGGGCACAGGGCACGTATTTAACCTTGGCCATGGCATTCACCTTGATGTGCCGCCAGAAAATGCCGGTGTATTTGTTGAGGCTGTGCACGAGTTGTCTAAGCCTTACCACAAATAATCGCAATTGCTCAAACGCCTGATTTATTCAGGCGTTTTTGTTATTGGCAATTCGAGTGGGTATACTGGGTGCAACGGAGATAAAGGAATAGCATAAGCAATGAAGACGCGCGATAAAATCGTATTAGCAGCCCTAGAGCTCTTTAATGAACATGGTGAAAGGAATATCACCACCAATCATATTGCAGCGCATATCGATATTAGCCCCGGTAATCTTTACTACCATTTTCGCAATAAACAGGAAATTGTGCGTGAGATCTTCGCTCTATATTCTAATGAATTGTTAGAGCGCTTTACGCCGGTACAAGGTCAGCAAGAGAGTTTGGTGTTACTCAAACTCTACCTCAACTCAATTTTCACTCTGATGTGGAAGTACCGTTTCTTCTATGCAAATTTACCTGAGATCTTGCAACGTGATGAAGTTCTGCATGAAGAATACATTCAAGTGCAGGATAAGCTGCAACTGAATTTGGTGAATATTATGGCGGCTTTTATCCAACTCGGTTTATTGGATGTTGCTGAAAATGAAATGAAGCCGCTGGTGGCAACGTTACACTTGATTGCATCAAGTTGGTTAGGCTATCAGTCTGCGATGTCACCGAAGACGCAAATCACGGAGCAGATTATCCATCAAGGCATGTTGCAGATGATTTCTGTGGTGAAACCAAGAGCGACAGAATCAGGGTTGGAGCAACTGCAGTTGTTAGAAGATGGCGTCAAGGCGATGCATGCCTAAACCTCTAATCGCGACATGAATATAATTGAAGGCGAGGGTTTATAACCTTTCGCTCTTTGTTCCGCATGCTCTAAGCCGTTACATTACTGATAACCTTCTGATTCGAGTAATGTTATGCACTATGATATTTTTAATGGTGATGCTGATGGCATCATCGCGCTACTGCAGTTACGCCTTGCCAACCCGCAGCATGCTCAGTTGGTGACTGGAGTAAAGCGTGATATTCAATTGCTCGATACTGTAACGGTCTGCTCAGGCGATTCTCTGACGGTATTGGATATCTCATTAAGCCGAAACCGATCTGCACTGCTGCGCGCGTTAGAGGTGGGCGCAACGGTCTTTTACGCCGATCATCATAAAGCCGATGACATCCCTTTGCATCAACAGCTCACCACCCATATCGATTTAGACGCCAATGTGTGTACCGCTTTGATCATCGATCGCTTATTGGAGGGGCGTTACCACCATTGGGCGATTACTGGTGCGTATGGGGATAACCTGATCGCTAAAGCGAACTCGTTAGCGCAACGGGCAGGTTTGAGCCGACAACAAGCAGATCAGTTGAAAGAGCTTGGCACTTTGATCAATTACAACGGCTATGGTGAAAGTGTTGAAGATTTACATTTTCACCCGGCAGATCTGTTTCAGGAGCTTTTGGCCTACGATGATCCACTCGCAGTTATCGCTGCACAAGATTCCCCTTATCATCGCTTACGACTCGCCTATCAACATGATATGGCTGTTGCGACATCGCTGGATGCCAGTTATCAAGACTCGCAGTTAGCGGTCTATTCTTTACCCAATAGTCCTGCCTCCAGACGGATTAGTGGCGTGTATGGCAACTGGTTAGCGAACCAATCGCCAGATAAAGCTCACTTGGTGCTAAGTGAAAATAGCCAACAAGGTTATACCGTGTCGCTGCGTGCACCATTAGAGAATAAACAAGGTGCGGGTGAGTTATGCAGTCAGTTTGAATCAGGGGGAGGGCGAGAAGCCGCGGGGGGGATTAACCATCTTGAACCGGCGCAATTGCCGTCGTTAATAGAGCAAGTTTCGCAATATTATTGTCGCTCTTGAAGCATCAGAATGAGCAAGGGCGCCAACTGGCGCCCTTGCTGTATTTGGATTATTTACGTTTCAGCCACGAGATAGGATCTTGAGTTTTGCTGTTGCGGCGGATTTCAAAATAGAGTGAAGGTTGAGTTTGTCCCCCGGTATCACCAGCCAAAGCAATGGATTCGCCAGCGGTGACTTTATCCCCTTCTTTTTTTAACAGGCTTTGGTTGAAACCGTATAACGTCATATCACCTTTGCCGTGATCGAGTAAAACTACCAAACCATAGCCGCGTAAGTAATCGGCAAAGACCACGGTACCAGAGTAAACCGATTTGACCGCCTGGCCATAATTGGCGGCAACCACGATGCCTTTCCAATCAATTTGCCCTGTTTGTTTAGAACCATAGCTGTGCATCACACGGCCTTTAATTGGCCAAGGCAATTTGCCTTTCTGTTTGGCTAGCCCATCCATAGGTACCGAGTTACGCTTGGCTGCCTTGGCTATTTCAGCTTTTAGGCGTGCTTCGTTGCGCTGTAATTCAGACAGATAGACTTTATCGCTCGAGATACTTTTTTGGATTTTATTGACCGTCCCTTTTCGCTGAGATTGGGTTTTCGCCAGCTGATTGCGTTTGTTGGTTTGTTCGGTCAGTAATTTCGTGATCTGTTGTTTTTCGAGTGCCAGTTGTTGTTCACTTTGCTCAAGATCGACGACGATCTGTTCCAGCTCAGTGATGGTTTTGGCTCTTTGTTTGGCAAGGTACTGGAAATATTGGCTGATGCGATCTTCTTCCACGCCTTGAGTCATTATATTGGCTGATGACTTAGCGCGTTGAGTGACGTAATAGGTGCGCAATAGCTGCTCAAGCTTTTCACTCTGTAGTGCTTGGTCTTTTTCTAGCGTGACAATTTTACCGTCCAACGCCTTGATGTTGGCATTGGTTTTTGTCAGAGAGGCTTTGGTTTGCTTGATTTCACGTTCAATCTGATTGATCCCAAGCTCTTGGCTTTTAAGTGATTTTTGTAACTTGTCGAGCTCTTTCTGTTGTGAGCTCAACGCGTTCTTTTGTCGTGATATTTCGCTCTTCACGCCGGTCAATTGGTTGGGTGATGATGCCTGCGTGGATAAAGGGGCGACCGAAGCAAAACCAACCGTCAGCAGCATGAGCGTGCGCAGTATGCGATGAGTTTTTGTGATGGCTTTAAGCGACATTAGCTCGAATTATCCTAACCAATTGATTAGCGGCCAGTATACATAATTCGAATCTTGGGAAGAAAGGATTAAGTAAAAACTTGTATGCAGTGTCATATGCAGCGCAAACAAAGTTAGGCCAAACAAAAACGCCCAAGCATGGCTCGGGCGTTTATTATGCGAGGTGATTATTTTACGATAATCTGACCAGACATTTCTGCAGGAATTTCGATACCCGCAAGAGAAAGCATTGTCGGTGCAAGATCAGACAGTTTACCGCCTTCTTTGAACTCAACCGCTTTGCTACCCACATAAATCAGTGGAACTGGTAGGTTAGTGTGTGCAGTGTGGATGCCACCTGTTTCAGGGTCGATCATCATTTCTGCATTACCGTGGTCTGCTGTGATCAGCATTTGGCCATCAACTTCATTGATCGCTTCTACTACGCGGCCCATACATGCATCGATAGCTTCGATTGCTTGTTTAGCGGCTTCGTAAACACCAGTGTGACCAACCATGTCTGGGTTAGGGTAGTTACAGATAATCGTATCGAACTTACCTGATTTGATCGCCGCAACCAGTTTGTCAGTTAGCTCAGTTGAGCTCATTTCTGGTTGTAGGTCGTAAGTCGCAACTTTTGGCGAAGCAACTAGTTGACGCTCTTCACCAGCAAACTCGTTTTCAACACCACCGTTGAAGAAGAAAGTGACGTGCGCGTATTTTTCTGTTTCAGAAATACGTAGCTGAGTCTTGTCTTGTTTAGAAAGCCACTCACCATAAGTATTTTCTAGTGTTGCTGGTGGGAATGCCGCCGCTAGAGGGATGTCTGCTGCGTATTGCGTTAGCATCACGAAGTTTAGTGCTGGGAATGATGCGCGCTCAAAACCGTCAAAGTCAGTCACGAAGGTACGAGTGATTTGACGTGCACGGTCTGCACGGTAGTTCATGAAGATAACCGCATCGCCATCTTGCATGATTGCATCTTCTTGCTCAGCTGTTTTGATCGCTGTCGCTTTAACAAATTCGTCGTTTTCATCACGAGCGTAAGCCGCTTCAAGGCCTTCTACCGCCGTATCAAATGTAAATTCTGCTTTTGCTTGAGTCAGTAGATCGTAAGCAACTTGAACGCGATCCCAGTTGTTATCACGGTCCATTGCATAGTAACGACCCACTAGAGAAGCAACACGGCCTTTACCTAGTTTAGCGAACAGCTCTTGGAAACGTTGTAGTGAGCCTTCTGCGCTACGTGGTGGCGTATCACGGCCATCAAGGAAGCAGTGTAGGTAAATTTTTTCAGCGCCACGTGCAGCAGCCATTTCAACCGCAGCGTAGATGTGATCTTCGTGAGAGTGAACGCCACCTGGCGACATAAGACCCATGATGTGAACGGCTTTACCTGCGTTGATTGCGCTGTCCATTGCTTCAACCAGTGCTGCAGTTTCAGCGAACTCGCCATCAGCGATAGATTTAGTAATACGAGTAAGATCTTGGTACACAATACGGCCAGCGCCAATGTTTGTGTGGCCAACTTCTGAGTTACCCATTTGACCATCTGGTAGACCTACATCCATGCCAGACGCAGAAATTAGCGTGTTCGGGTGGTTAGCAAATAGATTGTCTAAATTAGGCGTATTTGCGTTTGCAACGGCATTATTTGCAGTGTCTTCACGGTGTCCGTAACCGTCAAGAATAACTAGAGCCAATGGCTTCTTAGCAGACATAGAGTAAACCTCGTCAAATTTAAGTAACTGTCGGTTTTGGGTCGGAAAACCCAAGTACCTTGAAACAAAACTAGCGTAATTTTACTACACTTTATAAGCAAAACTGTAGGCCAAGATCAAATATTGTTGGTGATGTCGTGTAGCTATCTTTCAGCGAATTGTCTATTTGGCTATTAGCTTACATTGATAATAACTCTTATTCTTAACATTTCGCTGCCAATGTAAAGGAGGAATTACCAATCAATTCGATAGCTGAGTATGCAGTTTTTGTCGACTACTGCACCAGTATAGCGGTGCCACAGACCGCGAGGATAGCGCCGCACCATGCGTAGCGATTAGGGCGTCGTTTGCTATAAATCCATAATAGCGGTAGCAGCATTATGGGGGTGGTTGAAGAGAGTAGAGCCACCATGCCGACATTGCCTTTTTGCAGCGCGTATAAGATCAGCGTCATGCCGACGGCCATGGCGAGAAAGCCGTTGAGCGCGGTAACGATAAAAATCTTAGCGTTAATCGCATTGGTGCCTTTTGCCAATCTCACTCCCGTTAACCACAGTAGACAATGGGCGGCAAAGGCAGTCATCATTCGCAATGCTGAAGCGGCGACAGGGTCAACCGCAGTTTGCATGATAGGTTTGGCAATTAATGCCTCCTAATGCTTGGCAAACAGCGGCTAGCAAGCCAAGGCCCACTCCAACCCATACTCGGCCTTTGACTGCTTCAAATTGATTGCTGTCTTGCCCTTTGCGGCCAAAAAATATCGCCAACACCACGCCAGAAAAAACCAAACCTGCCCCCGCAAACTCCCAACTGCTCATACGTTCACTAAAGAGAAAATAGCCGAGTAGCGCAGAAAAAACCGCGTGACAGGAGAAGAGCAAACCAGCTTGGCGTGGCCCCATACGATTAAGGCAAGCAAATAGTGCGGTATCACCGATGAAGATGCCGACTAGGCCAGAAAGCATCATGGCACTGAGCGAAGGTAGCGTGATGGTTGCCCATCCACCGGTATAGAGCGCCATAGTGGCGAGAATAAAACTGGTGCATCCCATACGCCAGCGGCTATAAGCAAAAGTGCCCAAATGCTGTGCGGGTGTGACAGAAAGTAGACTTGCTATCGCCCAAAGCAAAGCGGCGGCTAATGCGAGCCATTCATATCCCATCTATTACTCATCCTTGTCGAAGATAGGGTCATACGCGAGGTGATCTGCGTGGCGTATGGTTGTAGACGGTCAATATGCCTTAAAAGATTGCGAAAGCAAAGCGTGAAGCCTATCCACGCTTTGCTCTGCTTGAAGGTATTGGTTAAGAGAGAATCCAGTTGGCCATATAAACCATGGATAAACCGAGAACACCGAGGATCAACCCGGTTTTTGCCATGTCTTTGCTTTCGATTAGGCCGGTTGAGTAAGCCAAAGAGTTTGGTGGCGTTGAAACTGGCAGAATCATCCCAAGCGAGGCTGAGAACGCGACGACCACCAATAGGTTTTGCATATCCAGACTCTGCATTGAAGCGCCAATCGCAGCAGCAATCGGCATCAATAGGTTAGCTGTGGCGGTATTGGACATAAAGTTAGCCATCACCCAACACACCAATGACATGGTGATGATCACCGCGGTTGGTGATAGTGCATCGTAATCGATCGCATGAGCCAGCGCTGAAGCGAGGCCGGTTTTATCGAGCGCAATACCAATCGCAATACCACCGGCAACCAGCCAGAGTACATCCCAGTTAATCAATTTCAACTCAGCCTTGCCCATAATGCCGGTTAGGGTAAACACCGCCAAAGGAATGATGGAGACCACATAGGTGTTCATGCCATGCAGTTTGGTGGTCATCCACAGCACGATGGTTATCGCAAAGGTGGCGTAAACCACAATTGCGCGCCAGTTTTTCTGGAATGTACCGCCGAGCTTGAGCACCATTTTGTCTTCTGACGAAGGAAACAATTTTTGTAGTAAGAACCAAGCAATGGTCAGTTGCACTACGACAAACGGTAAGCCCATCATCATCCAAGAAAGAAAGTCGATACTGTTTGCACCGGTGAGGTATTGCAGCGCAATCGCATTGGGTGGGGTACCGATTGGTGTCGCAATACCACCAGTATTGGCGGCGATCGGAATACACAATACGAGAGCCTTGATGCCAAGGTCGCCTTTTGGTGCGGAAGCGACAATGGGGCCCAATAACGCCAACATCATGACCGTCGTGGCGGTATTGGACATAAACATCGAGAACACTGCCGTGATCAACATGAGCCCTAACATGATAAAGCGTGGCTGAGTGCCAAAAGGTTTAAGTAGTACGCGGGCAAGGTTGTTATCGAGTTCGTATTTGGAGGCGGATATTGCCAATGCAAATCCCCCCATAAACAGAATAATGATCGGCGAGGAGAAAGCGCTGAAAATATCGGTGTAGGCCACAAGCTCACCAAAGTCGTGACCGGCTGGTGGATTGCGGAACAAGTGCAGACCTTTATCAGAGATCATGATCAGTTCAAGCGCGATGATCAAAATCGAAGTGGCGAAAACAGGTACGGGTTCCAACACCCACAAGAGGGCAGCAAGAAGGAAAATGGCAAGGAGTCGGTGCTGGATTAAGGTTAAGTCTGCTATTGGAATCGAATCAATGGGCATGAGCAACACGGCAAGCGGCAACCCAAAACAGATCAGCAGTTTGATCATTGTGCCAGAATGAATCTTTGTCATACGCGGCAAACCTTCTCATGTCAGTGTAGAAGGATAGAGTAAAAGATAACCAAATTAAGGTCTTAGACTAAGGTAATAATTTTACAAATAGGTAAAAAATGTTGCGTAAATTTTGTCTTCGGTCAAAAAAAAGCCCCGAATAATTCGGGGCTTTTTAATGGAATATTTACGTATTATTCTGCGTTTTGACGCTGAGCGTAAGGGGTACCCATGACGGTTGCTTGGCCAAGTTGCATTGAGTCATCGAAGCGGATGCTATCTTTAGCAAACAGGTTAATTACCGTTGAACCTAGCTTGAAGCGACCCATTTCTTCGCCTTTTTTCAGAATGACAGCTTTGTCGCCTTCTGCAGGGTATTCCCAGCGATGAACCGTGTTGCCGCGCGGAGGTGTTACCGTACCTGCCCACACTTGTTCGATACTGCCAACAATTGTTGCTCCAACCAGTACTTGTGCCATTGGGCCAAAGGCAGTGTCAAAGATACAAACAACGCGTTCGTTACGAGCAAATAGGTTTGGCACATTCTCGGCAGTCAGAGGGTTAACAGAGAAGAGATCACCAGGTACATAAATCATCTGACGCAACGTGCCATCGCATGGCATGTGAACACGATGGTAATCACTTGGCGATAAATACAAGGTAGCAAATTCGCCGTCGTTAAATTCTTCTGCCAGTTTTTCATCACCGCCTAACAGCTCAAGCGCGGTGTAATCGTGATTTTTCGCTTGAATGAGTTTACCGTCTTGGATTGGGCCAAACTGACTAACACAAGCATCTGCTGGGTGCGTGATGAGTTCATCACCGGCAGAAATAGGGCGAGCCCCGTCTTTTAGTTCACGAACAAAAAATTCGTTAAATGTGGCGAAGTGCTTTGGATCTGAATGCAGAGCTTCATCCATATTTACATTGTATTGCTTGATAAACCAGCGAATGATTGCGGTGGTTAGACTGCCTGCTTTGGCTGAAGCGATTTTACCCACTAAGCGAGTAAGTGCATGCTGAGGGATCCAGTATTGCAGTCTAACTTTAAACTTGTCCATTGTGCTCAATTCCAATGTTAATTATCTGTTTCAAACTTTTGGGCGCAAGATGGTACTTAAAAAATCAGCAAATGTCAGTAGTTGCTGATTTTTACCAGTAGCCATTGCGTTACAGATCGGCTTTCTTATTGCGCGAGTATTGTCGGTTAGCCTTATTCTCAGACATGCTCTCAAGAATGCGATGGTAGTTATAAAAACGGCTTTGACTCACTTGGCCCTGTTCCACGGCTTCGCGAAGTACGCAGCCCGGATCGTCATTGTGTTTGCAGTCGCGGAACTTACAGTTGCCTAGGTAAGGTTTGAATTCAACAAATGCCTTGGTGACTTCTTCTGCTTCTAAGTGCCACAAACCAAACTCACGCACTCCCGGTGAATCAATTAAATCACCACCTGACGGGATGTGATACAAGCGAGCAGCGGTCGTGGTGTGCTGACCAAGTCCTGAGTTTTCAGACACAAGGCCTTCCTCAATTTCGAGTCCAGGCATTAGCGCATTAACTAGGCTTGATTTGCCAACACCAGATTGACCAACAAAGATGTTGATGCAGTCACCCAGTGCAGCTTCCAGTTCCGGAATGCCTTCACCCGACTCTTTACTCACCAATAGCACTTTGTAACCAATATTCTCATAGTCACGTAGTGATTGTTGGTATTGCTCGCGCTGTGCTTGATCGAGCAGGTCGATTTTATTTAAAACCAGCAAAGGTGGGATTTGGAGTGTTTCGGCAGCCACCAAGTAACGGTCAATAATATTAAGTGACAGTTCTGGCAAGACCGATGATACGATCACCATTTGGCCGATATTGGCCGCAACGGGTTTTAGACCGTCGTAGTAGTCTGGGCGAGTGAGCACAGAGATACGAGGTTCTACTGCTTCGACCACACCAGAAATACCGTACATAGACTCAAGACCTGCGCGCCAAATTACTTTGTCACCAGAGACTAAAGATTCGATGCCACGACGTAAGTTACAGCGGTGAATTTCCTGTGTTTCAACATCTTCAATATCCGCGTGTTGACCAAAACGGGTAATCACTAACCCTGTTTTGGTGCCACCCAGCATAGACTCATCCCACTGGATACTTTCCGCTTTCGTGAGTTTGCGTTTTTGATTGCTACGAACGCGTCGTACTTGACCTTTGGTTAGCTTTTTTTGTTTTGCCACGATGATCTACTTAATCTGCTTCTCTTAGGGTCGACACCTGAGATTGCTATCTTGGGTATCTGAATTTGGGTATAGTACCTTTTTTAGCGAAAAACCAATAGGCAACGATTTATGTCCTTTAGCGATCAAAATTTAATCTGGGTCGATCTCGAGATGACTGGGCTTGATCCAGAAACTCACAAAATTATCGAAATCGCCACCATAGTCACGGATAGTGAGCTTAATATTTTGGCAGAAGGCCCAGTATTGGCCATTCATCAGCCGGAATCTGAGCTGGAAAAAATGGATGATTGGTGCACGAACACTCATACCAACAGTGGCTTAGTTGAACGTATTCGCAACAGCTCGGTTGATGAGCAAGAAGCAATTCGCCAAACAATCGCGTTTCTAGAGCAGTGGGTTCCTAAAGGTAAATCTCCGATCTGTGGTAACAGTATTGGTCAAGATCGTCGCTTCTTGTACAAGCATATGCCGGAGTTGGAAGAATACTTCCACTATCGTTATGTGGATGTCAGCACGCTGAAAGAGCTCACTCGTCGTTGGCAGCCTGAAGTTTTGGATGGTTTTTCTAAATCGGGGAGTCATCTTGCGCTGGATGATATCCGTGAATCGATCGCTGAACTGCAGTACTACCGTAAAACAATCTTTAGCATTTAATCGCAATACAGCGAGATTGAATCTTCGATTACTTAGAAACCGCAGCGTCGCTGCGGTTTTTTCGTTTTAGGCATTAGGGAATGGGTAAGAAAACAAATTGCGCTACGCCCTGTGCGACTTTAGTGATACTGCGGTTAGTTTTGTCAGCGACAATCAGAGCCATCATGTCTTGAATCATGGTCATCTTGGCAAAGATGCGATCGAAACTCGTATCAAACTCCCCATCCGCGACGTGATTACTAAGTAAAAAGAGTTCACCATGACTATTTTGTCGGTGGTAAAGGCGCCAGACAAAAATTTCAATATTACGAGCACTGTTGTAGAGCGCTTGTTCATCGAGAGAGTCGAGTATGAAAAACTCTTGCTGGTGGTTGTAGGAGCGACGTAGCATCTCTGTTAGACCGACCATGGCGGCAAACACGCGGTCCCCTTGAAATGATTCATCAAACGCGAGCAGTATCGCTTCAATGCCGGTTTTCTCTCCCAACTCTTCAAATACCAAAGAAGGCAGATCAATATCGTCGTTGCGGCCAAATATTTGCAACATACGATCTTCGATTGTCGTGTCTTGAAGTTTTCTAAGCTGGTCGGGGTTACGCACGTACATTTTGCGCGTTAATTCCATTAATAACTCTTTTTGCTCTTTTACGTGCACGTCCATGACGAAGTCAACGTCTGTTTTGCCGAGGTTACGCACTGGTTTAGGCATGGATTCACAGCCATTAAGAACAAAGACAGTGCAGAACAGCAGACATAAACTCACAAAAGATCGTCGGAAAACGGGTAATGCCATTGCGATCTCCATGATTTGCAATTGCCATTAACAACATAACGTTGGGTGGAGTGATAACATCAGCATTTGGTTATATACAAATGTATACTTTTAAACCAGCTTGAATAGATTTTTAAAATCTATTTGCTGGGGCATATCGCATTTGCTATTTAATTTTGTTTATTCACTACGCTAAATCAGTGCTTTAATCGTAGTGATAGTTGCAAGCTCATGTTTTAATTTTAAACAAAGCGTTCATTGTTTATGCGCTTTTGTGTGCTTTTTCATCAAACGATAAAAAAAACATGTTTTTTTGCAGGAAGGACTTGCATCACAAAAAAATGCTCTTATAATTCGCAGCCCTGAACGACGGAAACGTTGTTGAGATGCGACACTAGCTCAGTTGGTAGAGCGCAACCTTGCCAAGGTTGAGGTCATCGGTTCGAACCCGATGTGTCGCTCCAAATTTTCTGGTTAGACAATTAGTCTGATTGGAGTAAAGTTCTCATTGTACTTAACAATGACATCCGGACGCGGGATGGAGCAGCATGGTAGCTCGTCGGGCTCATAACCCGAAGGTCGTAGGTTCAAATCCTGCTCCCGCAACCACATTAA
>NZ_AFWF01000122.1 GCF_000222605.1 Vibrio ichthyoenteri ATCC 700023 | reverse complement strand
TAAGTGTGGTATTAGTCTTGATTGTGGTTTTAGTCGCAGGCTTTATTGCGATGCAATATAACGCCATTATTGCCAAGTTTAACGCAGTAGAGCGTGCGTGGGCTTCAGTTCTGACCCAAGAGCGCCAAAAAAACAAAATCATCCCTCAAGTAGAAGCGTTGGTGGAACAGTACCGCCTACACGAATCAGATGTACTGACCAAGGTAACTGAGTTGCGTTCGGCTTTGTCTGCGATAGATGCGAGTTCCGGTATTGATACCGCGCAACTGGCGGCAGCAGAGCAACAAATGCAGTCGCTAATGCAGGGTTTAAAGGTGGCCGTAGAGGCTTACCCAGAGCTTAAAGCATCGGATGTATATCTAAAGCTCATGGCTGAAATTAGTGAGCAGCAAGAGCATATTGGCGCAGCGTTACGTATTTTTAACGCCAATGTGGAAGACTTTAATAATGTGATTGAGATGTTCCCGAGTTCGATTGTTAATAATATGCTGCTACGTAAAGAGAAAATACAAACGTTTACGGATAGCGAAGCGCAAGCAGGGTTTGAATATAAACCCAATTTTTAGTCTTTTCCGCTGAAATAGGTTTAGGGCGTCATTAGTTCAGTTCTATAGGCTTTAGTCATGCACAGTAACCGTATTGTTACCCGCAACATCGATAAAATTCGCGATGATGTGGAATCGGCAACCACTCAAGACGATTTGCTTACACTGATTAAGCATGTTGAAACCCATTCTGGGCCGTTGAATTATCGCGATCCTACTTTGCAGGCACTTAAGTGGTTGTTAACCGCGTTTTGTGCGCTGTTACTGTTCTTGATCTTTATTCATAATGACTTTGAGTGGGTAAGCTACATAACCCGATACCTGATTGATGATGCTGGCTTTTGGATGCCTGTGATATGGGCGGTGATAGCCATGAACTTCCTCTATGATAGAGGCATCTATCCAATCTCGGCAGGCTTAAACTTACTGTTGCTTAGCGCTGTGATGGCGGTGGTGGCGACGTACGTGCCACGTTGGCCTAAAACGTTTTGGAATGCAGTTGAAGAGTTGATTGCCCTTATCAGCTTTGGCTTTGCAGACTATCGGTTTGATAAAGAGTTGACGTTCGTGGTGCTGGTGTTTCTGCTGACCATTGGCTTATGGGGATGGCTCTATTTTCGAGCCAACTGGCGTAAGCCTATGTCAGATAGAATATTCTTGCGAGATGCGCTGATAAACAATGAGCTAACAGAAATTACTGGCCAAGATGCTGATAATGTAAAATCGCTGGCCAAGCAGTTTAATGAGTTTCGCTTAGGCGGGAACACCGGGAAAATAGTCTTGCTATGCCAAGGCCGCTATCAAAAACCGGGCAGTAAATTCGTATTTCGTCTGTTTCATTTCCAATATACAGTGACTAAAAATAAGACAAAGTCGACCAGTGGCGGTGGTTATCAGAGTACAACAACCGAAGAAGTGCACAATCGATACGGTATCTTACTCGATTTTCCGTATGCGAGTAGTTTGACGATTAACGGTTATAAGAAGGCAAGCTATAAGGGCGTTGACTACCATAGCGAATCAACAGCATTCAATCGCCTCTACTCCGTACGGTCAAAAGAGGCGTTAACGGCGGCGCGAATTCTGAAACCAGCTGTGATTGACCGATTAATCGAACTTAGGCAGCAATTTGATTATCCAACACTTGATATCAATGACCAAGGGCGCATGTGTATCTCAACATCCACGCCACTGATTAGCGAAAAACGTCAACATAGTCTGTCTAATCCAGCGGAGTTTTATCAAGAGATTGCAGGCCATACTGAACTGGTTGGTGTAAACAAAATGCTCGACTATGCTCACGATTTACTGCGACTCAGTGATAATAATTTTAAGCAAGATAGCTAAAATGTGAATCAACAAAAAACGGGCATCATGCCCGTTTTTTATTGGTTAGCCGTTTAATGATCTCTTTACTGCTCTGCGCGATAGACAAATAGTGCCATGTTAGTCACCGTCTCATCGATAGGTGTTTGGTTAAACTCGCCGGTTTTCTCATCGGTAATCGAGTATTTCATCTCACCCGCTTTGGCTAATCTTGTCGTTTTTCGGCAAGTTTGCATGTTTTTCACGTTGCAGTTTTCTAACCAAGCTTCGGTTGGAAAGTAGGTTGCATATAAGGCGATTTCGTTAGTCGTTGCGTCTTTGGTATGCAGCACTTTAACTTGAACAATGCCGTCAATCATCCCGTCTGAGAGCACGCTATTGATGACTTTTTGGTATTGTTCTTTATAAGTATCTGCGTTATTGCTGACAAACAGGTACGATTCAAGGCCAAATTCCTCCAGCTTTGAGCCAAGCTTGGTTGCAAAGGTTTTGCTTACCTCATGAAAGAAGGCATTGGCATTAGGATTATCGTAGCTTGAGTTAAGGCCATCCCCAGCCACAACCAATACCCGTTTATTTTGTGCATTGTCTACTTGGGGGTTGCTACAACCGGTAAGTAGGGCAAATAGTGTGACTACAACCATGTTACGCAGTAGGGATATTTTATTCATCTTCTAAAATCTCACAATCAGGAAAGGCATCACGGAATGCTTGCGGAGCGCGAATTGGCTCATAGCCATGTCGTTGACTATAACCATCATGATATATCGGCGCGTTAGCACGACGAAGATCCAACTGTTTCAGCGTTTTCAGTTTGAAGATCACCGCCGGAAATTCTTCAAAGTGGTTGTATGACAGATCAAGCACTTCAAGCTTACTTAATTTACTCAATTTGGCAGGCAGCTTAGAGATATGGTTAAAGTGTAGATTGAGTGTTGTGACATCTACATATTGCTCAATATTGACCGGTAGAGCGGCCAAGAAGCAATTATGCATGTCTAATTCAGTGATTTTTTGTCTCGTAGGCAACTGAATAGGTAAACGCGTTTTGACACTATCAAGATCGTGGAAGCTCTGCATATAAATGTCAGGATAACGGTGGCAGTTGACCAGACGTTTTTCATCGGCCCCTTGTAGTACACGCGCAAAGCCACAACCTTTATGCCAGTTTAAGCGATCACCTTCAATCAGCTCATCAATAATGGCCTGATGCTGGGTACATTCCTCTTTCTGACTCAATACCCAGAGTAAACCTTCATCAAATCGCTCGAAATAGGCTTTGGCAAAGGTGATGGTCAACTCGCGACCCCAACGCTTTGGTAACCCTTTGAGTTTTTGGTACATTGGCCCTTCACCAGTCGGTATCTTTTCCCAGTTTAAACCACGCAAATTGTCTTCAAAGAAAATTCTGTCTTGTACAGCCACTTGGAAATGTTCATCGCCGTAGCCTGCTAACAGCTTTTTAATCTCTTTACGCAGGTTTTTGTCACTGGTGGTTTTGAGAATGAGGAATAGCGGAATGAACAGATCTTCGGTGACGCCACCTTGCTGTAACATCTGAACGGCGACTTGATGGCTGGCAACATCGGGTGACTTCAACATGGCAAGAACACCGTCTATCATGGCTTCACTGCCTTTGGTTTGCAAAAATTGCGGCGCAGCTTGTTCGAACCACTGTTTGAGTGCTGTGTCATCAATGAACAGATAGTTAGCCATTAATGCGGCAGTATTTTTAGGATTGGCTCCTAAAACGACATGAGTGACGCTGTCGGTTAATTTTTTGCTGACGGTGAAACCAAGCTCGTCGGCTTTGGCTTTGAGTTCTGTCGCGGTGAATGGAATTTTTCCGTTCACAAACAACACACTGTCAGCGCTCAGTGGACGTTGTTCTACTGTTGAAATCGCTTTTTGACGTAACCAGTTAATGGCATAGGCTTTAAATGGGGTGTATTTGGCTTCCATGAAGGCCAGATAGAATTTGTCCCCTAACACAGACGTGTCGGTAGGAAGATCTTTCGGTTTTGGCGCTCCTAACAATACCTGCCAGCAGTGGCGCTTTTCATCATCAGTTAATGGTGATAGCTGTAATATGCTCAACTGCTTGGTTAATTGTGACGCACGAGTATCTCTGTATTGAATATTGATCTCGCAGTCAACTTGCTCTGATAGTGTCACTAAATTAACCGCATTTTCCCAGTCATCATGTTTTTCGGTGACTCCCAGTGTGAATGAAGAAAGCGTTGAAGCGGTGTGAAGATCATTCAAGTTAGGTAATAGCATGACAGGGTGACGGTAATCAGCCAAGTCAATCGTTAAGGCCTTGAGTTGACTCATTTCGGCAAGATTACCGATCTCATTTAAAGTCGGCTGTAGTAGCTTTAGCGTCGTCAGGTTTTTATGTTGACGGACTGACAACGGCAGTGTTTGCGCGTCAAAGCGGCCAAGTTTCAATGTCGATAACTGAGGGAGTTGAGCCAAAATTTCGGCATCACCTAGCTCGCCGCATGAGGAGATCTCCAATGATGTTAGATCTTTTGACTGAGCTAACCAATCCAGTTTACTCGTAGATAAGCCACTAATAGAAGCATTAGTGAGGGCGGGTAATGTAATTGAGTCTTGAAGGCTAAAGCCATCGCAGTGGATTTTTAAACTCTGTATAGAAGATTGGCCATCCAGCAGGGTGTCTAAACGAGCAGGTGTGTCAAACAGCGATAGCCAGAGTGATTGGATATCTTTCAGGTTAGCCAATAAACCATCAGGGAGCGATGGAGCTTGGCGAGTTCGAATATACAACCAATCAATTTTGTCAGCAGAGCCAAGTGCTTCTGGGGCGAAGTGAATGTTGTCGCACTCAATATGTACTTTCTTCGCTTGTGTTCCAGCGCACAACACCGGACCGTGAAGGTGGGTTTCATGACGGAATGAGAGTTCTGCGTCCTGTATAGAGCTTGGCAGCATCAGAGGAGATAGTGTGAGTGGTGCACTTGGCTCATCGTCATCATAACCTGGCATACCACTGCTGAGATCAACGGTTGTGAGTGATATCGCACGAGTTAGGTCGATGCCGACCTGATGCGTATCTTCGAGCCTGATTCTACATTTCTCTAATTGAGTGCTTTCGACGCATAAAAACCCCGGCGCATGCCCCTCATAGGTGAGATTTAGTTGGCGAAGAGCAGGCAGTTTTCCGATGGCTGTCAGCGTTTCTGGGCTGTGAGTTCTTGCATGCTTAATGGTATGTAATTGCTGCATGGAAGCAATAGCAGCGCTGGTAAACTGTAAGGGATATTTGTCGCCTTCAATGCTTTCCAGTTTGTTTAAATGAGTAAACAGCTCATCGTCCAGTATTAATGGCTCAAGCTCATCATCGTCATGATGACCGTTATAGCCGAATTCTATGTGCGTAAGATTGGGCAATGCATACGCAAGTTGCGCCCAGGTTGGGTGCTTGTGGGTGCAACTGTATTCAATAGACGTAATCTCGGGATATTGGTTTTCTAATTCATCGAGTACGTCATCGGTTAATTCAGCATGGCTCATTGGTGAGTTCCTTTTTAGCGCCTTATATCCTATGAGATAAGGCGCAAGTTTTATTCTGAGTTATGGTCGTTTTGCGCTTATTCGTTTTTGAGACTACGTGAGGATGTCTTCTAAAATCTCACAGTGAGGGAAGGCATCACGGAATGCCTGCGGGGCACGAATCGGTCGATAAGGGCCTTCACAGCTGGTTCCGCCTTGATAGGTGTAGGTTGAGATGTAGTCATCAGAGGCAACTGGTTTGCGTGCACAGCGTAGATCCAATCGTTTAAGATTCTTCAATGTCAGTAGCACCTCAGGGAAGGCGGTGAAGTGGTTATGGCTTAGCGATAACTCTTCGAGTTCACTGAACAGGGCAAAATCACTCCGTAGCTTGGTTAGCGCATTGGCCGATAGGTCTAAGCGACGAACATGGCGATAATGTTCAATACCTTTAGGCAGCACATCAAGTAAGCAATGCCCCAAATCTAACGAGGCAATAGTGTGACTTTGCGTGAGTTCGCTTGGCAGGTAGGTCTTTGCTGTGCCTAGTAATCTATCGTGATTTACTGTTGTGCTGCAATTAATATGGCGGTAATAGTGCACCATATTATGTTCATCAAACTGCGCAAGTGCTTGTTCAAAAGCAGCGCCACGTCGCCAATTCAAACAATCGCCGTCAATCAACGTCGCGAGGGCGTCAAGTTGCTCGGCAGAAGTCTCTTTTTGCATCATCAGGTAGATTAAGCCTTCGCCAAAACGCTCAAAATAGAGTTTGGCAAACTGGTTACACAGCAAATCACCCCATTTCTTTTTCTGCTTTTTAAGCTTGTCGACCATCACGCCTTGTCCCATAAGACGGCCGTACTTGTCTAGCCCTTGGCAAGTGTTGAATAGAATGCGGTCATTGACGGCAAGCTGGAACAATTCGTCGCCCATACCCGCTAGAAGTTCTTTGATTTGCTTGCGCAGCTTATTGTCAGAGGTGGTTTTTAGAATAAAGAACAGCGGTAGGCGCATTGCTTCGGTGACACCGCCTTGCTCTAACATTTGTACCGCGACCTGATGAGAGGCCTCATCTGGTGATGCAAGCATCGCCAACACGGTATCACCCATAGCCGCACTGTTTTCTTGTTGCAAAAATTTTGGCGCTTGGTGGGTGAAATAATGTTGTAGACTCGTTTCATCGATCAGTCGATGGCGTTCTAAATCGAGTAACTCGATGGATTTCGGCGCGCTACCAAGCAGCACGTGCGTTACTTTATTGTCTAACTTTTTACTGATGGTAAAGCCAAGCTCTGCAGATTTTTGGTTAAGCTCTGCGGCTTTAAACGCACTGCGGCCACTGATGAAAATAATACTGTCTTGCGCCAGCGGCTTTTGCTGCTCACTTTGCGCTGCAACTTCCCTTAACCACGTTTTATGTTGCGCTTTAAATCGATTGTATTTGGCTGCCATAAGCGCCAAGTGAAACTCAGCAGGCATTGCAGGAAGCTCGGCCGGTTTCTTAATCGCGACGAGAATATTGGCGCACTCTAAGCACTGATCAAATGTGAGCGTCGTACCTCGTAAGATCGAAAGCTCCTTGACCAGATGATCATTCCATAAATTGAGTTCGACTTGTGGCGCCAGTTGTAGCCAAACGGGATTGCTCTTGGTTGGATGAATATCTAAGTAAATACTTTCTAATGCGGGTAAATCCGTAATCGAATCCACGTTGGGCAATTGGTTTTCACAACGGTCTTTAGGTTGTATCCTAAATTCTTTTAAGCTGGTCATCGCATTCAGATCACCGAGCGTTGAGAAGGCACAATGGTACAAGCTAAGTCTTTCAAGGTTGCTATTATGACGGATAAACGCGGGTAGTTGTTCACCAACAGGCGCATGTAGGCTGCAATTAGTCAGAGCGGGTAGTTTTGGTAGTGCTGATAGATCGCCAGCAAAGAGTAAATTGAGACTAGTCAGTTCAGGGCTATTGGCTAGCCATATTGGTGGTTGTTCATGGTGCCAATGGAGATTCGCCGTTTTCAGCTTCGGTAAGCAAGTGTTGAGTAATGGCGTCATGTCAACATTGTCACTGCGTAGCTCGAGCTCTTCTATTGAGCAATTGGTAGAGAAAATATCCTGCTCGAACTGGGCGTTTTTCACTTCTAAGTAGAGTCGTTCTATTTCAGTAAAATTGCCCAATAAGCCCGTTGGAATAGGGGCGTTAAGATCAATCAACTTTAAACGGCAGTATGTCACGTGGGACAAATTACCGAATAAAGATTCATTTAAGAAACCACTGTTTTGCTCCAGCCAGAAGTGTTCTAGCTTTGAGACATTATCGAGCATTGTTGACGGTAAAGCAGAGACGGTTTTAATCCCAAGATACAGTTTTGATAAGCAGGAAGGTACGTGGAGTGCTTTGATTGTTATCGCCTCGACATCATCACGTCGATATTCGTCATAGTGGTCTATTTTCAGCTCTGTAACTGGCGCTGCACTCAAATCAATATCGAATTCATGGCAGTATCTAAATAGCGTTATA
>NZ_AFWF01000123.1 GCF_000222605.1 Vibrio ichthyoenteri ATCC 700023 | reverse complement strand
TTTCGGGCGCTTAATTTAGACCTGCCAATTATTAACCTTTCTGCGCGTTTTATGAATGGTTGGTCTATCTCAAATTGACCGCCTTGGGCGTTATGCCCTTGAAGCTCTCGCTCTTGGTGGTCATTCAACTGTTCAAGGTGGTTGTCATGGATTTAACTAAAACTGAATACTTCGCTGTAGTCCTTTTGTGTTTCTGTGGCATCACTTTTCTCTCTCATCTTTATCTTACTTCTGATGCATCTCCATCAGTTTATGCTGAGCTTGAAGAATTTTTTCAGGTTGAGGATTGCCGCCCTCTAATCATTGAATCGTATTCAGACGGTGTTGTTTCTCCTTCTGAATATCGTTTCATTAAAGGTTGCGTTGATGAGCAACCAAAGCGCGATTTCGCTTTTTTAGTTCTGGAGGCTAAATAATGTCTCTGTTTAGTTTGAAGCCGAATAAGAAACGACCAGTGTATTTTGAACGTCAATCCGATGGTTATTGGTGCGTCGTTGATGGGATGCCCGAGTATTTCAAAACTAAGCACGAGATGTACCTTTTTGCTTGTGAAGATGACCGTGAACTGATTGAAATTACGCACGAAAATGAATCTCAACTTCGCCAGTCCGGTGTCTTCTCGGTGAATCATGATGAATAAAACCATTATCGATTTCTTGAGTTTCTCTGGTTCCCCGTTGCTTTTACAGCGTTGTAAGGAGATGGCTAAACAACGCTTTGCCTTGGTTGAGCAAGATGAAAAGATTAAAAATGTTACCCCGTCACTGACTGCGGTGTCTGTTGGTAAGCGAGAGAAAACCAAGATTCGCTATTTTGCTGAAAATTTGGCTCAAGTTCTTAACTGCGTTGAGTCTGAGAACTTTGCCAACCGTGATTTGTATTTCGCAGCACTGAACAAAGAATTGATTGATGCCGATATCAAGCTGGCAACCAATTTAACCTTTAACGAATGTTATCAGCATCTTATTGCGAATATTGGCTTAGATATGCTGGATGTTCTTTGTCACGGTGAAATCGAGTCGTTCGTTGAGTTACTTAATAGTGAAATCACTGTCGAAGGTAACGTTTGGACACTAGAACGTTGCGGTGGCTTTGCTGGCTACACGCATTGCGCCAACTTACTTTGTAATGGTACTCAGGCTGGCAAGGTTGCATGGGGCGCGGCTAACTTTGGTTATTACGTATCTTTCTCTGGTAAAGGTTGCGCCGCTATTAAGATGGATGTTTTACACAAGGCATTAAAGCAGATGCCTGACGTTCGCCTAACTCGTGTGGATATCGCTTTTGATGATTTAGAGGGTCGCATTGATGTGACTGCTCTACGTAAAGCCTATAAGGCTGGCAAATTTATCACTCGTGGCGCTCCACCAAAATACGCTTATTTTGAATCAGGTTCTTTAGTAACCAGTGGTGACAAAAAGAAATACGGCATCGTTCCTGATGGTGGTCGAACGTTTTACGTAGGTAATCGCAAGAATGGAAAACTGTTCCGTGGCTATGAAAAAGGCAAACAACCGGTGTTTTTCAAGAC
>NZ_AFWF01000124.1 GCF_000222605.1 Vibrio ichthyoenteri ATCC 700023 | reverse complement strand
TATAATTCTCGCCATTTATGACTGGGCATGACACGACTTTCATCTAACCACTCTTTCCATTGATGGCGAGGTAAATTAGATATAATTTCTTGGTTTGGCTTTATCAAATCCAAAGTAAACGCTTGAGATGGTCTATTAATTTGGTAATAAATCGCCCATGCAACAAACATAACCAGCAAAACGAAAACGAATCTACTAACACGCGGAAACACGTAGAAAAGCCTATAACGTAAAAGGGGCGCAATAGTACAACGGAACATTCCCCCATACAATCGTTTGCTATTCGATAAAAAAATAAAATAATTTATCGTACTTTTGTTGTTATTGTATGATATTAACTGGGATGTAAGGATAAATAATGGAGGCGCCTCCCGGAGTCGAACCGAGGTCCACGGATTTGCAATCCGCTGCATAGCCACTCTGCCAAGGCGCCATTATTTTTGACCAACTCTCAGAGCGAGAAATTGGAGCGACACATCGGGTTCGAACCGATGACCTCAACCTTGGCAAGGTTGCGCTCTACCAACTGAGCTAGTGTCGCAT
>NZ_AFWF01000125.1 GCF_000222605.1 Vibrio ichthyoenteri ATCC 700023 | reverse complement strand
GTTTTTTTGATTTGTCATTTTTCACCTCGTTAGTGATTTTACTCACTTAACTCAGTGTCCAAAACTACTGGTGCGGATCAAGTGTTGGTTTGTCTCTATATGTGGTCAATGGTTCCACTAACCAAGGTAATGGTTAACAATTGCTCAGGAAAAGGTAAGATATTCATAAACATCACGTAGTTAAGAGGTGCTTATGAACAGTCACGATAGACGAAAACGAGTATTGCTTGAGCTTATTGTGTCGCGCGGTCACTCTAAGGAGTTACGCCGTCAGGTTTGCCATGAACACAGCGTCATGATGGTGCGTAATCGATTGAGTAAAGGTGGCATTGTGATTGGGTGGCTTGTCTCTGAGCTGGATGGGTAGAATAACGGTGAAACAATCCATGCTTCACCGTTAAGTGCTATCAAACAGTAGATAGGGCGCTTGTGGCGGTTCTAACAAAACTGAATCAAGCGAGGGGGCGAACCCACCTCGCTTGTCCAGCTTCTACTTCGATTCGTAGGCGAGAGTAAACACCAGAGTTAAGAATTTTCCTCCATGAAACTCAAAGCCACAAAGTGCCCCCTTGAGCATCCATGTTAAGATTATCAGCGTCATGCACAAAGTGATTAAACTGAGTAATCCGATCTTAGTTTTTGGCATTTATTCTTGCCCCTTATCTGAATAGAGGCTAAGATTCGTATTGCTAGATACATACTCAAACCTCGTTAGTTTTTATAGAACTTTCGGGGTTTTTGTTTATTTACCGTCCGCAAACTCGGTTGCTTTCGGTAAATCACCAAAAGCGCCCGCCGCTATTCTATGGCCTTTCTGGTTTTAACTCTATCATTTTCGGTTCTGTCGCAAAGTTTTCGTTAGATGCAGACGTGCCGATCTCTAGATACAATTAGGCAGCGAGCGCATAAAAGCCCTCCCAAACGGGTAAACTTAAATCGCCGACTTGCCCCCGTTTAATCTGCGTCCAGACTTCTTGCCCTGACATCGTAGCTGTAGCTCCTTCAATAGATTTCCATCCTAATGCCTGAACCATCTTTTGCTTAATTGGTCGATGACTTTGCTCCACTATATTATTGAGGTATTTCACATCGACAATCTCTATCAAATTCAGCATAAAAACAATGTTT
>NZ_AFWF01000126.1 GCF_000222605.1 Vibrio ichthyoenteri ATCC 700023 | reverse complement strand
GGTTCTGTCGCATCGTGGGGAACTAAATCATCCATGTAATGCTCAAATTGGTGTTTTTAACATTTATCAGGCATTACATGGACTTCTCTGGCTACCAGCATCCTTCAGATATCATTCTTTTAGCGGTTCGTTATTACGTGTCATATAAGCTTAGCTATCGCGATATCGAAGATATTTTCGCTGAGAGAGGTAGTTATGTTGACCACTCCACCATTAACCGTTGGGTTATCAATTTCGCCCCAATGATTGAGTCTAAAGCGCGCCAAATTAAACGACAAGTCTCATCATCTTGGCGTATGGACGA
This sequence comes from Vibrio ichthyoenteri ATCC 700023, assembly GCF_000222605.1. Taxonomy (GTDB): domain Bacteria; phylum Pseudomonadota; class Gammaproteobacteria; order Enterobacterales; family Vibrionaceae; genus Vibrio; species Vibrio ichthyoenteri. The sequence continues at coordinate 173 of NZ_AFWF01000126.1, read as the reverse complement.
AACCTACATAAAAATCAAAGGTGAGTGGTGGTATTACTACCGGGCCGTCGATAAATTTGGTGACGTCGTTGACTTTTACTTAAGCAAAGAGCGAGATGAAAAAGCGGCTCAAGCCTTTCTGCGCAAGGCTATAAAGACAAATGGATTGCCAGATAAAGTGGTCATAGATAAGA
>NZ_AFWF01000127.1 GCF_000222605.1 Vibrio ichthyoenteri ATCC 700023 | reverse complement strand
CACCCTCGTACTGGCGAGACACTGGCCTACATTCCTGCATTGTTTGATGAGCAGACACCAACCCCCAAAGAGCAGCAGCTCATTGAGATGGTGAAAGCTAATCAAGTTCAGGGGAAGCGGACTTTGGTTTATACCGTCTACACGGGCAAGCGAGATACTGCATCGAGACTCAAAGCGCTCCTGAGCGCGGAGGGTTTGAAATGCGCTATCTTGCGTGCCAGCGTGAAAACCGAAGACCGCGAAGATTGGATATTGGAGCAAGTGGACAGGGGGATTGAAGTGCTTATCACTAACCCTGAATTGGTAAAAACCGGACTCGACCTCTTAGAGTTCCCGTCCATCGTCTTTACCAACACCGGCTACAACGTCTATACCCTGATGCAAGCGGCCAGACGCAGTTGGCGTATTGGTCAGAAAAACGATGTGGACGTCAATTTTCTTGGCTACCAAGGCAGTGCGCAAATGACGTGCTTAACCTTAATGGCCAAGAAGATTGCGGTCACTCAATCAACCTCTGGTGAAATGCCAGAAAACGGATTGGATGTGCTAAACAGCGATGGCGACAGTGTCGAAGTGGCGCTAGCAAAATCGTTACTTAAGCAGACCCAACACCGTTAATCCCCGACAGGGCACTTGTTGCCCTGTTAGGCTCAAGTGCTCTTACTTAACCAATAGGAGCAAACTATGACACAAACCATCACACAAGGGGCTGCCTTAGCCCTTGCGTATTTTAAAGAGGGGTTTCCCTATCACGAAAACAACCACGTGCTGTTTGAGCAAGTCTCACATGGCGGTGATGTGGAGTTTTTCACTTGGGTATTGGAGCAAATCATTCCCGTAACTGAGAGCTATCTGGAGCAGTACTCCTTAGATGAGCCTGACAAGCTTTATCTTTTCTATGGGAACGCTTATCCCGAGCAGTTATCTCGATGACTAGGAAGCAATCCAAGCCCAACACAACATGATTTGGAGCAGTGCATAGCGTTAACGCTCAATGTCCTCGCCCAGACCATGCGTGATATACGCCTGTAATTTTTTCACCCTAACCGGGAGCTTGCCTCCCGGTACGCTCCCTTTTATATAAATTGGAGCAAACGATGAAAAACATGAACCACGTCCTCACCGAACTTATGGCTTGGTTAGAAGATAACATGGCCAGTGAAAGCGAGCTGCATTTTGACAATGACGGCAAGGTAAACTCCGAAATGGTTTACCAGGCATTGTCCATGCAACTTGCGACTTTACCGCCGTGTGATGCGTTAAAAACACACCTCGCCTTGTCCCATTCGATGTTGGCGCAAGTGTGTCATTTACAACGTGTGCATCGACCTGCACTGGCGTGGCAACCTCAATTGATCACATTGATTGAGCGGAGAACGTCAGGCGGACTCTTTGTGTCACCGGCAACCAACCCAGAGCCGTATCGTGAGTTTCACTACTACTGTGGTGAAGACAATACGTTATGGGCGCTGATGGTGATGGACGTGCAAGGCTGTATCGTCGATGTCTATTTGCACCCTGAGTTGTATGCAGACCCAGAAGTGTTTGCGATTTGTACCTTTTTCAGAGCGGAGACAGCACGATGAGCAGAGAGGAAAGATTGCAAGTTGCCAACACCATCTTAGCCCAATTGGGTGGTCATCGTTTTTTATCATGACCGGCGCAAAGCAACCCATCGCAATAGAGAACGGAGTGATGTTCACGCTTCCAGCTCGTTTAGCGAAGCAGGGGATCAACAGAATCCGCATC
>NZ_AFWF01000128.1 GCF_000222605.1 Vibrio ichthyoenteri ATCC 700023 | reverse complement strand
TAGTGAAACTCACGATACGGCTCTGGGTTGGTGGTCGGGGACACAAAGAGTCCGCCTGACGTTCTCCGCTCAATCAATGTGATCAATTGAGGTTGCCACGCAAGTGCAGGTCGATGCACACGTTGTAAATGACACACTTGCGCCAACATCGAATGGGACAAGGCGAGGTGTGTTTTTAACGCATCACACGGCGGTAAAGTCGTAAGCTGCATGGACAATGCCTGGTAAACCATTTCTGAGTTTACCTTGCCGTCATTGTCAAAATGCAGCTCGCTGTCACTGGCCATGTTATCTTCTAACCAAGCCATAAGTTCGGTGAGGACGTGGTTCATGTTTTTCATTGTTTGCTCCAATTTATATAAAAGGGAGCATACCGGGAGGCAAGCTCCCGGTTAGGGTGAAAAAATTACAGGCGTATATCACGCATGGTCTGGGCGAGAACATTGAGCGTTAACGCTATACACTGCTCCAAATCATGTTGTGTTGGGGTTGGATTACTTCCTAGTAATCGAGATAACTGCTCGGGATAAGCGTTCCCATAGAATAGATAAAGCTTGTCAGGCTCATCTAAGGAATACTGCTCCAGATAGCTCTCAGTTACGGGAATGATTTGCTCCAATACCCAAGTAAAAAACTCCACATCGCCGCCGTGTGAGACTTGCTCAAACAGCACGTGGTTGTTTTCGTGATAGGGAAACCCCTCTTTAAAATACGCAAGGGCTAAGGCAGCCCCTTGTGTGATGGTTTGTGTCATAGTTTGCTCCTATTGGTTAAGTAAGAGCACTTGAGCCTAACAGGGCAACAAGTGCCCTGTCGGGGATTAACGGTGTTGGGTCTGCTTAAGTAACGATTTTGCCAGCGCCACTTCGACACTGTCGCCATCGCTGTTTAGCACATCCAATCCGTTTTCTGGCA
>NZ_AFWF01000129.1 GCF_000222605.1 Vibrio ichthyoenteri ATCC 700023 | reverse complement strand
TTCTAAGTGAACTACAAATTCTTATCCAATCAACACTTGATAAACGCTCTACGCCCAACCTCAGCGAAGAAGAGTTGCAGTTCATTTTCGACCTCTTCCAGAAAAAGCAATCTACACGCTAAACCTCAAATAAAGAACAATTTATATACACGATAGAAAACTCGATTCGCCAACCACGTAGGTATTGTCAACAATGTCAATATATGCAATTAGTTATGCGAGTGGATTCAATGGAAAGGATCATATTAACCAAGCAAAGCCCATGCAGTGGATACAGCGTTCATTGCTTACTCTGTGAGAATGCACTTCAGTGCGGTCAGTATTTAACGGCACTCTATGACATCCCTAACTCGCACTCTGATAAAAACAGCGTTACTATCGAACTCAACGAAACTCCATTGAACTAAGGCTCAATATGCTTGATATCTCTCAGCTATCGAAAGACGAACTACTTCTGCTGAATAAAAAGATCATCGAAAGAATCAAAGAAATAGACCGAAATGAAACGTCTCGTTCGATGCAAGACTTTAGATTAGGCGACAAAGTCAGCTTTACACCACCAAATGAAAAGCGCATCACTGGTATCGTAACCAAAAAAAACACAAAAACCATTTCAATTCTGACCGACTCCGGCAATCAATGGAATGTTCACCCGACACTCATCGAGCCCCGCGACAAAGCAATATGAACGACAATGATTGCCGATCGTAAAACTCAAAGCCTTGATAATATCTACTGTCGTAGTGGGTCAACTAAAGGTGAAAAACGACAATAAAACATTATTGCTTCTGAGCTTTTTTCTTCCTTGATAACCTAAGCAGTCGCCTAAACTCAATATAACTCATATTGAGCCCACTCTTCGCAGTGACTGCCAAGTACAACGAGGTAATATTAACGCCATTATCAAACGCTGCATCAATATCATCGATAATTTCGTCTATCAATTGCTCTCCGCTTAACACTATAGGATCGGGAGTTCTCAATAGCATGAATAATTGATGATAGCCTTCTTGAATCAAAGTTCGCTGCATACTTTTTCTATCTTTCATTACAGACCGATATGCCTACTGAACACGCTTAGTTAACATCGTGCCCCCTGTCACCGGCTCATCATGAGTTCGCAACATTGAAATCGTATTTTCTGCCGAATCATCAGGAGTCAACGATAACAATAATTTCTGATTCACTCTTTCTTCAACCAAGTCGGCTAACGCTCGCCAGTTCACTTTCTTTTCTTTTTCGAATGGCAACGAAAACGTCCCAACATTCCAATCCATGAGAGTTTTTGGGTCCAATGAACGCCCAACAAAACGCGTTTCATAATGCAAGTGTGGACCGGTTGAATTGCCAGAATTACCACAGGTGGCAATCAAATCACCTTTTTTAACAAACTGACCATTACGAGCTTTAAATCGATCAAGGTGCGCGTAAGAGGTCATAAATCCGTAGGCATGGCGTACTGTCATAAAATTACCAAAACCTTTTTTACTCGCTCTAACCGTTTCGATCACCCCGTCTGCTGGGGCAATTATCGGATCCCCTACGTTACAAGTTAAATCAATACCGGTATGTGTCTGCTTTCTACCTGAAATCGGGTTACTGCGCTTTCCATATAATGATGAGATACGCTTGTATTCAAGCGGGCTACCATTGGGTATCGCTTCAAGCATTGCCGTTTTTAACGCCGAATCCATCGCAACTAAATGCAAACGAGTTGACCAATCTAAACCTCGCTCCTCAATCTCACCTCCATCTAAGCCAAGAATCATCTCCACATCTTCAACTCGTTCACCAAGTAATGCCAACTGCGCATCACGTTGACTCATAACTTGAGATAACTCATGAACATCAGCTTGATAACCCGCATTTTCAGCTTCTAATTTTTGGTTAGTCAGATAGAGATCTGCAAAATTTTTCTGCTGGGCGGCATAGTTTCGTTCTAAATGAAGATAACCGATGGAACCAGCAGCAAAAGCAGCCCCTACAATACAATAAGCCCCAAGGCGAAGCTTACTAATTCGAAATGGCATATTATTCATACTCACAGAATATATTTATCACGTTTGATTGAGCGCCAGATAGATTTAACAATCTGAGTAACGATAAAGAGCATTCCCCATAAAACGGTTGCGAGCATTACAATCAAAATAATGACAAACGTAGGGGATGCGTTCCAGGCAAGAGTCATAAAACCGATCCAATCAGTCTCAAGCATGATCTTAGGCACCCTTATCATTCCTCAAAAAAACGAACTTCAAATTTTTTAAAACCCAGGGATTGTACCAGAGCGGAGAGATGATCGAGTCGCCACTCTCGTGGGGCGTTGATACGAGCATGACGTACAGCATAACGGCGCATTTCGGTGATATTCACTCCCACTAAATGAAATTTAGCTCGTGTTTCACTCGATTCCTGAGCTAAAATGAGATCAAGCGCTTTCAACTGAGCCATGCGCTTAAATTCACCTTCTTTGATGTATTCTAATTTCACGCAAAACACCATAATGACAATAACATTCTGCCATTATGTTTGTTTTATTGTTAAATGTCACAATTTTTATTAAACATTAATTGCCTCTGTTTGTATCTGTCTACCACCACATCAACGTACCTAACCGCATTTACTGCATTACTTTCCAGAACGACTAATTGCTGTAAATCGGAGTCAAATACTTCATTGTTTAATACCTCCCTCTTGGAAAGCTCACTAATCAGCATCTCTAAGCTTACATCCTTGTGAAAGGCCAACAACGTAGCCAATGAGTCAAATAAATATCGATGTGTTCTCCCATAAAACATATCTCGGTGAAGATGGTGTGAGACTTCAGACCAGGCAGCATTGTTATATAACAAACCACTAATCACATTAAGCTCAGCTTCAAGGCTATGAGGGGGGATTTGTGCTGTTCTTCGCATACAGACCTTATAATAATTCAATCAATTTTCACTAAACAATCAACGACGTGTCAGTTGATCGCGTAAATTAGGCGGTGTACCTTTTATCGTCAGCGTATCGGTCTCTGGATCGTAAAATATCCGCTCATCAAGCAACAGCCCATCAAATGTTAACGAGATCCCACCGCCGCTGCCGACAAATTTCGTGAGGAGCTTTAATGACCCACGCTCTACGGGAAACTGTGCATCGAGCTCAAACCCTTGCTCTTGAGTGAACGACTGGAAATTTTGACCATTAACACTGACAGGAAGTTCATTCGACAGCTCAGAGACCACCACATCATCACCCGACTTTAATTGGGCACTGCAATGATCAAATACCTGCTTACGGTATTGATAGGTTTCTTGTTTATCCAATTGTTGATCGGCACAAAAATCTTGCACCGCTTGCATGAGTACCTGGTTCTGAGCTTTGACGTCCAACCCCACTTCTGCATGAAGAAAATCGAGAAAGAAATCGGATACACCACGTCCTACGCGTCCTTTAATGTAGGTCAAATAGCGAACACTGTCTGAATTGCTCTCTTTATCGGACAGATTAAGAA
>NZ_AFWF01000130.1 GCF_000222605.1 Vibrio ichthyoenteri ATCC 700023 | reverse complement strand
CAACCGATGATTTATATGACATAGTATCCCAGCTAAATTATATTTTTGACAATGTGTCAAAAATTATTATAGGAAATAAGATTTAGAACCCATCTCAATAGGTGTTTTCTGAGTTAAACAACACCTATTGAAAATACTGTAAATGAGTTCAACACAATATCTAACCTCTGATACGCTCTGGGAAAAAATAGAGCCATTGTTGCCCGTTCGGCTTTGTTACAAAAAATTCAGCCTAGGCTCAGAAGGTTCTGTCGCAAAGTTGTCGTTAGATGCAGACGTGCCGATCTCTAGATACAATTAGGCAGCGAGCGCATAAAAGCG
>NZ_AFWF01000131.1 GCF_000222605.1 Vibrio ichthyoenteri ATCC 700023 | reverse complement strand
ATTCTAAGGTTTTATAGCGTAACTGGAATGAACTAAAAATGAAAATAAACATACAAAAACACAGTTTAACTGATGCCATAACCATAAAGATGAATAATACTTCGTTGTCAAAAAAAACGCTACGTAAAATTAGTGACATTTTATTGTCCATTAACAGTCTTCCTTATGAACAACGAATTAACATATTAAGTGAGGGTAGAGATAGGTTAAATATTGTAAATTCAAATGTAGTTAGAAAACAGATTGGCGAATTAATATCAAGCAAATCGCAACGCGATGATTTGTCTATTTTCAATGTGCGTGATTTATCTATTTTGAAAAATACTGTTGATATTGTTATACAAGCATGCGATGAGGTTATCTTTGAGTTAAAACCAAGAAAAAATGAAATTCATCAGCATCTTTCGTGCGATTTCGCTAGAAAAATTGACAAATACTGCAGCAATAAAGCGGAAGCTCTTGGCACTAAAAATAGACTCAACCATAAAGAAACAAAAGA
>NZ_AFWF01000132.1 GCF_000222605.1 Vibrio ichthyoenteri ATCC 700023 | reverse complement strand
CATTATGGAAATATCAAAAAAAGCTAATCAGCGTGCTACAAATTTATTGGGATTAAGCGGTGTCCCTGCTGGTAGTAGTGGATTAATTGCTGCAATAAAAAGTAAAATAGATAAAAAAGGTGTTTTTTTGAACATTCCAAAACAGATAAGGGAAGATTATTTTAAGTTCGTAAATGATGATATGCACAAAATATGTAACAACAAATTACAGCACTATTGTCAAAAACAAGGAATTAACACATTTCTCACTAAATCTAACTTGGATGATATTGTTTCAAGTATTATAAAAGAGGTAGAAATGGAATTAAAACAGAATTAAAGTCTGTAGCCTCATGCCTAAAACTAAA
>NZ_AFWF01000133.1 GCF_000222605.1 Vibrio ichthyoenteri ATCC 700023 | reverse complement strand
GTAAGCCTGGCGTTAAAGATAAAATTCTTGAAATGGCAATGAATAGCTCTGGCGTAAGAGATACTGGCCGAGTGTTGAAAGTCGCTTACAACACCGTTTTACGCACTTTAAAAAACTCTCACCTAGACAAGTAACGACAATACCTTTTGATGTCGCTAACATTGAGTTGATATGTGAGGTCGATGAACAATGGTCGTTTGTTGGTAACAAGAATAATCAACGTTGGCTTTGGTATGCTTGGGAGCCTAGATATAAGCGGATCATTGCCCACGCTTTTGGTAAAAGAGATACCGAGGCATTTAATAAACTACAACGTCTTCTATCGAAGTTTACCATTCCTTTTTATTGTACAGACGACTACCGTATTTATTCAGCGAACTTACCAAGAGAGAAACACATCATAGGTAAGCGGTATACGCAAAGGATAGAACGAACCAATCTCACCCTGAGAACTCGCTTAAAGCGACTCGTTCGAAAAACTATCGGCTTCTCCAGATCAGAAGAAATGCACGATAAGGTCATCGGTACCTTTATCGAACGAGAGTTTTACTATTAATCAACAGGTTGGAGTCATGACC
>NZ_AFWF01000134.1 GCF_000222605.1 Vibrio ichthyoenteri ATCC 700023 | reverse complement strand
ACGCATCACATCAATTCACTAACTAACTCTTTAATTGGTCATTATCATGGTAGGGTTTTGTGGCGTAAATCGATGGAACTAAGTCAAGAAGTTACGATCTGATCGGCTACACCCATTAATCATCGTAGCCGATTGAACATTATTGGCGCACTAAACCTGTCGGATATTAGTGCAACCATTGTTCACGATTATTAGGTCATTAACAGTGAAACTATTGTCCGCTTCTTCTGTAAGTTAAGAGAGAGTTTATCCGTTAGCTCATAAGCTTCATATCATCTTAGATGGTGCAGGGTATCACCGCAGTGACTTAATTAAAGATGCGGCGTTTGTCCTTAATATTGTTCTGAATTATCTTCTACCTTACAGCCCAAACCTGAATCCAATAGAGCGGCTATGGAAGGTAATGAATGAGAAGTCGAGGAACAACGTTTACTTCAAAAGTAAACGGCACTTCAAGGCGGCAATAAACCATTTTTTTGCTGCGACTTTTCCAGAGATCGCAAGCTCTTTTACATCTCGAATTAATGATAATTTTCAGATTCTCAAGTCTGCATCTTCACGTTGATTCGGTATAGTCGGAAATGCTTATGCCATTAATCGAAAATAAGATTATTTCACCTTCACCAAAAGAAAACCTTGGAAGATTATCTGAAATAATACCAAGCATTTTAGCAAAAGATATTAATGTTGTTAAAAACACGTCAATCTCTCCAAATTCAAAGAATAGAGGATTCATTGTTCGTGATTTTGATCACCCTAATGGGCTTTCTCAACAGGAATATCTTCCACGTATAAAACAATTCGAATCATATGTTCCTTATGGAATTATTGCTAATTCTTGTGTTGTATATGCTAAAACGGGGGAAGCTCAAGGTTTTAATCACTTAGGTTTAGACATGAAACCATATACGACGGAGGTCAGTAAAGAACGGCGGAGCTTAGCAGCTTCAGAATTAGGTGGAATTGTTCTACGCAACCAAATTTTTACAGAAAAAGCGGTCGAAAAAATATCTAACGGCATAGAAAGATATTTACAGGCACATTTTAAACAAGAGCCAAATAAGACGCTGAATGCAGTTGTTAAAGGGATCGGTCACTATTTTTTTACTAATGGAAGGCTCTCTTTTGGAAGGATTTCAGAACAAAGTTTAGAAGATTTGTCTGACCTTTTTATCTGGAATAGTATTCTAGGCGCACTGAAACATGGCACACTAGAACAAAAAATGTCCATCCATGATGCGATCGGTAGAAAAGTATTACCTGCATTAGGAGGAGAAATACTGGATCGCTATAAGGCTCTCGAAAAAACAGTAAGACAAGATTGGTTTGATCAAGAAAGAATAAGAGGTAGAGTAAAAAACAAAAATGTTGTAGAGCCTTCTTTCACAGTAGGTATCACTAATAACGATAATGTTACAATAGTTGGAAAGCTATATAAATCAAGAAACCGTGGTGTTGATATATTTAAGCGTGATATCTTTCGTCAAAGTCATTCAGAAGCTAACAAATTTTTCGATGATATGGACGATCTAAATCTTCTTTTTGGTTCTGGAATATCAGGAACAACAGGAAGTCTATTGCAAGCTGCTGAAGCGTTTGGACCTCTAGAAGATATAGAAGAAAAGAAACAATATATGCTTGCAATTGTCGCTTATCTTGTTGGTGGAGGAATGCATTCTTTTCATGAAGTTATGGTTGTAGGAAAGAAAGTTAGTATACCATATGATGCTGGATCTTATGTAAAATCATTGCCTGAATCTTTTAAAAATAGTGCCGAATTTAGTCAATGGAATCATATCTATTATGACATTAGTGAATTAGGGGCTACGCATTGGCGTTTTAACGAAGGAAGACTACCATCTCATTTAGAGCTTGTGAAAATTGATCGTGACTCCAATCACATGAATTAAGATGGATATCGACATCGAAATGATGAAAATGTCAAAACACATGTGAAATTTTTCATCAATGGAAAACCTGTATCTCAAGAAAAAGTTTTTTCTTTGCCCGAATGGGAAAATTATATACCCGTGATCATTGAAGTTGCTTGATTTTCAATAGAATCAGGATCATGCTACGCACCATAAAAATTACGCTGACTCCTCCACA
>NZ_AFWF01000135.1 GCF_000222605.1 Vibrio ichthyoenteri ATCC 700023 | reverse complement strand
TGGGTCATTCCACTCGTTACTGAAGAGCTGTTCATCGCTGCAACAAAGCACACCAATGGTAATCAAACCAAAGCGGCCAAAATGCTTGGCATTAGTCGTGGTCACTTTCGCTGTAAGCAAGATAAGTTCAAGTTAAAAAATATTGAATCAGTGCCCGTCTAAAATAAGAGTCTGTGTCAGAAAACATTATGTACGAAAAAACCGACAAGCTTTGTCCCAAATGCTTTCGCTGGTTGCGAGAAAACAATGAAACCCTGTATTGCCCAGATACTATACTGTGTCAGTTAGTGATGCCGAAAGTAGGGCGCGGTTCACCTCCACGATTAACGCTTGATAAACTCCAAGAAGTTCTGGCTTTTGAAGATAGCAAAAGCCGCCAGTATCAAGATAGAAAGAGAATTGAGCGGATCAAAGAGGCGATCGCGAGATTAAGGTAAAAATTAACCAACCAGTTGAATAGGCTGGTTAAATTGCTTTTCATTAAGAGCGCGGTTGAGTAAGATTGGGCCTCCCCCTAGCGTGCATCGTATAATGGCTATTACCTCAGCCTTCCAAGCTGATGATGCGGGTTCGATTCCCGCTGCACGCTCCAGATTTTAGAATCTTGCTCCCGAATACTCATGCTCGGTTGACTTTAATAAGTTCCGTATTTTGTTAAAATCATCAATCGAAAATATCACATCATCATGTTTTTCTTGTTCATTCAGCCATCCTTTAAATGTATTTCGTATCAAAATTTCAGTTTGTGGTGATTTTGTCCCCTTCTGTTTATATATATTGGCTGTAGGGTGTGTAAATACAACAACTGACGATAATGGCCAGTTGTTAATGTTTTCTGATGTAAGAATTTCGCTTAATAGTGATTTGGTTCGTAATGATTGAAGGGATGCGTTTTTATATGATTTTTTTATTCCTTGAGAATTAATCTGATGCCAATTTTTGTCATCGCTACAATACACCTTCCCTGAATAGTGTTTCACTTCTACAACAACTAAGCCAACGTGAGGGGCAAGAACTAGAAAATCAATTTCAAAGTTCTTGTTATTGAAAACCATGTTTTCAGTCGTTATATACCCGTTTATTACATTTCCTTTTAACTCTTGCAGGGTCGTCTTCATTAGTTTTTCGCCATGGTTTCCTGCTTCTTTTCTCTTATATTCAGAGCTATTTAATGGATTTAGATCTGAAATGTCAGGAATGTGCCAATGACTGCTAGCTGACTCTTTAGGTGGTGTGTTATCTTTTTTTGTTAGCAGAAATGCGATCACAGCAATAGCAAAAGCACCTATAGGTCCAGTAAGAACCAGACCAATAATTGTGGCTAGAGCTATTTTCTTAATTCTCAAAGTTACATCCTTTATCTCATTAAATAATTCATTATGTTACATAATAAACTGACCCAGCCCCAATGTGAAAGTGGTTGCAAGCATTTCAATAAAAGAGTAATTTACGTACAGAAACTGACGATTCGCCGATAAATCTAGGAGGTTGTGATGTTGCAGTTCATAAAAAAATGGCATCAAGCCTTTAAAGAAGACAAAGAACTACGCGTAGCTAAAGAATATCAAAATACGATAAATCCTACTGTGCAGGCAGATTCGTATGATTTTTGGGGGAAGTGGAGTGATGGTGCAAATGATTATTATGAAGAACAGAAGCGAAAAGGTGAGTACTATTAATTCAGTCAGAGGATTGTTATCCCCTGACTGAAAGTAATCGTTTATTTATTTTGTTTTTTTTATGTGTGATGTAGCTTGGCCCTGTGCGAAGTCAAATCCCTGCTGAGTATTCTTGTTAATCTTATCCAAGGCTGTATCGATACCAATTGCGTTCACTTTGTATCCTGCAAACCCCAATAACCCAAACCACACCGCCGGCATCATGACATAGAGTATGATCATGACGAGCTTTAAGATAGAGTCATCCATGTAGTTGATAGCGCCTGTCAGTGGGTTTAAATTCTCATTCAGCTTGTAGATCCCTTCAATGAGCTTACTGTCTAAACTTCGGCACAGTTCCCACCAAAATGTTAAGAACATCAAACCTGAATAAACCAGTGAAAGCGACATTAAAGTGGTGATGTTGTACGCACTGATCGTCAGTACTATCGGACTAGCTATGATAACCGCGCTCATTAAGACCGCTTGTAGCATCGGCATCGCTTGTCTTACTACAAAGTAAGCGGGACCGGTTAAAATGTGTCCCGTTTGAACACCAACAAAACCAGCACCGGCATTCCATATTTCACGAACTCTGTGATCTGCTGTCTTATCAAGCGTATAACCAAAACCGCGGACAATACGCCCATTAGTTTGCTCGACACTGAGCACGCGCTCAACCAGCATATCGACACGCTCCGCTTCGGACACTTCTTTACCTAGCACGCGTGCAAAAAATCCATCGGGTTTTCTTACTTCGATCGCAATCTCCGGGTAGTGTTTGGCCACATCGTTGTAGATACGCCACTTGATCCCCGCAGGCTCCCCAAAACGGTTTTCATCAACAGACTTCCACCACTGCTCACAGTAGGGATAAGCAGCGGTTGTGTCGATTTCACTGTTTCCATATTTCTTCTGGATCGGATCATCACGACGC